>CBFHYE010000113.1:0-33426 GCA_965659985.1 Roseivirga sp. | reverse complement strand
GCCCGTCACTTTACCGGAAACTGTCCTGTCCTGGGCATACGCTGTAGTCGATACCAGCGCAAATGCCAACATGAAACAAGTCAGTAAAATCCTCTTCATATTGCTTTTGTTTTAGTTTGAATAAGAATAGATTATTTATTTGAAACGCTAAACATAGCCCCAAAAAGTCATTAAACAATAACATTTTAGAAACAATCGGCATCACAAAGACCCCTAGTTAATAACACAATTTTCTGCCTTTAAACTAAAATAGGGGCGGTTTTAAAATTTTGTTTGGAAGAGTAAGGGTAAGTATAGTTAGCGGGAAGCACGACTAACAATCGTTAGTCAACAATAAGTTAACAAATGTTAAAACAAATCAAGTCTTGTTTGGGTTGTCTCAAATTTCGTCAAAAGCTGCGTTTTTGAGCCTTTTTAGTATATTCAGAGAGTGAAACGCATCAATTCATACCAATTATTGGTAGGCTAAAACTGTCTATAAACTTCAGAAATGCTTGTTTTAGAAAAAACCAAATTTTATTTGGTTTCGTATTTCATCCACATTTTTTAACTTTTATTTGAATGGTCAAGATTTCTTGACGAAAAGCAGAAATCTTAGTTTCTAGGTCGCTGGGCTACGATCACTTCAATTTCTACTTTTCTATAATGTTTGGAGTTAGCATTATCACCAACTTCAGCATTGGCCAATTGCTCTCCTCTCACTTTGGAAATTATACGGTCTTGCCGAACACTGAAATCCTTAAGCTGGTCAAGAACGGCATCAACCCTTCTTTGCGCTAAAACTAAATTCGATTCGCTAGAGCCTACGCTGTCCGTAAAGCCCACAAGGTTCAATTTCAGATGAGGATTCTCCTTGAGGTAACTGGCTAGCTCTTCTAAGCTACGCAGATCAGTACTAGAAAGTTGATATTTATTCAACCCAAAATATATAGGGTCGAATGTTCTCATCATTGGCGCCATAAGCAATTCGATCTCAGTGCTTGGCTTAGCTATAGTCTGTTGTTTAGGCCGGTAACCAATTACCTCTGCATAAACCTGATTCATTTCTCCTTTTATTAAGCCTTCATAAACACCCACCTCTCTTGGTTCAAGCGCTATATTATACGCATCAAAGGCAACCGTTACACTGCCTTTTAACTTTTCACCAGTCAAACTGTCTACCAAGGTCACTTGAATATTTTTGAATTCAACTTTGGGAAGGAGGCGTTCGGGAAACTTAAAACGCTTCATCACAATTCGCCCTGACCCCAAGGTTGTTGAAAAATAAGCCCAAGCATCAATACTCACAGAATAACCAATCTGATCTTGTTCATCGTTTATTGGTGAACCTAGATTCTCTGGGCTTGTCCAGCTATTCTCGTCTTTCTGAGTTCGAAAGAGATCAAATCGGCCGAGGCCAGGCCTTCCATTCGAGGCAAAGAATAAGGTGATATCATCTGGGTAAATAAAAGGTGAAGCGTCATCTTTTGCCGTATTAATGGCATCGAGCGCAATAGCATTGGTCCATTGGCCATCTACCTTATTGGTGACCCAGAGATCTTGTCCTCCTTTACCCGGGCGTGTACTCACGAAATACAATGATTGTCCATTGCTCGACAATGAAGGTTGTGACTCCCAAAATCGAGAATTTACCTCGTTGGGTAAAATTTCAGGTTCCAACCATTCGCCTTGTTCTTTATAAGAGACATAGAGATCGCAACTGCCCGCCCCATTCGGCCTATTACACCCAGTAAAAACTAGCGTCTTGCCATCAGCTGATATTGAGGCTGTACCTTCGTTTAAACCACTGTTCAACTTATCACTGATCATCTTTGGTTCTGCCCAGCTGCCAGCACTATCTCTAGTCACTAATATTTGTTCATCGCCTCCCCATTTTTTATCTCGGGCTGTAAAGACCAATTGACCTGATGCATCAAGAGAGGGAAAGTACTGCCTATCAAAAAGGTTCATTTGTGCTTGGAGTTGCTCAAAAACCAAATTGCCCTCATCTTTATTTTCTTCTAAAGCATAGGCAACTGACTTTTTAAGCAATTCTACATCTTGTGGAATAACGTTATAAGGAACTCCCTTGATCTTATCGACATATGCTTGAGCTCTTTCATACTCCGCGCTGAGCCAAAAAAACTTGGCCATATTGTAATCGATCTTAGATCGGAAATCAGAATCTAACTCTTCAATACTATTGGCATATAAATTTAGTGCTTGAGTCTTGTCACCTTTTTCTAGGTAAACCTGCATCAAAAGGGAGATCGCTTCATCAAAGCTCTTGTCTTTATCAATAGCCTCTCTTAAATACTTACTGGCTTCAATATTTTGCCCCATAATAATAAGAGACCTAGCTTTTTCGTAGGCCTCAATGGCCTTCTTTTTACGGGAATGCAGTTCTTCTTGCCCAAAGGCTGAAAAAGAAATCAGGATCATTATGAGGAGGCAAATTTTCTTCACATCACGGAATCTCCATGAACTTATGAGTTTGTAACGAAATATTCCACTTAGGATTCTCTTTTACATACTCTATTACTTGTGGAAGCATTTTATCAGACTTATCCCATTCAGGTTGTAAATACAAAAGGCAATCAGGATTTACCTTTTCTGCATGCTCCTCAGCCCATTTAAAGTCACTCTTATTATATATAACGACCTTAAGCTCATCCGCCACGTGATAGAATTCATTTCTAGGTTGCATGAATTTTTTTGGAGAAAAACAGATCCAGTCCCAAGAACCACTCAAAGGGTGAGCACCGGACGTCTCAATATTCACTTGGAAATTCTCAGCGTCTAATTTGTCAGTTAATTCGGTCAAATCGTACATCAAAGGTTCGCCACCAGTGATCACTACCATCTTTCCTTTTGCGGTTTTAGCACCAGCAATGATCTCTTCTACTGATTGTAAAGGCCACTTTTTGGCGTCCCATGAGTCTTTAACATCGCACCAAACGCAACCCACATCACAACCACCAGTTCGTATAAAATAAGCTGGCGTGCCTGAATAATGGCCTTCGCCTTGAATTGTGTAAAATGCTTCCATGATCGGAAGCTTGATTTGTTTTTTTGTCATATCAACTTTTTTATAGCAGGTGGCTGTAACTGCTTTTCTAAATTTCCGTCATGCTGAACTTATATCAGCATCTGGCCAGACCCTGAAACAAGTTCAGGGTGACGTGACTTATTTTTAAACTAGTTTCTGATTCGCCAAATAAGTATTCCATAATAAAGAAGCGATCGTCATCGGACCCACGCCTCCTGGTACTGGTGTAATATAAGAGCATTTGGGTGCCACTTCATCGAATTTAACATCGCCCTTAAGCTTAAAGCCAGATTTCGTTTTGTCCGAAGGCACTCTGTGAATCCCTACATCGATCACAATTGCTCCTTCTTTTACCATGTCTTCACTAACAAAGCCTTCACGACCGATTGCTACAATGAGAATATCGGCTTTTCTTGTGATTTCTGCCAAGTTCTGCGTTCTACTGTGGCAAAGTGTCACGGTTGCATTTCCAGGATTGGAATTTCTTGACATCAATACGCTAATCGGTGTGCCTACTGTATGACTCCTGCCGATCACTACACAATTTTTACCTGAAGTTTCAATGCCATTTCTTTCCATCAATAGCATCATCCCTTTTGGAGTAGCGGGTAAAAGCGTTGGAAGATCGAGCAGCATTTTGCCCAAGTTCGTAGGATGGAAACCATCCACATCTTTCTCTGGTAAAATCGCTTCAACTACCTTATGCTCATCAATTTGCTTAGGTAATGGCACTTGCACGATAAAACCGTCAATGTCACTATCATTGTTCAGGCGATCAACTGTCGCCATTACTTCTTCTTCAGAAGTATCTTCAGGTAAATGGATCAGGGTAGAACCAAAGCCAATTTGCTCACAAGCTTTTACTTTGGCGTTGACATAGGTCTTACTTGCTCCGTCTTCACCAACCAATACAGCCGCTAAGTGAGGGACTTTGCCACCTGCTGCTTTGATCTCTTCAACCTTACAGGCTAGTTCATCTTTGATGGATTGTGCTGTTGCTTTACCGTCTAATAGTTTCATAGTATTTGGTCAATAGTGCCTAGTGCTCAGTTATTCGTGCTTGGTTTAATAGAAGAATAGTATTTCGTAAATCGTGCTTCGGGCTTCCATTTTTCTATTTCCTCAAATAATTCACATAACCGTGAATTAGCTTTTTACAATCAGTTATTCTGTTCAACAATTTATCAATCGTTTGTTGATCTAAATAATTTTGATCCAATGCTAGAAAGAGCTGAGTTTCTAATTCGTAGAGAGATCCTCTAGCGATATAAAGGAACTGAACTTTTTCTTTCTCGTGCTGTCTTCCAATACCTTCAGCAATATTTGAAGGTACAGATATAACTGCTCTCCTCATTTGGGAGATTAATGCAAATTTCTCCTCAGTGGGGAATGTTTTCAAAACCTCATAAACTTCGGAAACCAAAAGTCTAGATTTCTTCCAAACATCTAAATCGTAATATGGTCTGCTCTCATTCTTCAAATCGAAGCACGATGTACTATTCCCCTATTAGTCTAATTTAAGAACGGCCATAAAGGCTTCTTGTGGAATCTCCACATTACCTACCTGACGCATTCTTTTCTTACCTTTTTTCTGTTTTTCTAAAAGTTTACGCTTACGGCTAATATCACCACCATAACACTTCGCTAAAACATTTTTTCTTAAGGCTCTAACAGTCTCCCGTGCAATGACTTTTGTGCCAATAGAGGCTTGAACCGCGATCTCAAACATTTGTCTTGGGATCAATTCGCGAAGTTTCTCGCACAATCTTTTCCCCCATTCGTAAGCTTTATCGCGGTGGACAATAGCTGAAAGCGCATCGACCTTATCACCGTTCAATTGAATATCGAGCTTGACCAAATTCGATTGTCTGAAACCGATCAATTCATAATCAAGAGAGGCATAGCCTCTTGAAATCGTCTTTAATTTATCAAAGAAGTCAAATACGATCTCGGCCAACGGCATTTCAAAGGTTAACTCTACGCGGTCAGAGGTTAGATAGACCTGGTTTTTGATCTGCCCCCTTTTCTCCATACAGAGTCCAATAATAGAGCCTACATAATCGGATTTCGAAATGATCTGTGCTCGAATGAATGGTTCTTCCAAGTGCGACATCACATTGAATTCTGGCAATTCTGATGGGGCATTGACATGCTGAATTGAACCGTCATTCATAATGGCATGAAACTGCACCGAAGGCACAGTAGTGATCACGGTCATGTCGAACTCCCGTTCTAGCCTTTCCTGAACGATCTCCAAATGAAGCATGCCTAGGAAGCCACAACGGAAACCAAATCCTAAGGCAGCAGATGTTTCAGGCTCCCAAACTAATGAAGCATCATTGAGCTGCAGCTTCTCCATAGAAGCACGTAACTCCTCGAAGTCTGAAGTCTCGACTGGGTAGATCCCTGCAAAAACCATAGGCTTTACATCTTCAAAGCCTTTGATCAATTCTTTCGTAGGATTGGCCTGATGGGTAATGGTATCACCCACTTTCACTTCTTTCGCCACCTTAATCCCTGAAATGAGGTAGCCTACATTTCCGGCACCCATTTCTTGTTGCGGCTTTTGTTGAAGCCCTAAAATGCCTATTTCATCGGCAAAGTATTCCTTACCGGTGTTGACGAATTTAATTCTATCACCCTTTTTGATCTTTCCGTTGAATACACGGAAGATGACTTCAATGCCTCTAAAAGAGTTGAAGACAGAATCAAAGATCATTGCTTGCAAAGGCTCATCAGGATCTCCCTTAGGTGCAGGCACTCTTTCAACAATGGCCTCGAGAATATCATCAATGCCTATACCCGCTTTACCGCTGGCTAGAATCACATCTTCTGGCTCACAGCCGAGTAGCTCAACTACCTGATCTGTCATTTCTTCTGGCATGGCACCTGGTAAATCGATCTTATTCAACACTGGAATGATCTCAAGGTCATGCTCTAAAGCCAAATAAAGATTTGAGATGGTTTGTGCTTCTACTCCTTGAGATGCATCAACGATTAGCAATGCGCCTTCGCAAGCCGCAATGGAACGAGATACCTCATAGGAAAAATCCACGTGACCAGGAGTATCGATCAGGTTAAGGGTATACTCTTCTCCCTTGTAATTATAATTCATCTGAATAGCGTGTGATTTAATGGTAATACCACGTTCACGCTCCAGATCCATATCATCCAACAACTGCTCTTGCATATCACGATCAGCAACTGTACCTGTGTGCTGCAGTAACCTGTCAGCCAAGGTACTTTTACCGTGGTCGATGTGTGCGATAATGCAAAAATTCCGAAATCTCTCCATGCCTGTCATAAGAACTGCAAAAATAGAAAAAACAAGTGCATTTTGTGTGTCTCTGCTTCGCTCATTTATAAATGCCTTTTAAAAACAAAAAGCAGCGGCCTAAATACCAGTAAGTACAGTCTATTGTTTTAGGTGCTGAGACATTCCGGCATCTATCGGGGCGGTATTTATGCTTAGACTTTAGAAACTCTTGAATTACATTTGCGCCTATGTTATTGGCGGACAAGAAAAAGCAAGAGAATATTTCAGAGTACATTATTTACATGTACCAAACTGAACTACTGATCAGGAATTTCGAATTCGATATCGAAAAGATCAAAGTGCATGTCTTTGGCAATATTCCCGATGAGAAAATGAGCCCTGAATTCAAAGAGGAAAACTTAACCTGGTATGCTCAAGTGATCGAAGACATGAAAAAAGAGAGACTGGAAAATGAGGGTCATCTGAGTTACTTGCAGGATGAGGTAGAAAAACTCTCTGCTTTGAGCATTGAACTGCTAGGATCGAATGCAGATTATCAAGCTGTATTCAATGCAGCACGACCAGCCATCAGAGAAAACATTCAGGCTTCTCAGGGCCTGATCACCAACCCAATTCAGGTTTGTCTCAATGGGATTTTCGGCTTACTCTTAACAAGAATGAATGGAAAAGAAATTCCCGAAGAAACTCAGCAACAGCTCGAGCACTTCGGGAATATATTGTCGTTTCTTTCTGTGGAAACTAGGAAACAAAAAACGGGAAACCGTTAGGCCGCATTCTGATTTCCAATTAACTGATAAACACTAACCAATCACTGCTTAAATACTTTACCATCCTTCATCACAAAAGAGACCTTGGTCATCACAGAAATATCCTGAATCGGATCTCCATCTACGGCCACGATATCTGCCATTTTACCAGATTCGACTGAACCATAAGCATCTTGCACCCTCAGCAGCTCAGCAGCAGTTTTTGTAGCCGACTTGATGGCTTCCATGGGGCTCATTCCTGCCTCTACCATAAAAATGAATTCTTTCCCATTGGTACCATGAGGTGCAACTCCTGAATCTGTACCAAAAGCAATTTTAACTCCTCTTTTATAAGCAGCAGCAAAGGTCTCTTGAATTTGAGGACCCACTTCTAATGCTTTTGGAACAATAATAGGAGGGAAAAAGCCCGGAATCTTGGCTTTCTCAACCACATACTTACCTGCGGAGATCGTTGGCACGTAATAGGTGCCCATTTCTTTCATTTTGTCCATGGTACGTTCAGACATGAAAGTACCATGTTCGATCGTATTGATTCCCGCGGCAACTGCACGGTACATGCCTTCATCACCATGGGCATGTGCTGCGGTCACAAAACCATACTCGTTGGCCATTTCTACTATTCCTTTGAGTTCCTCCATAGTGAATTGAGGGCCTTGACCATCTTTGGCAACAGAAAGCACGCCACCAGTAGCCGTGATCTTGATCACATCCGCACCATTCTTATAACGTTGACGAACCGCTTTTTTAGCCTCTTCATAGCTATTGACAACCCCTTCTTTTGGACCAGGATCACCCATCAGATCTGCTTTGGCTCCATTTGTCGGATCGGCATGGCCGCCGGTTGTCGCAATTGCTCTTTCTGCGGTATAGACTCTAGGGCCTACCACTTTTCCAGCATTGATCGCATTACGTAATGAGACATTGACTCCAGTACCGCCTAGGTCGCGGACTGTCGTAAAACCCGCCATCAAAGTACGTTCAGCATAGACTTGCGCATCGTAGGCAACATCGGCATCATTCAAAACATAACCATTGATCTGACTAGCCGGTGTACTCTCAGATTCAATGTGCACATGCATATCCATGAGTCCGGGCATTACCGTTTTATTTTTAAGATCGACAACCGTATCATCATTACCTCCTCTGGTATATCCCGATTCGACTGATATGATTTTATTGCCCTCGATAATCACAGACATTTTGGATTGAACTTGATCGGATATACCATCGATCAGCTTTCCACAATGCAAAATGGTTTTTTGTGCATTGAGCGAAATTGCCCCAAAGAGCAATGCCGCAAAAAGTAATATTCTCTTCATAATTTAAAAGTTGAAAAGCAATATAGGTAATTGAATAAATAGTTAAACGAAATTAGTAGATCAGAGAACAGTCAAAGAACGTTCGAACTACCTCCTCACTAGCCGAGCTAAATATTGATCATTCTCGTCCTTGTTGAGAATGTAAGTGAGCCAACCCAGCTCATATGCTTTTTCAGTGAGGGTATCCATATCAATATAGACCCAATCGAACCACTCGCCCTTTTGGCCAGAGTATTCGTATTGGAATTGTACCTCACCATAATAATGTTCTTTCGGCTTTTCTTCCTCATCATAGAGATAGCTGATGTCACTTGAATCCAAAATGATCTGACCCTCAGGGCTAAGTAACTCATCGGCTTTGTCCAGAAAAAGCTTGAGCCGATCTAGTTTACCAATAAATCCAATCCCGTTCATTAAGCCAAGCAATGTGTCGAACCGATCTCCCTTTAAACTGAAATAATCTTGAACGCGAGCATCTTTTACTTTAGAAGCCTTCATGATCTCGACTGCTTTTTCAGACGTGTCGATGGCAGTGACTTCCTTTTGCATCTGTTGAAGGCAAATAGCATGTGAGCCCGTACCTGCTCCAATGTCTAAGACCTTTCCTTCGCAAACAGAAAGTGCCATTTTTTCCAAATCTGGCATCTCAGAGAACTCTCGGAAAAAGTACCAAACAGGAATTTCCTCAGGTTTTCCATAACTGGTATTTACCAGCAGTTTACCCCCCTCCCGCTCCTGCGCAAAGTCCTTTAAAGCTTGTCCATAGACATCCATAGAAGCAAGTTAAGCAATGTGCACCAAAAG
Source organism: Roseivirga sp. (assembly GCA_965659985.1). Classification (GTDB taxonomy): domain Bacteria; phylum Bacteroidota; class Bacteroidia; order Cytophagales; family Cyclobacteriaceae; genus Roseivirga. The sequence continues at coordinate 24,231 of CBFHYE010000113.1, read as the reverse complement.
GAATTTCGCCTAAATCCAAATTTTATTTCGTATAAATCAATCCTTACCGAACGAGCGTCAGGAAAACTTGAGGCGAGGCTATCATATCTTTTACATTTTCGAATATAGTGAAAGATAATAATCACTTACAAATCAGCCACTTACATGAACGGTTGTCATTCACGCCAAATAGCTGTCGCTTAGCAAATTTTCCTGGCATTACGGATAACAAAACATAAAATATGTGTGTTGGTACAGGTATCAGAAAGACATTGTGAAAAAGTTAATTTCAATATTATTCTTCTGCATCTCTATTGCCGCTGCAGCGCAGACTACTCAAAAAGAGTTTAATGCGGAGCGTGCGCTGGATAAAATCAAAATTGATGGCATATTGGATGAAGAAACTTGGAGCAACACAAAAAAGCTTTCCGGTTTTACTCAGCGTAGACCCAACCCCGGGAAAGCGGCAACTAAAGATACCGAAGTCATGCTATCTTATGATGACGAAGCGATTTACGTTGCAGCTAAAATCTATGAGGATCGTGATAGCATCTTTAACTTTTTGACCAATAGAGATAATGTAGGAAATGCTGATTTCTTTGGCATTGCCATAGACCCTTTCAAAGCAGGATTAAACGGAGTAGGTCTTTTTGTGACTTCCGCTGGTGTTCAATTAGACTATTTGTATTCTAATGGTGGCGATGAGCGCTTTTACAGAAATGATGAATCTTGGAATGCGGTTTGGCTTTCTGAAACTAAAATCTATGATGACTATTGGGTAGCTGAATTCAAAATACCTTATGCTGTACTTCGATTTGACTCGAAAAACATCCAAGAATGGGGCATCAACTTCGGTCGAAGATCTAGATCTCGAAATGAATACTCCTACTGGAACCCAATCGACCCACAAATTGATGGCTTCCTCAATCAGGCAGGAAGAGTGAAGAACCTCAAAGATATTGATTCGCCAACACGACTCTTCTTTTATCCTTATATCTCCACTGTAGTTAGTCGATCTACCCAAACAGGATTCGTTGCACCTCAACTGAATGGTGGTATGGATATCAAATATGGTTTAAATGACGCCTTTACGCTCGACATGACCTTGATTCCAGATTTTAGTGGCGTCCGTTCTGATAATCAAATTCTCAACCTTTCACCTTTCGAAGTAAGGTTCGATGAACAAAGGCAATTTTTTACGGAAGGTGTTGAACTCTTTAACAAAGCTGGCTTATTCTATTCTAGAAGGATTGGAGCAACATTTGGCAACATGACTGAAGACCTTGACCCGCGAGAAGTAATTAGATCGAGACCACAAGCCGCACAGCTTATCAATGCTTCGAAAATTTCAGGAAGAACAAATAGTGGCTTAGGTATTGGCTTCTTCAATGCCGTAACCGACCGAACTTATGTTCAAGTGGAAAATAAAGAAACTGGTGAGGTCAGAGAAGTTGAGGCTGATCCACTGACCAACTTCAATATTCTTGTACTCGACCAAAATTTGAAAAACAACTCGAGTGTAACCTTTACAAATAACAGTGTACTTAGAGCTAAAAATGGTGATGATGCCAATGTAACCGGTGTAAATCTTAGCTTGAATGACAAGAGTTTGACATGGAGGCTAAGAGGTTTTTATGGATACAGTCAAATTGCAAGAAGAGCGATAGAAGGCGGTGCAGCCGATTTAAAAACAGGCTTTAAATACAACTTAGAGTTTTCAAAACAACGTGGAAACTTTCAATTTGAATTGGGTAGAAACGTAGAATCTAATGATTATGACATCAACGATCTTGGCTTCTTAAGAAGAGCCAATAGATTAGATCACAGACTAGAACTTTCTTATAGACAATTTGAGCCCAAAGGCATTTGGAATGATTACAGTTATCGCCTAGAACTTGAGCACAGAGAGTTATACCAACCTAATGACTTTGCTGAATTCCAAACCAGCGGCAGCTTCTCCGGATCATTTAGAAACTTCTGGAGCGTTTCACTTGATGCCCGAGCGACTCCAGTGCCTAGCAATGACTATTTTGAAGCCAGAGAAGATGGTTATGTGTTTGTGCGCCCTGAGGATTTTTCAATCGGAACACGGTTGAGTACGGACAGGAGAAAGAACCTATTCATTTCATCAAGGGTGAGATTTTGGCAACGTCCTGAATGGGATCAAACCGACAAGTTCATTAACCTAAATGCAAGATTAAATATTGGCAGTAGATTTCAAGTAAGCCATGGCATTGACCTGTCTAGAAGAGACAAAGAAAGAGGATATGTGACCAAATTGAGAGATGACCAAGGTCAATTGACAAATGTCGTTATCGGTCAACGCGATGTTCAAAATTTGACGAACACCCTTTCTTCAAGTTATATATTCAACAATCGTATGGGGCTAACTTTTAGGCTAAGACATTATTGGTCTAGGGTATTGTACAACGATTATTACGATCTAGCTCAAGATGGTGCTTTGAGTCCGATTGATTATGATGGGTTAGACGACAACGGTAATCCTTTGCACGATAGAAACTTCAATCAGTTCAATATTGACATGGAGTACAATTGGCAATTCTTACCGGGTAGTGAAATAAGAATTATTTGGAAACGCGCCATAGGAACAGATGATGGACAAACTGAGTTAGATTTTCTCGAGAATTTCGGGAATACTGTATCTGCACAAAATTTTGATACCATCACCGTGCGTTTGGTCTACTTTATAGACTTTCTCAAAGTAAGAAGCCTGTTTAGTCGCTAAAAATCACTCATTTTTACAGACGGCAACCATTCATCCACACATCCACTCTTCTTGAATAAAACACTTGTATTATTCAATGTCGTTTAAAGACTTTTGTAACTCATTAGTAAAGCTGCATTGAAAGCACTAAAAAAGTCATCTAGAACCCTTTTATTCCTATTCGTCTTGGTCTTCACCACGCATGTGGCCCTTTATGCCCAATACGAAAAGAAGTCTTTCAACGCTATTCGAACCTCGGAGAAAATGAAGATCGATGCCAAAATGGATGAAGCCATATGGCAGGAGGCTGAGGTGCTCGGAGATTTTGTTCAGATCAGACCCAATCCGGGTGAATTATCTGAAAGACAGACCGAAGTGCGCATGGTCTATGATGATCAAGCCGTTTACATCATTGCCAAGATCTATGAAAAGAAAGAAGATATTTTCAACCTCCTAACCAATCGCGACAATATTGGTAGCTCAGATTACTTTGGTGTAAGTCTTGACCCATTCAAAGCAGGCCTCAATGGCGTTGGTTTGTTTGTGACTGTGGCGGGCGTTCAGTACGACACACGCTACAGCGGTGGAGGAAATGAGCGTATCTGGAGAAATGATGAAGACTGGAATGCAGTATGGCTTTCAGAGACAAAAATCAATGAAGACCATTGGATAGTAGAATACAAAATACCCTATGCCGTACTTCGCTTTAACGGTAGTGATGTACAAAATTGGGGTATAAATTTCATGCGTAAGAGCACCAGCCTCAATGAGGATTCTTTTTGGAACGGCATAGACCCACAATTGGATGGTTATTTGAACCAAGCAGGCGAAGTCAAAAACCTCAAGAACATTGAAACCCCTACTCGATTGTTCTTCTACCCCTATGTATCAACCGTATTATCTAGATCTACAGCTACAGGTTTTGTTGACCCACAATTCAATGCCGGAATGGATCTGCGTTATGGCATAACAGATGCGTTCACCTTAGATATGACCTTGATCCCGGATTTCAGTGGCGTTCGCTCTGACAACCAGGTATTGAACCTTTCTCCTTTTGAAGTCCGCTTCGATGAACAAAGACAATTCTTTATCGAAGGCGTAGAATTGTTTAATCGTGCCGGCTTATTCTATTCCAGACGTATTGGAAGTGTTACAGGACATATCAGTGATGAAATCCATGATACCGAAGAGCTTATTAGCCGACCAAGCACTGCACAATTATTGAATGCATTTAAACTAACAGGTAGAACTGGAAAAGGCTTAGGAATAGGATTCTTTAATGCCATCACGGATCACACCCTTGTCACTGTGCAGGACACCGTCACTGGCGAAAAAAGAGAAATTGAGGGAGATCCTTTGACAGATTATAACATCCTCGTTCTGGATCAAAACCTAAAAAACAACTCTAGTGTAACCTTCACCAATGCGATGGTCATAAGGGGCAGTACCGCTGATGACGCAAATATTTCAGCTATGAATTTTAGGTTGAATGATAAGTCCTTGACTTGGAGGACAGATGGTCTATTCAGTTATAGCAATGTCATTTCCCATGAAGGGGACAATGCTGAAAGAGCAGTGAAGTCAGGATATAAATACAACATTGGGTTTTCAAAAGCTCGAGGGAACTTCCAGTTCAGGCTAAATAGAAATGTGGAAACAGATGATTATGACATCAATGATATTGGCTTTTTAAGAAGAGCTAATCGCGTGGAGCACTCGGGTAACGTTTCTTATAACTCTTTTCAGCCTAGGGGGATTTTCAACAACTGGAGAGTAAGCCTAAGTGGCCGATATAATGAATTATACGAGCCTCGCGTGTATACAAACACGAATTACTCTGTTAACGTTCGAGGCCAATTTAGAAACTTTTGGTCAACAGGATTTGAAATCAGATCAACACCAAGAAGCACTTATGATTATTTTGAACCTCGCGTTGATGGGTACTATCTGATACGCCCAAAAGAGAATTCCTACAGCGTAGATTACAGAACTGATAGTCGCAAGAACTTTAGAACTAATGGCCGAATTAGAATAAGTAATCGAGCCGAATGGGACAATGTGAATCAGTCGTTCAACCACAATGAAAGAATTAGGGTTGGTCAAAGGTTTGAGTTGAGTCACAGAATAGACTACAGTATTAGAAATAATGAAAGAGGTTATGTGACCCGTTTATATGACATCAATGACAACCTTACAGATATCATTATTGGCCAGCGCAATGTCAAGAATTTAGAAAACACGATCGATTTTAGCTATATCTTCACAAACAGAATGGGTTTGACTTTTAGGGCAAGACATTATTGGAGTCGTGTGAAATACAATGATTATTTCAAACTACAACAAGATGGTAACCTAATTGACTCAGACTATCCTGGCTTAGATGACGAAGGACAACCAGCCCATGACAGAAACTTCAATGCTTTTAATATCGACATGGATTATAACTGGCAATTCAAGCCAGGGAGTGAGATCAGAGTAATATGGAAAAGACAGATTGGTACGGATGACAACAATTCTGACTTAGGCTTTGGTGAGAATTTTTCTAATGTGATCGGTGCGGCAAACTTTGATACCATTACTATTCGAATGGTTTACTTCATTGATTACCTCAATATCAAAAAACTCTTCAAGAAAAGCTGATCGACAATTACAACACAATTGATTAGCTTTAGAAAAAGCTAACGCCATCAACTTTCTAGCTCATTTACTTCTTTCAGGAACTGACAATAACATTGCCTTAGGCAACTTTATTGGCGATTTTGTCAAAGGCAAAAAGCATGAGGATTATCCTCAACAAATTCAACTCGGCATATTACTTCACAGAGAGATCGATAGTTTTACCGACCAACAAGAGATCGTGCATCAGAGTAAAGATCGGCTCAAAGAAAAATACAGGCATTATTCAGGCGTGATCGTAGATGTGTTTTATGACCATTTTCTTGCCCTAAATTTCGGTAAATACGCCTCTATACCATTGAAGACATTTGTAGACAATCAATATCAAATGCTCACATCTCATATCGAATTGATGCCGGAAAAAGCACAGCATATGCTCCCCTATATGATTCGAGGCAATTGGCTGGTCAATTACAAGGAAATTGCTGGCGTACAGCGCTCTCTCACTGGAATGTCTCGCAGAACAAAATTCAATTCAAAGATGGATCAAGCCGTAATTGAATTGCAAAAGTATCATATGGAATTCAATGAGGAGTTCATGGAATTCTTTCCAATCATGCAGGCTCATGCTGAAAAATATAAGCAAGAATTACTTAATTCGCAGACATGATCGTTTCGAAACCAAAAAGGAAGACCATTTTTGCATTGAGCGCATCAACCGTCATTACCGGTGGCGGTTCGTTTTACACGATGAATAGTATCCTTGGAGGAGAAACAGCGACTTGGCGTTATGTTATTTTGGGCCTATTACTACTGTCTACTTCTATCCTTTTATACAAGCTCATTTTCAATTACAAGGTGATCAAGATCAGCCATGACATTGTTCATGTGTATTATCCCTTTCGGCTATTTCGCTCTAGCCAACCCATTAAATCACTTGGTGCTTGGCAGGAGATATTGATCGAGACCAAATCAGGTGAGTTTCGCGAGCTTAAATTAGTGTTTGAAAATAAAGGTTACGTTAAACTGAGCAACCAAGAGAATAGCGACTACGATAAAGTTTATAAGTATATTAAGCGAAAAGCAGCCAAAAAAGAGGTAAAGGAAGATGCTTAAGAATGTACTCATTGTGGCTTTAGGTGGAGGTGTAGGCAGCGCACTTCGTTTTTTGATCCAAGAGACGATGCATAAAAACATTCAAGGTTTTGCACCCTATGGCACCTTTACAGTAAATATGATCGGTTGCTTTTTGATCGGTCTTTTCTTCGGCTGGGCTGAACAAGAAAAGTACATCTCAGAATCTACCAACCTCCTCCTGATCTCAGGGTTTTGCGGTGGCTTCACTACTTTCTCCACCTTTGCTATGCAAGGCCAGGGTGCACTCTTAGACAACAAACCTGTCCAGGCCATTCTCTATTTGGGCCTAAGTGTTATGATTGGTATGCTCTTGGCCTATGCAGGTCTCAAGCTTAGTTCAAAAATCTAATGCGACCAATCATATTGATCAAGGCTTTGCAAGCATACCGTCAATAGATCGATTGCTCCCTGAATATCATCTTTATCTGCCATCTCAATAACTTGATGCAAATGCCTTGTTGGAATTGAAACAGCGCCTGATATCGCACCATCTTTTCCCATACGCTGAACGCCTGCCGTATCTGTACCCCCAGCAGTGAGGATCTCTGGCTGCCACTTGATCTTATTTCTATCAGCCATCTTTTTCATATAATCGACCATACGGTAATCACAAATAGTGGAGGCATCCATGATCTTGATCGCAGCTCCTTCTCCCAAACTTGTCACCTTTTCATGGGCCTGAGCTCCAGGCAGATCAAAAGCGATCGTGGTATCTAATCCAAAACCAAAATCTGGATTGATGTGATGAGCAGAAACATTTGCCCCCCTCAAACCTACCTCTTCTTGAACAGTGAATACTCCATAAACATCATAAGGCTGGTCTTTGAGCTGACGCAACGTTTCAATAAGAATAAATACAGAAACACGATTGTCGATTGACTTACAATTGACACAATTACCCATTTCTATCAGTTCTCGCTCTCTAGTGATCGGATCACCTATAGAGATCACCTTCTCCACCTCTTCCTTCGACAAACCCAAATCGATAAAGTAGTCTGTGGTCTTAGAGATTTTATTGCGTTCCTCTGCAGTCATGACATGGATGGGCTTGGTACCCATAACTCCGATCACATCTTCTTTACCATGCACGATCACGCGCTGTGCGGTCAAGGTTTTGGGATCAAAACCACCCAAGGTGTGAAATCTCAAAAAGCCGTTTTCGTCAATATGGGTAACTATGAATCCGATCTCATCCATATGAGCGGCAACCATGGCCTTTTTACCATCGGGATTATTGACTCCTTTTTTAATCGTGATGACGTTACCGAGATTATCTACATGGAGCTCATCCACTAATGGGCCCACCTCTTTAATCACAAAATCTCTAATGCGCTTTTCAAATCCAGGCGCACCGGCCATTTCACATATCTTTTTTAGCAAAGGAACATTGATCGCCATAGTCTATTCGTTTGTTACGAATATAGCTGCTGAAATTGACGAGAGAAAAAGAAATTAAAGATCTTCGGCCACTGTGAAGACAATAGTTAGGCCGTAAACACCAGGTTGGTAATCTACGCCAGGCGTCAACTTATAGTCGATCCTAAATCTATGGGTAAAGGCGTTATTACTGGGATCACCGGGTTGATTTGTGCCTACGCCTGAATTGACCAACACATCATCAGCTTGCGAGCCAATAAGGAACACTGGCGTTGAAATCGAAGTAAGCCTCTAGTTCGATATACCATTTTTTGTGATTAGGCAGGACAAACATCTTTCTAAAGAATTCGGTAGTCTAATTGAAACAGAAGAAAAAAGGTGCAAATAAAAAAAGCTCCTACTGGAGCTCTAAGATGTGCGCACGAGAGGATTCGAACCTCCACACAAGTTAATGCACCACCCCCTCAAGGTGGCGTGTCTACCAATTCCACCACGTGCGCAGGATTGATTGTGCAAAAGTAATCAACCCTTTGAATCAATCAAACAAACTGTTCTTCCATTCGCATATTTCTTATTGCTTTGTAAATCGAGCCTTTCCACTTTTAATTGTATTTTAAGAAAATGAATAGTGACAGAAAGAGCCTTTTTATAGGCGTTATTTTTATTGTCATCGGGGCCGTTTGGGCACTTGACAATGTGGAGATCATTCCTTGGCAGATCAGACACTTTGTTTTCAATTGGGAAAACATTCTTATCGCTATTGGCGCATACCTTTTGATCACGCGTGAAAACTCAAAATTAGGTGCTATTTTGCTCGCTTTAGGGGTGTTTTTCGCCCTTGACGATTGGTTCGATATTTATGTGTCTCTCTGGAATCTCTGGCCATTAGCTTTAGTCTTCATTGGTATCTATTTGATCGGCAGGAATAAATCAGCTGAGGAAGCTTTTGGGGATGAGAATGAAAAGGACACTATTGATGATACCGCCATATTTAGTGGTGGCGATAAGATCATTACTTCTCACGATTTTAAAGGAGGAACACTGACCGCCATCTTTGGTGGCTCAAATATAGATTTGACCACATCCAAAATCGATTCGAAGCCGGCTGTCATAGACGTTTTCTTTATGTTTGGGGGTTCAAAAGTTCGAGTTCCACAAGATTGGCAAGTTCAATTCAAAGTCACCAACCTCTTTGGTGGCATATCGGACAAGAGACATTTTGCTGAAAACAGTGCCAGCGATAAAAAACTTATTATAAAAGGACTGATCCTATTTGGTGGATCAGAGATCACAAATTAAAACTTACATCATGAAGATCTTTTGGAGTTTATGGCTTGTCGCAATATGCATATCTGCTTTTGCACAAGACCGAATCACAGGCAAATCTTTCGCTACTCGATCTGAGGTGATCGCACAACATGGCATGGCCGCTACCAGTCAACCATTAGCTACTCAAGTCGCATTAGATATCCTTAAAAAAGGAGGAAATGCGATTGATGCAGCAATAGCTGCCAACGCTCTTCTTGGCCTAGTAGAGCCTACCGGAAACGGTGTTGGCGGTGACCTATTCGCTATTATTTGGGATGCAGAAACAGAACAGCTTTATGGCCTCAACGCTTCAGGTCGTTCTCCATACAACCTTTCACTCGAATATTTCGAGAAGAACGGCTACGAGAAAATACCTTCTTATGGTCCACTGCCTGTTTCTGTACCTGGTGCAGTAGATGGTTGGTTCGAGATGCATGGTAAGTTTGGCTCTATGGAAATGCAAGAGATCTTGCAACCAGCAATCGATTATGCCAACAATGGCTTTCCTGTTAGCGAATTGATAGCATACTACATGAAAGTAGGTGCTCAAAATCTTCAACGCTTTCCGGGTTTCAAAGAAGTTTATATGCCCAATGGCAAAACACCAAAAAAGGGAGAAATTTTCAAGAACCCAGGCTTGGCGAATACCTTGAGTATCATAGCTCAAGAAGGTAGAGATGGTTTTTACAAGGGAGACGTTGCCAAGACCATCGCTGATTATATGCAGCAATTGGGTGGATTCTTGACTGAAAAAGACCTTGCTGATCATACTTCCGAATGGGTAGAGCCAGAATCTATTAATTATCGTGGTTATGATGTATGGGAACTGCCTCCAAATGGACAAGGAATTGCTGCCCTACAGATCCTCAATATTCTGGAAGGTTATGACCTTAAATCCATGGGTTTCGGAAGTAAAGAATATATTCATACGTTCACAGAAGCGAAGAAATTGGCTTTCGAAGACCGTGCGAAATTCTATGCTGATCAAGACTTCTTCAAAACACCAATTGACTGGCTACTTTCTGATGAATATGCTGCAGAGCGAAGAGCATTGATCAACCCCAATAAAGCAGCCAAGACTTTCCCAGCTGGCCAACTCAAAGATGGAGATACCATTTACATGACTGTTGCCGATAAGGATGGCAATATGGTTTCTTTGATTCAAAGTAATTACAGAGGAATGGGTTCAGGCATGACTCCTCCGGGATTAGGTTTTGTTTTACAAGACAGAGGAGAGCTCTTCTCTTTAGAAAAAGGTCATGCCAATGTCTATGAACCACATAAAAGACCATTTCACACCATTATTCCGGCATTCATTACAAAAGAGGGCAAACCCTGGGTAAGCTTTGGGCTGATGGGTGGTGCAACACAGCCACAAGGTCATGCACAGATCGTTATTAACCTGATCGACTTTGGCATGAACCTACAAGAAGCGGGGGATGCACCACGTATTCTACACAATGGTTCATCTCAGCCTACTGGAAGCGTTATGACCGATGGTGGTGTTCTTCAGTTAGAATCAGGTATTGATTATGAAGTGATCAGAGAACTGGTAAAAATGGGTCATAAAATCTCTTGGAATGTAGGCAGCTACGGAGGTTATCAAGCCATCATGTGGGATGAGCTCAATAAAGTCTATTATGGAGCCTCCGAATCCAGAAAAGATGGACAGGCAGCGGGTTACTAGTAACTAACATTGAACAAAAGCATTTCTTAAAGCAGTGTAGAATTCAGTTTCTGCACTGCTTTTTTTAATTTACTCCATGAAGCATATTTTAATCTTTCCTCTCGTCCTACTTTTTTCATGTTATACGAATGCCCAAAAAGCTGATTTCGTCTTTACCAATGTCAACCTTCTTGACATGACTACAGATGAGATCAAAACCAACAAAACGGTCGCTATTCTTCAAGGCAAAATCGCCTCAATTACTGATGCTGGTGAACTTAAATTTTCATCAGAAACTGAAGTGATCGATGGAACGGATAAGTTCTTGATGCCTGGTTTAACAGAAATGCATGCTCATATTCCTGGCAATCAAGACATGGAGTTGTTAGAAGAAACTCTTTTTCTCTATCTATCGAATGGCATCACTACCATCCGAGGAATGCTGGGACAACCCTACCATTTAGAATTAAGAGATAAGGTTTTGACCAATGAAATATTAGGTCCTCGCATTTACACCTCTGGCCCCTCTATGAATGGCAATACAGTGACATCAGTTGAAGAGGCAGAAAGAAAAGTAAGGTCACAAAAGGAGGCTGGTTACGATTTCCTAAAGCTTCATCCGGGTTTAACCAAAGCAAACTTTGACGCATTGGTGGCAACGGCTAATGAAGTTGGAATTCCGTATGCTGGGCATGTGAGCACTGGTGTCGGCATTAGACATGCCTTGGAAAGCAAGTATGCCTCAATAGATCATGTTGACGGTTATTTAGAAGGCCTAGTTCCTTCGTCCATTCGTGTTAACCCAAATGCCAATGGTTTTTTCGGGATCAATTTCACAGATATAGCTGATGAATCGATCATTCAAGAATTAGTCGATATGACCAAAGCAAATTCCGTATGGGTCGTCCCCACGCAAGCGATGATGGAACGATGGATTGGGCCTGAAGACCCTAAAGTGATCTCACAAGACCCAGAAATGAAGTACATGAATCCTAAAACTGTTAACAATTGGGTGAGAACTAAGCAATCAATTATTGATGCGCCAAATTATGATGCCGATCGAGCCAATGAATTCAATGAAATCAGAAGATCCATTATTAAAGAATTGTATGAAGCTGGAGTACCAATTCTATTAGGATCAGATGCCCCTCAAGTTTTTAATGTACCCGGGTTTTCAATTCAAAGAGAATTAGATGCCATGGTGCGTTCGGGCCTCAGCCATTACGAGGCTTTGGTGGCAGGAACAGTCAATCCAGCAAAGTTCTTTAAAATGGAAGGACAATTTGGGACAGTAGAAATAGGCTCGGATGCAGACCTTGTCCTAGTTAACTCTAATCCTCTTGATGACATTGCGAATATGAAAAAGCAGAGTGGTGTGATGGTGCGTGGCACTTGGTTGAGCAAAGAAATGATCGACAATAGATTGTCACAAATCGCAACGAAATACAAAAACTAAACCTTACTGACCAACACATCTTCTTCAGTTCCATTTTATGTTAAAAATCATTGAATATACAGCTGAACACAAAACGCTTTTTAGAGTACTCGGTGAAGAGTGGATCAGTGCTCATTTCGAATTGATAGACCATGATCGAGACATTCTATCTGATCCAGAGGGAAGTATTCTTTCAAAAGGAGGTGAGATCATTTTTGCAGAATTGAATGGGGCAATTGTTGGGACAGCTTCCCTTATCAAAAAAAGCGATTTGCGCTACGAGCTTTCAAAGCTAGGTGTCACCCAATCTGCTAGAGGAAAAGGAATCGGAAAGCTCCTCACACAAGAGATCATTAAAAGGGCGAAAGCAAAAGGTGCCAAATGCCTTTACTTAGAATCTAACCGCGTACTTGCTCCAGCCATTAAGCTTTATGAACAACTTGGTTTTGTAGAAATCAACCCTGAAACAAAAACCCCTCAATGCGATATTGAAATGAAACTTACCTTTTAGTGTACCATTTCAATTAAAATTCTTCCATTTATCAAAAACAATATTGCAACTTTGTTGCATATGTACTAATGTTGCAAATATAAACTTAACACCCTATGAAACTAATGATCAAAAACTTTTGGATGTTCTTCAGCCTATTGTTGGCAGTATCTTTAATTACAGCCTGTGATGATGATGATCCAGGACCTGTAAATGAGGAAGAATTAATTACTACAGTGAACGTTACCTTCACCAATCAAGCGAATGCCGGAGATGTAGTTCAAGCGTCTTTTGTAGACCTTGATGGCCCTGGTGGCAATGCACCAGTGATTACAAACCCTAGTTTAGCTGCAAACGCAAACTATGATGTACGTGTAGAATTCTTGAATGAAAGTGAAACACCAGCTGAAGACATCACTGAGGAAGTTGTCGAGGAAGGTGAAGAACATCAAGTATTTATGATCGTAACAGGTGGGTTAAATGTAACCTATTCCTATGGAGATCAAGATGCATCGGGTAACCCAATCGGTGTAGAAGGAAGCATAACTACAGGCGCAGCCAGTAGTGGCAATCTGAACTTAGTATTAAGACATGAACCTGCAAAAGAGGCAGCCGGAGTGAGTGATGGCGACATTACCAATGCCGGTGGCGAAACGGATATAAGTGTAAACTTTACAGTAACTATTCAGTAAGTAGATTTTTTTAAAATTTGGTTGAATAAGAAAAAGGAGCTTCAGGCTCCTTTTTTTATTGCGGAAATATCCTCCTTACTTTAAGTAAACAAAAAAACCCTGACGATTAGGCCAGGGTTGCAAGCAAAGAGTTAGGTTTCATCCAAATTTAACGATGATATCTAGGATGAATTGATATCACCGGTTTCCATTAAATTCAACCAAATGTAAATAGTGGTTTGACTTTAAAAAATTATTTTAGAGAAATCTTTCTAAAAGTTGATTGAGTGAAAAATATTCTTCAATACATCTATACTGGCTGGTGCGGCATCATGTTCGTAATACCCATGATCGTCTTTCTCCCTTTTATGGCCATTCCTATTATCATTTCTAGACGTTTATTGAGCATTACCTATTTTTTCATCCGCGTTTGGGTCTATTGGTTTGGATATACAACTGGCATTATTTTCAAAGGCCACAATAAGCACATAGTCAAAAAAGACCAATCTTACATTTTTGTGATCAATCACACCTCATTTTTAGATGCGCCAGCTATACCGATTGCCATTCCCGCACCACTGGTTGCATTAGGCAAAAAAGAACTTTCTAAGATCCCTATTTTTGGTTGGCTCACAGGGCGTTGGGCCATTTGGGTAGATCGAAGTGATCCTGAAAGTCGAAAAGAAGGAAGTGCCAAACTCAAGGAAATTCTGAAAGGAGGAACTTCTGTTCTTGTCGCGCCTGAAGGGACAAGAAATAACACTGACGAACCTCTACTACCCTTTCGCTATGGACCTTTTCGATTGGCTGTTGAATCACAAATTTCAATTATACCGGTTATCATTCACGATGCGGGTAAATTGATGAAAAGAGGAAGCCTACTTTTAAGACCAGGACGCGTGAATTGTTATTGCCTACCTGAGGTATCTGTAGAGGGTAAAACAGAAGATGACATCGAAGAACTTACCCAAAGCACATACGAATTGATGCGCAACAAGATCCTCGAACTGAATACAAAAAATTAAGACTGGCATCATTTTAGAACTAGAGTAGTACCATCAAATAAGAAAGCGTATGAAAACTTTTTACAAAAACATGCTTTTGGCATTCATTATCGCTGGATTAGCCTCATGTGCTACTGGTAAGAACGCTTTTGACAAAGGAGACTATGTAACAGCACTAGACAGGGCTGTGAATAGGTTAAAATCTAACCCTAATAACAAAAAGGCAAGGGAAGTACTCACTGAAGGTTATCAGTATGCTTCCGAATACCACCTGACCAATATTCAGGGATATAAAAGGAGTAACGATACTTACAAATGGGAACGCATCTTCTCTGAGTATGCTTTACTTAACAGATATTATAGAGATATCCTGAGCTGCCCGGCTTGTATAGATGCTGTAAAACCAACCAGCTATTTAGAAGAGCAGGAAAGTGCAGCCTTCGAAGCAGCAGAGGTTCACCTCACTTTGGGTAAGGAAGAATTGGCCTTCAATACCATTGAAACAGGTAGGCAAGCTTATACCCATTTTGAATCAGCTTTACGCTTTAATAACAACATTCCGAATATCGATAGTCTACTCAATCTCGCTTTCGATATGGGAACGGTAAAAGTACTAGTAGAACCCATTCCTGTACATTCCAGGTCATTAGAGATTACCAACGATTATTTCAATAATCGGATGCTCGAATATTTCGATCAGTTCAGTCAAGGGCGCTTTGTACAATTCATAACCGATCAAGAAAGTCTTGACTACCAGATCCAGCCTGACCATATCATCTCTATGGCCTTCGATGACTTTGTTCTTGGACAGCAATTGGTAGAGACTGAAACCAGAGAGATCAAGAAGGATAGCGTGGTTGTTGGAACCTATACTGACGATGAGGGCATTAATCATGATGTTTTCGGTACAGTAAAAGCTGATCTAACGGTTTTCAAAAAAACCTTGTCATCTGCAGGTGTCCTAAATTTTGAGGTGAAAGATGCCTACTCCGGTCGTGTTTTGGTCAATCGAAAATTTGCCAGTGAGGACATTTGGCAATATCAGTGGGGAAACTTTAATGGTGATGAAAGAGCCTTAACGACTCGCCAGATCAGATTGTCAGAAAAGCGAGAGCTCTCACCGCCAACACCACGACAATTATTCGCCAGCTTTATCGATCGTATTTATAGCCAAGCGATAAATGAAGTCCAACTTTTATATAGAAACACGGGTATTTGATCATTGATCAAACATGTTAAGACGCTCAAGGTTATGCTTAAATGAAAGCTTTGAGCGTTTTTCTGTTTTTATGCCTAGCGATGAATACAAATGCCCAATCTCTAGATAGTCTTCGGTGGAAGAACCGAGTGGCAATACTCACGGGAACTGAAAAGGAAATCGAGCGCACTTTGAAATTATACAGTGATACTGCAGGTATAAAGGAGAGGAAACTAGCTTTATTCACTAGAAAAGGTAATTTTCTTATATTAAGGAATGCGGCAAAAAACCTACAAGTAAAAACTCCGGCTTTTATCAATAGCAATTCAAACTTTTACTTAGTGGGTTTAGATGGTAGATTAAAGTTTAAAAGCGAATCACACATTGATCAAAACCAGTTATTTGGCTTGATCGACAGCATGCCAATGCGGGCTAATGAAATCAGGAGAAAAAATGAATAATAGGTTACTTGTCTTACTAAATCTTGTCGTTCTGGCCGGAACCATCTATTGGAATTATTACTCCAACACAGGCGCTATTAATGGCAATACCATGGGCAGCTTGAGCGACACCTATGCCAACTTATTTACTCCTTCTGGATATGCTTTTTCCATTTGGGGTTTGATCTATGTCGGCCTGATTGGCAATGCGATCTTCCTTCTAAAGCACTATGATTCTAAACTGAGTGCAACGCAAGGTGCATTGTTGAGCATCACCAACTTATTAAACTGTCTTTGGATCTATGTTTGGTTAATGGAGTATACTGGACTAAGTGTGTTGGTCATGATCTTGATCTTAACCACTTTAACCACACTGATCAACAAAATTCAAATTGGAAAAGAAAAAAGATCCGTTTGGATATGGTGGCCAATCTCAATTTACTTTGGTTGGATCATTGTTGCTTTAGTAGCAAATGCCTCTGCCTATCTAGCCAAAATTAACTGGAACATATTATTCAATGAACCAATATGGGCCATACTCATGATGACTATTGCTACAGGTATTTATCTCATTCTTTTGATCAAACGTAATTTGAGTTATGCTGCCTATGTTGGTGTTTGGGCTTTAGCCGCGATTGCTTTTAAACAATGGGAAATTGAGGAAGCAGTGGCTTATGTTGCTGCAGCAGCAGGTGCTGCCATTTTCATCACCACAATTCTCAAAGATTATCAATTCAGAAAAAAAGGGCTTTATTAAAGCCCTTTCAATTTTAATTATTAGTTATCGCGTTTAGCAGATCATGCCGTGTAATAATATGCACCTCATTTTGTTCATCCCTGACCATTACAGCCGGATTGTCTTTAGTGATCACACTTGAAAGCACATCTAAAGTATTGTCTGCCGAAACGAATTGAAACGGATTATCCATCACCTCAGCTACCGCTTTTTCTTTGACTTCAGGATCATCGATCATCAAGGCCAATAATTTTGAATCGACTAAACTCCCGACAAAATCATTTCCGTCTACAACTGGCATTTGTGAGATACTGCTAGAGGTCATCAATTTGATAGCCTCTCCTACTGTCGCATCTTTCGATACTGTACGCAGCTGCCCATGTCCATTTTGATGAGCCAAAACATCAGATGCTGTGCTATACTCTCTTTCTTCAAGAAAACCTCTTGCTTTCATCCAATCATCGTTATAGATCTTACCTAAGTATCTGGTACCGTGATCAGGCAGAATGATGACCATTACATCATCTTCTTTAAGGTTTTCTTTGGCATACTCTAAAGCACCTGCAACGGCCGAACCACACGACCAGCCACAGAAAAGCCCTTCTTGGCGTGCCAATTTCCTTGTCATGATGGCACCATCCTTATCGGTAACTTTTACGAAAGTGTCGATAAGACTGAAATCAACATTTTTAGGTAAAATATCTTCACCAATGCCTTCGGTTAAATAAGGATAGATCTCCTTTTCATCGAATTGACCTGTTTCTTTGTACTTTTTAAATACCGAACCATAGGTGTCAATACCCACAGATACCACATCAGGGTTTTGCTCTTTCAAATACTTCGCGGTTCCACACATAGACCCCCCTGTACCAACACCTGCTGCCCAATGCGTGATCTTCCCCTCTGTATCTTTCCAGATCTCGGGGCCAGTCGTTTCATAATGCGCAAGGGCATTCGACAAATTATCGTACTGGTTAGGGTAAAAGGAATTTGGTATTTCGCTGTTCAGCTTGCTCGCAACAGAATAGTAAGAACGTGGATCATCAGGTTCAACATTCGTTGGACAAACAATAACTTCTGCTCCAACAGCTTTAAGAATATCGATCTTCTCTTGTGATTGCTTGTCGGCAAGGGTAAAAATACACTTATACCCTTTGGCAATAGCACCCAAGGCCAATCCCATTCCGGTATTGCCTGAAGTACCCTCGATGATGGTTCCGCCAGGCTTTAAAGTGCCAGCAGCTTCGGCATCTTCGATCATCTTCAATGCCATTCTATCCTTCATGGAATTACCAGGGTTAAAGTATTCTACCTTAACCAAGATCGTTCCTTTAATGCCCTTATTCACTGAATTAAGCTTCACCAATGGAGTATTTCCAATGGTGTCGATTATGCTGTTGTAGTATTTCATTTCCTTATTCTATTTCTATCACAAAGTTAGGGCTTTCCCAAAGGCTTTCTTGTGCCCTGACCAAAATTCACAAAAAACTAACTTTAGTCCAGTCTTAAGAAATCATTCACCTTTTGCCCATAGCGGTCCTTATACTCTGGTCTTGTGTAGAGCTGAACATGTTCTGCATCATCAAACATGATGGGGATCACATTGTAAAGACCTTCAATTTCCGACTCTAGGATCTCATGAGGTGTTTGACTATCACCTGTGCCATAAAGGACAAGCACTGGCAACTTATTATTTGAAAGTAAAAAGGAGAACTTCATTTGATCTGACCAACCCTCTACCTCCTTATCAAAACTATTCCAGGCTTGTTCAAAGATGAATTTAGGTACACCTATATTTTTACCCTCAACCCAAGCGGTTTCTTTAACATTACTTAAAGGGCTTGCCAGAATAAGTTTATTGACCTTTAAATTCTCTCGATCCATGTAATCAACTAGATCTGGCCTGTTCACGGCAACTGCTGAAGCCATAGCTCCCATTGAAAAGCCCCATAACACAAATTCTCTTTGCCTTTCTCTGCCTTTAAGCATGGTCATAGCGGCAACAATATCTTCTGCAAACTCATAACCCAATGCTGTGGCCGCGGCTTCTGACTTACCTGAATTGCGATGGTCAGGAATAAAAACATTATAAAGCGAATCAAGACCATAATCCTTGACCACTTCTAAATACTTCATGGCTTTCAATCTATTCGAAGTCCTCCCATGACTAATGATCAGGGTTTTTTGAATGCCTTCTTTTTTAGCTGGAACCCACCATCCATTCAAGTTGATGTCATCGAAAATCGTTTTATAGGATACTTCTTCGAAATCGAACCCATAGTCTGATGGGTCGCGGTTATCGCCAATACCATAGCGTTCGACCATAGTCGGATCAGACAAGACATACTCGAAAGTATGCGGTTCATAATCAGTGATCATACCTACAAAATGAGGAACCACCAAAAAATAAAAGGCTAGCACCACCAGTAGAATGATGACGAGTAGGGCACGGAAAAACTTTTTCATGATCTTTATTTTGAAACTGAAGCCAGTAGATATAATACAGCCATACGAACGGCTACCCCATTTTCAACCTGATTGAGAATAATCGCTTGGTCTGAATCAGCGACATCGCTTGAAAGCTCTACTCCTCTATTGATCGGGCCTGGGTGCATTACAGTGATTTCTTTGTCTAGTGAATCTAGTAAGGCTTTATTAATTCCGTAGTAGAGAGAATATTCTCTTAACGAAGGAAAGTATTTTATATGTTGACGTTCTAGCTGTATACGCAGGACATTAGCTACATCGCACCATTCTAGTGCCTTTCTAACATCTAATTCAACTTTTACACCTAGTGTATCAATGTATTTGGGCAAGAGCGTGATCGGGCCGCAAACCATTACCTCTGCACCAAGCTTTTGCAAGGCAAAGATGTTGGAGAGCGCGACTCGAGAGTGTAGAATATCGCCTATTATGGCTACTTTTTTCCCTGCTACATCGCCAAGTTTTTCTCGAATTGAAAAGGTATCTAATAAGGCCTGAGTAGGATGCTCATGGGTTCCATCTCCAGCATTCACAATGTTGGCATTGATGTGCTTCGAAAGAAAGTGTGGGGCACCAGGGCTCGCGTGTCTCATTACGATCATATCCACTTTCATCGAAAGGATATTATTGACCGTATCAAGCAATGTTTCTCCCTTTTTTACTGAGCTATTACTACTCGAAAAATTGATCACATCAGCAGAAAGTCTCTTTTCAGCCAACTCAAAAGACAGCTTTGTTCTTGTTGAATTTTCAAAGAAGACATTGGCTATGGTAATGTCTCGAAGTGAAGGCACCTTTTTAATAGGCCTATTGATCACATCCTTAAATTCATCTGCAGTTTCAAAGATCAATTGGATATCATCGGCATTTAGCCCCTTTATACCCAATAGATGTTTAGTGCTCAACTGCCCCATTAATCCTCTTTATTTTGTAGCCAAATTTTATCTTCTGAAATGCCTTCTTGACCTTCCCATTCTACTACGACTTGCTGGCTATCCAAGGTATTCACCTCTTTACCAATGTAATCTGGTTCAATTGGCACATGGGCTGAATATTTTCTTTTGACCAGTGTCAGTAGCTCCACTCTAGCTGGTCTTCCAAAAGCGATCATGGCATCCATGGCGGCCCTTACCGACCTTCCTGTATAGAAAACATCATCGACAAGCACTACTTTTCTACCTTCAATGAGAAAATCAATACGCGTCTCGTTGGCTTTAACAGGTGAATCTCTTCTTCTGAAGTCATCCCTATAAAAGGTCGCGTCTAAATAACCGAGGTCTACTTTTTTGTTGATGAACCCTTGAAGGCGCTCAGTAATTCTGTCGGCCAGAAAGATTCCTCTTGGCTGTAAACCAAGGATTACGGTGTCTTCAAAATTTTGATGATTTTCTATCAGTTCTTGACAGAGTCGGCCTATGGTGATGGCTAGTTGCGGTTGACCTAAGAGAAGTCTTCGTTGCATTTCAAGAAACAAATATAGAAAAAGGAATTTACTCGGGAAGCACCAGCATGATTAATCGAGAGTTTTTGCAACAAAATCTGGTCCAATGGCTATACCATTGACGAAAAAAACCTTTCTCAAAGGTGCTGATCTATCAGCAGGCCTGACATGATGCACCCCGTAGATCAAGTATTTATTGTCATGCCATCTGATAATGCCACCGAAACTATCGTCCTCATATCTCAATTCATCATCTGCATTCAGAAGCTTCAACTCTGCCAGTTCTGGCTCTTTTTCCTCGTCTTTCTTATTGAGATGCTCAACAATCAATTCTTCGTCAAAGTAATGCGCGAAATAGGCATTCTTTTGATGATAAATAAATTCGCCATAAGAAGTGAGCAGCCCATCCACATTTTCATCGATCTCGTAATTATGGTCCCATTTCAAGTTTCCTGAGCGATCGAGCGCAAAAGCAAAGGCGTGTGTAAATTCATACTCTCTTTGCTGTTGTGCACTGGTACTGTTCGGATCTCCCACCCAGTTGCTATTTGGCATTAAACGCCCACCATTGGCATAATACAAGGGATTTGATCGGCTTCTCATTTGTTGGAGATCATAATTTGTAGTAGCCCATGGCTTAAAGAACTCAGCCAAAATGACCAACTCCCCATCTTCTTCTATAATTTTTCTGAAGATTGCATCTGTCTTGTAACGAAAAGCCTTATCGCGTTTATGCCACTCCAGTGATTTTTCTTTGAGCTTAGGTCCTCTCCTATCTCCTTCATGCTCGAAGAATGTCGAGAACTGACCAAAAGGCATATATCTCATGGTTTGTTGACCTGTTCTATCCACGTGGTTCACGTAAAAGCCGCTAGGCGATGTACCTGCTTTATAATTGTAGAGCCCAACAACTACCTGTTCAACATTATAAATAGATGAAGAAATAGCTGACATCAGCTGATGATCTTCCCTAGTCACAAGCTCATAATCTCGCACAGGATTACCTTCATAATCATAGGTATTGACCTGAATGGTCCTATCCTTTTTTTGATCCTCCACAGAAGCGATCACATTAAATGTGACACTATCTTCATTGATCTTGATCTCCAATAACTCACTTTTATTTTGATAGACATTGTTGAGTGTTTTAAGCTTTTGGTTGTCCATATCATACACAAAAGCGGCCGGACGTTTGTCAATGTATCCGGCAATAATGGCTGAATTCTGAATGATCTCGAAATCGGTTACCTCGATTTCAGTAAGTCTGCGAGGCTCGAATTCAGTCATTGTTCCATTATAGGGATCTATTCGAACGATCTTGAGGTCTCTATTCTCGGTTCTATCTTGAAAAAGGACATAGTTTTTAGCTCCATTAAAATCATAACCCTTGATAAATAGTGTTTTGGAAACACTTATAGAATCCTGCCATTCGACTTCAAATTCATTGTTTAAATGAGTAAACCAAGTCGTAAACTCTTTACCTGTGGCCGACCTTTCCGCTCTTATGACGAGCAAGCCCTTATCATTATTCGGAACCACCATAAACTCATCCGTGCCCCAATCATATTCGGTCTCATAGCGACCTATGTGGGTAACCTGAGCCAAAAGCCCGTAGCAGGTAAAACACAATATGATGGTCAATAATTTTTTCATGATGATTCAGACATGGCAATAATCATGTCAAACTCTTCCTTTTTTACGGGTTGAACAGATAACCTTGTGTTCTTAACAAGCACCATCTCTGAGAGTTCAGACTTTTGCTTGACCATTTCTAGGGCAACGGGCCTTTTTAGTTTCGTTTTGGGCACAAAATCGACAACAACCCAGCGCTCGTCATCAATTGTTGGATCAGGGTAAGACTCAGAAACGCATTCAGCAATCCCTACTACGCTCTTCTCATTTACACTATGATAAAAAAGAGCGAGATCACCTGGCTTCATGGCTTTGAGGTTATTCCGCGCCTGATAATTACGAACGCCATCCCAGTGGTCTTTACCTAATTTAACGAGATCGTCCCATGAATAAGCATTGGGTTCAGACTTGATCAACCAATAGTTCATTTTGCATTTGTTATTTAGATATTTGCACGCTTCTTTAAATTTAATGTCATTATCGAACAAAGCAATTTAACCTTGGACAATCGCAGCATAATCAAACAACTCAAACTCCAAGCTTCATTAATGGAGCTGCATGATGAGAACAGTTTCAAAATTCGCGGATACCAAAATGCCGTATTCCATTTAGACAAGTTAGAATCACCAATGGCAGACATGAGTCTTTCTGAACTCGAGGCCATTGAAGGTATTGGAAAAGGAATTGCAGGCACTATTAACGAGATCGCCACAAAGGGTAGTGCCCAAAGCCTTGACGATCTGCTTGAAAGTACACCTGAAGGAATTATTGAGCTTTTGGACATGAAGGGCATAGGACCCAAAAAGATCAAAGTGCTTTGGAAAGAATTAGGCATAGAAAGTGGCCACGAACTAAAAGAAGCTGCGAATTCTGGATTAGTCGCCAAACTCAAGGGCTTTGGTGAAAAAACACAGAAAACCATAATTGATGCGCTAGAATTCAAAGAAGCCAACGCACATAAATTACACTATGCAGAGGCTGAAGTTCTTGCGGAAGAATTGATAGAACTGCTGAAAAGATCAGGCATTGTAGCTTCCATGACGGGAAGTTTGAGAAGAAAATTAGAAGTGATCGAGGCTATTGAGCTCTTAGCCACTACTAATGATCTTGATGCGACTGAAGAAAAGATTAACAAAATAGAAGGGCTTCAACAAAACGAAAAAGCAAGTAGTCCAAAACGTTGGTTGGGCTTGATGGGTGAACACCGAGTGCCCATTTCTATTCGATTCAGTACGGAAAAAGAGCAACTCAAAGAGCAACTGACACAAACTGGAAGCAGCTTGCATTTAGCCTCAACCATTGTTGATAAAAAGACACTGAGAGAATTGATCTATGAAACGGAGAAAACAACGGAGAAAGACTTTTTTGAATCCATTGGACTCGATTATATCGAGCCAGAATTAAGAGAAGGCTTGTTCGAAATTGAGGCTGCCAAATCGAAAAAACTCCCGAGGTTAGTCGAAATGAGTGACTTAAAAGGCATTCTCCACAACCACTCTACATACAGTGATGGGAAAAATAGCCTTAGAGATATGGCTGTTTATTGCAAAGAACTGGGCTATGAGTATTTGGGCATGTGCGATCACAGTAAATCTGCATTCTACGCCAATGGGCTGAATGAAGACAGGATTGTACAACAGCATAAAGAGATCGATGAATTAAATGAAGAACTTGGGCCTTTTAAGGTCTTTAAAGGAATTGAATCAGATATTCTTTATGATGGCCAATTAGATTATGACGATGAGGTGTTAACGAGCTTCGATTTTATTGTGGCCTCAGTTCATTCTCAACTTAAAATGAATAAGCAAAAGGCAACTCAACGCTTACTGACAGCCATTGAAAATCCTTACACCACAATTTTAGGTCACCCTACAGGTAGATTATTACTAAGA
>CBFHYE010000112.1:0-17648 GCA_965659985.1 Roseivirga sp. | reverse complement strand
AGCAATGATCTTTGGTGGTGTCAATCAAAACCCACAAGTGCGAGCACTGAAAAATGGAGTAGATATTTTGATTGCAACACCGGGGCGTTTACTCGATCTTTTTAACCAGGGCTATTTATCCCTGAGTCATGTAGAGATTTTAGTGCTTGATGAGGCTGATCGAATGCTCGATATGGGATTTTTGAGAGACATTCGCAAGATCTTAGAGATGCTACCACCCAGGAGACAAAACCTGTTGTTCTCTGCTACTTTTTCTAAGCAGATCAAAGAATTGGCGGGCACATTTATGCGTGATCCGGTTCTTGTGGAAGCTACCCCTCAAAATACAACAGTAGAAAAAATCATTCAGAAGGTAATCCATGTCGACAAGGTCAAGAAGGCTTCATTACTTATTAAAATGATCAAGAAGGAGGGCTGGACGCAGGCCCTCGTTTTTACGAGAACAAAGCATGGTGCCAATAAGCTCAGCGATAAAATTGCAAAACAAGGGATTGCCTCATCCGCTATTCATGGGAATAAAAGTCAGGGTGCGCGAACGAAGGCATTGGCAGATTTTAAGGCAGGTCAGGTTCGCGTATTAGTGGCTACGGATATTGCGGCGAGGGGACTTGATATTCCTCTGTTACCTCATGTTGTTAATTACGAGTTACCCAGCGTGCCTGAGGATTACGTCCATAGAATAGGACGAACAGGAAGGGCAGGAGCTAGTGGAGAAGCCATTTCGTTAGTGTCGGCAGAAGAAATGGAATTAGTTTGGGCCATTGAAAAGCTCATTGATGAACAGCTTGAGGTGGAGGTCGCAGAGGGGTATGAACCTACTGAAAAGATTCCGAGTAAAACGGCTATTCCCCGCAAGAAGAAGCCTGTAAATAATGCTCGTGGTAGAAATAAGCCCAAAGAGGGGCCTAAACAAGAAGGGGGCTTTCACCGCAAAAAGAAAAGTGGTAAATGGCGTGGAGACCGTGGGCGCAACGCTAAGAAGTACTAGGCGATCTGATTTTATTGAAGAATCAATAAATAAAAACCCCGAATACGAAGTGTAAACGGGGTTTGTGTGAGCCCGCCTGTCCCGATAGCTATTGGGACGAACCAGAGACTTTCTGATTATGAGTTGGGTAATTTCGGAAAATGGCCGCTCATTTGACGAGATGGTTCTAATTCCGTTTAAATAAGTGTGGCAATTAATTGAATAGATATTTTTATTCAGATAGCTCTAATACAGAGGGATGGCTTAAACTTTACCATCTGCCTAAACCCTTTTCCAGTCGTTTCAATCCCGTATTTTTCAGTTCCAGCCTTAGAATTCTTTTTTCCCCACCGAAAGATTTTCAGGTTTGTTCACGTTAAAAATAAATTGGTCAGAAAAGGTTATACCATTCGTGATTGCCTTGTACGAACCAATATTAAGACACTAACAACACGTGCACCATGCGGAAAGACAATAACCCAAGAAGATCAATAGGTTTTTTAATGAACCTTTTATTTTTTGTATTTGCTCCTTTCATGGCTTCTGCACAAGAGCAATTTACTATCAATGGATATGTCAAAGATGCTTCGAATGGAGAAGCTCTTTTTGGCACCACTGTTTTAGTTAGAGAACTTGGAACCGGAAATGTTACTAATCCCTATGGATTTTACTCTATTACAGTTCCTCAAGGTAAATACACTATTGAATTTCGTTTTATCGGCTTTGAAACTGTAGCTAGGGAAGTAGACTTGGTTTCAGATCAGAGAATTGATATTGAGTTATCTG
Source organism: Roseivirga sp. (assembly GCA_965659985.1). GTDB lineage: Bacteria > Bacteroidota > Bacteroidia > Cytophagales > Cyclobacteriaceae > Roseivirga. Next base: position 15,895 of record CBFHYE010000112.1, on the reverse strand, counting down.
AGTCAAAAACAGAACTACAAGAGGTAGTCATCACTGCCCAGTCAGAGAATGCCAATGTTACGGAATTAGCCATGTCAGTAGAGAAAATCGACATGCGCACCATGAAGAAAATGCCCGCTCTTTTAGGAGAAGTTGATGTTATCCGGAATATACAACTACTGCCTGGCGTAAGTACAGTAGGTGAAGGTGCTTCAGGTTTTAATGTTAGAGGAGGTAGCGTAGGACAAAACCTAGTCCTACTTGACCAGGCCCCAGTATATAATTCGTCACACCTATTTGGATTGTTCTCAGTGTTCAACCCTGATGCAGTCAGCGATGTGCAATTATATAAAGGGGGTATCCCAGCCCAATATGGAGGACGTATTTCATCTATACTTGACGTCAGGATGAAAGAAGGTAATAGTAAGAACTTTGAAGGTTCGGGTGGAGTAGGTGTAATATCTAGTCGACTATCTCTTGAAGCACCAATCGTTAAGGACAAAGCGTCTTTTATTATAGCTGGTAGGAGATCTTACATAGATGTTTTGGCAGAACCTTTTCTGGAGGGTGATAGCCAGCAGCTTTACTTCTATGACTTAACGGCTAAGGCGAACTACAATATTAATGACAAGAATAGGATATTTGTTTCGGGGTATTTTGGAAGAGATACGTTTGGTTTTGATGCCAACCAAGGCTTTTCATGGGGAAACGCCACCGCAACTTTGCGTTGGAATAGCCTAATCAATGAAAAACTGTTTTTCAACTTGACTGGTCTTTACAGCGATTATGATTACTCCATCAGTTTTGCTGATAGTGATCAAGACAGTTTTAACTGGAAATCTAATATTAGAACCACCAACCTTCGTCCAGAATTCACTTATTTTCTAAATACCAAGAACGAACTGACCTTCGGTGCTGATTTTGTGAATTACAGGTTTGCACCTGCTGAAGCAACCGCGGTTTCCGGAGGTGAGGGTACAAATATTAGTTTAGATGAAAAAAATTCAATGGAGTCCTCCATTTTCATCTCTAATAAGCAAGAGGTAAGCAGAAGGTTGTCTTTAGAATATGGCATCAGGTTCTCTTCATTTCTCTACTTAGCTCCTACAACAGTTTATGAATTTGGTGATGCACCTGCTGGGCAGAGAAAACCGGTGACGAACATTACCCCCATTGATGAAAATGAAGTTGTCGAAGATTTTTACAATTTCGAACCAAGATTTTCCTTTCGATATCAATTGAATCAAAATTCTTCTATCAAAGGAAGTTACAATCGAATGGTTCAATATATTCATTTGGTATCGAATACGACAGCATCCATTCCTTTAGATGTTTGGACACCTAGCACGAACAATATTGATCCTCAAATAGGAGATCAGTTCGCATTAGGCTACTTCCGAAACTTCCAAAACAATATTTTCGAAGCTTCCATAGAAGGGTATTATCGCAACACTCGAAACCAGCTCGATTACATTGATGGAGCAGACTTGTTGCTCAATGCTCTTTTTGAAGGAGATATTCTAAGTGGCAAAGGTCGAGCTTATGGAATGGAGTTCATGGTCAAAAAGAATGGCGGAAAAATTAACGGATGGGCCAGCTATACCCTAGGCCGAACAGAATTACAAATTGATGGTATTAACGGTGGCAATTGGTATCCTACACGATTTGATCAAACACATAATTTAAAAGTAGTAGGTTTTTATGAGCTAAATGAAAGGACAACCTTTTCTGCCAATTTCACTTATACCACTGGAACACCGAGCACTTTCCCATCTTCGAGGTACAGTGTTCAAGGATATTCCATTCCACATAGCGATAATGCAGCTAGAAATGACGTCAGAATTCCCGATTACCATAGGTTAGATGTTAGTATGACTCTCTATGCCAAAAAAGAAAATAAGAGAGGGAAGCGCAATTTTTGGGTCTTCTCAATATATAATTTATATGCTAGAGAGAATCCATTTTCGATATACTTTAGCTCCTCTGATAAGCCGCCAACCGCAGGTTTTTTACCTGAAACAAGCGCTACTCAGTTTTCTGTGCTGGGGACCATTCTTCCATCAGTTTCTTACAATTTTAATTTCTAAGTCATGAAGCGAGTATTATTACTATTAATGGTTATCGTTATTTCTCAGGCTTGCGAAAGCCCTGCAAATGTAGATTTGACTCCTGCAGAACCCATATTGGTAATTGATGCATTTTTAAATAATCAAAACGAGCAACAGCGTGTTGTTCTCAATTTTTCGCAGAACTTCTTAGACAATTCTCCATATCTGCCTGCAGAGGGAGCAATTGTTACGGTCACGGACAACCAAGGAAATGATCCTTTAGTATTCATTGAATTGAATGAAGCTGGGACATATATATGGTCTCCAACTGTCGATAGGCCTACAATTGGGGATATTGGCGATGAGTTTACACTTAGAATTGAATTCGAGGGTAAAGTTTATACCTCAACCACATCCTTAAATAGAACCACGACTGTTGATGAGATCTTATTTTATGAAGAGACTGTGCCATTCAGTCAAGATAAATTTTGGGAGGCTCGTATTACAGCTAGCGACCCTGAAGGACTAGGCGATTCTTATTGGTTAAAGACCTACTGGAACGGTGAGTTTTTAAAAAGACCTGCTGAGATCAATATTGCTTTTGATGCCGGGGTGAGCGAAGGAAACTCCATCGATGGTCAATCATTTGTGCTCCCGATAAGGATAGGTATTAATCCTACTGGAGAGGATGAGTCATATAAATTGAATGACCTTGTGAGGGTAGAAATTCATTCGATAAGCAATGATGCTTTTGATTACTTAATCAATCTGCAGATCCAGACGGATAGACCTGGAGGGTTTTCGGAGTTATTTGCCCAGCCATTGGCCAATCTTCCAACCAATATTGTTGGGGAAAGTGACCCTAATGAGAGGGTTCTAGGTTATTTTTCTGTATCCGCAATTGAGTTTAAAGAAGTTGTGTTTACCGAAGATCTGATCAGAGAGTAAGAAGACGGGTCAAAAGAATCGTTACTCGTTTGATCAGCATGTTTTAATTGTTGCACCAACAATTAATGAAAGGAGGAGAACTCTGCGACATGCGCTGTTGGTGCGTACCAAACTTAATAATTAGGGTGCATACCAAAATGGAGCTAGAATATAATATGAATGTATTTCACTTTATCGGCAGCTTAAACTCTTATTAATGCCGATTCAATACTATATTTTACAGTTCCAACCTTAGATTTCTTTTTTCTACACAGAAATATTTTAAGCTTGTGCTCATGTCCAAAATATCCCGGTCAGAAAAGGTCTTGCCGTTTGCTATAGCCTTGTTTGTGCCAGCGATCACGCAGTTAAATAATTCACTCTATGTCGGTGAGGTGAATTACAGTGTATCATTTGTCAATTATTTACAGGCTGTAGCTCTCCTTCTTGTGCTCTGGTATATTAACAGTTGGTTGTTGCTCAAAACGGAAAACGCAAAAAACAGCATTAGCATTACGCTGGCTGTCAACGCTGTTATCGTGGTTTTATTAAGCGTGTTGAGTGGTACTGCTTTGGTACAGGAAATAGCTGGACAATACTCACCTTTATTTTTAATGATACGCTTGTCAATGATCGTGTTGATAATCAACATCGTTCTCAGGGTTTTCCACGGGCAACGAAAAAATGCAGAGTTGGAAGTGCAGAATCTTTCTCTCAAAGCCGAAAACCTGAGATTTCAGGTGGATATCCTGAAACAGCAAATCAACCCTCATTTTCTTTTCAATAGCTTAAATACGCTATTAGATCTTGTAGAGAATGATAGCGAAGATTCAGTAGTATATATTCAGAATTTTTCAGGACTATACCGGAATGTGCTTCTAAGTGCGCAGTACGATTTTATTACTCTGAGCCAAGAGCTTGAATTCCTTGATGCCTACTGCAACTTGCTAAAGGTAAGGTTCAAGGAGTCCATCGACCTCGAAATTGAAATAGAGGAAGGACAGAAAGATTTATTAGTTCCCCCCTTAAGTTTACAATTTTTGGTTGAAAATGCAGTGAAACATAATGAGCTTTCGGTGAATGAACCACTTAAGATCTCAATTAAAGCTACTAAAGGAATCCTGATAATAAAGAATAAGATCAAGACTAAAGAATTCTCTGTGCCTGGCGAAAAAGTAGGACTAATCAACCTTCAAAAGCGTTTTTCTATTTTGTATCAACCCATGAGCTGGAGTCATGAAAATGGCTACTTCATTGTTCGGCTTCCTTTAAAACCTAATAGCGATGACTGACCATATCAAGACCCTTATCATTGAAGATGAGCCCTCAGCCGTCAATCGCCTTCAGAAAGAGTTGAATAAGCTTGAGATAGCTGATTTTGAAATTATAACAGTCATCGACAGTGTAAAGGAGGCGGTAAGCTGGATTCATGGACATGATGATATAGAGCTAATCTTTATGGATATTCAAATTAGGGACGGACTAAGCCTTGAGATATTCAAACAAGTGATGGTGAAAGCCCCGGTAATTTTCACCACTGCTTATGATGAATACGCGTTGCAAGCGTTCAAAGTCAATAGTATTGATTATCTGTTAAAGCCCATTGGCACAGCAGAGCTCAAGGCCGCGGTTTCTGGTTACTTGGAAATGAGACAAAGCCCGGCCGAGGACTACATGAAACAGCTTTCCAGTTTGGTTGAATCTTACAGGCCTGCCTCTTACCGTTCCAGCTTCCTGGTGTCTTACCGCCACAAGATGATCATGATAGATGTGGATGAGGTAGCCTACCTGTATGTGAAGGAAAGGGGTGTGTTTCTAAGGAAAAAAGACGGTATGGAGTATACTGTGGATTTTTACCTTGATGACTTGGAAAAGCAACTTAATCCAGCGAGGTTTTACAGGGCAAATCGCCAGTTCCTAGTAGCGCGATCTGCCATAAAAGAAATTGAAACCTACTTCAACGGCAGGCTCATCTTGACTGTTGTGCCCGAGACCAGTGTACAGGTTATCATCAGCAAAGGGAAAGCTTCTGAATTCAAAAGATGGGCAGACTACTGAAGTTCAACTTACCATAAGTTGCTTCGGTCACAGATTTTGACTGTTGAGCCCTTTAATTGCCTAACTAAAGCAGTCATTAATAAAATTAGCAGTAGAAATTATCTTATGAAATTGAATCAAAAACTCAGAAAGCTGATCAAGATAATGCCTTTGCTTTGTCTTTTGTTCATAACTAAACTCAGCTACAGTCAAGTAACGATTTCAGGGAGGGTAAAAGAAAAAGGCTCAGGTGAGGTACTGCCTTTTGCATCCGTTCTGATTAAAGGAACCACCAATGGAGTTGTGGCCAATGTTGATGGATTCTTTAGCCTAGTAAACGTCAATCCGAAAGGTATGGTGTTGATCATCCGCTTTGTTGGTTATGCCTCCGTTGAATACGAGTTGAAAGATGAATCCTTTATCGAAGTAGAACTCGAACCACTTACCGATCAACTAGCCGAAATTATTGTTATGGGTGATGACAATAAGGTGTTTGATGCCACCTCCGAGATCAGCGCAACGACTCTTTCTACTCGTCAACTTTCGCTGCTGCCTAGTGTTGGTGAGCCCGATATCTTCCGCTCACTACAGATGCTTCCCGGTGTGAGTAGTACCAGTGAAAGCTCATCCGGATTGTTTGTGAGAGGGGGGACACCCGACCAAAATCTGACTTTGTTGGATGGCATGACTGTGTACAAGGTGGATCATTTCTTCGGGTTTTTTAGTGCATTTAATACCAATGCAGTAAAAGATGTACGGTTGTATAAAGGAGCCTTTCCTGCTCGATATGGGGGGAGAATGTCTGGAGTGGTGGAGCTTACCGGTAAAACGGGAAGTTTCGAAAAAGTACAGGGAGGTATTAATTTAAGTCTTCTCAGTGTGGGTGGACACCTTGAAGTGCCTGTAGGTAATAAGTTTTCTGTTTTCATTGCTGGTAGAAGGTCTTACTCCGAGGTCATAAAGGGAGGCCTGTATCAAGATCTGATTGGCAATCTCACCAATGGTGAGCCGCTAGACAATACTCCTCTCGAGAATGCTACGACCATTACTACTGACCCTGATTTCTATTTCTACGATTGGAACAGCAAGCTTTCGTACCGGCCCTCTGACCGCGACATAATCGCACTGAGCACATACAGCGGCAAAGATTTCTTAGACGAATCACAAACCACATCGGACCTTATTAATGAAGTAGTTGATGTCAATTATCAGCTCGAGGAATTAACCGATTGGGGAAATAGGGGAGCATCACTCAAATGGTCTCGTCAGTGGAGTCCTCAGCTTTATACCAATGTTTTGGTGGCCGGCTCCGAGTATTTCAGCAATTACCAGCGGGATGAGGATGTATTGGTTACTCAGGAAGACTCTGTGATATTGGACAGGCAAAGGAACACCTTCGAAGACAACAATGTGATCGATTTGAGCTTCAAAGCGGATATGGAATGGCAGATCAGCCTGAAATCAAAAGCTGAATTCGGTTTCTCCTACACGCACAATGACATTCAATATGACAACATCCGAGACGATACTGTAGTGATTCTCGATCGTGTTCAAGAAGCCTACTACGCTTCGGTCTATGGTGCTTATGAAACAATGATTGGGGATAAATTCACTTTGGAGGGTGGTTTGAGGATTACGGATTACGAGCTGAGTGGCGAGTTGCTTTATGAACCAAGGATCAACCTAACTTATGACTTTAATAAAGATCTGAAACTCAAGGCGGCCTATGGTAAACATTATCAGTTTGCGAACCAGATCGTCAACCAGAACATATCAGAAGGGTCAAGAGAATTTTGGTTGCTTTCCGATGGTGACTTGATCGACATAGGGAGCGCTGAACATTTTGTGCTGGGCGTCACCTACCAGAAGAACGAATGGTTGTTTGACATTGAGACTTACCACAAAAACCTAGATGGCCTTGCTGAATTCTCCCTACAATTCAGAAGGGGTCCTAATGAATCGGTGGAAGAACTCTTTCGCATTGGGGAAGGTGTGGCCAAAGGAGTGGAGGTGTTGGTTCAAAAGACACTAAACAATTACACCGGTTGGGTTTCTTACACACTGAGCGATATTCAAAATACCTTTCCTGATCTGAACGATGGCTTTGCGTACAGGCCCCTACATTACCAGAGACATGAGTTCAAAATGGTACATTCGCTCAAATTGGGAGACTGGAACTTGGCTTCGAATTTCATCTACGGTTCAGGGAATCCTTTTTCTGAGCCCTCAAACCGCTATCAGATTGAACTGCTTGATGGCCGAACCTTGGAATATATTGGTCTAGGTGCACGGAATACTTCTTTTAATCCTGCCTACATTAGGCTCGATGTTTCGGCCAATTATGATTTCGATATCGGTACCTCAAGAGCCAGATTAGGTTTGTCATTTTTCAATCTGTTGGGTAGGAAAAATGTATGGTACACTGAATATGACTTTGGTCAGAACCCACCACTCATCAATCAGGTCAATTATCTAGGGTTTACACCTAACCTAAACTTCTCTCTTAAATTCTGATAATCATGAAAAAGGTCTTACCTATTTGTCTACTTATACTCACCATCAGTAATTGTGAAGAACTTGAAAGGCCAAACACTAACCAATTTGTGGTGGAAGGCTTTCTAACCGCAGATTTCGCAGTAAGCGATATCAAAGTGAAGGAAACACTTTCTTTGAATGATGACATTACTGATATACCCATATCTAATGCGCAGGTGATTTTAAGCTCCGGTAGTGATGCTGTAATGCTGGAATTCGACCCCTTAACAGGGAGGTATGTTGATCCATCAGGGGGTCTGGAGATCAAGTCTGGAGATCAGTATGACATTGAGATCAATGTGAATGGTACATTAGCAACTTCTTCCTCAGTAGTTCCTGAAAAACCTACGGGCCTTGGCCTAACTGAAACTAAGCTTGTAGTGCCAACCCTCAGGCTTAGTTTTGCGCTCAGAGATCAAATAGGACGTTTGTTCGAGGAGGAAATTTCCACATTTTCATGGAAGGGAGAACCTGGCCGATCTTACTTTGTGGTTATCGAGACACTAGAGGAGACTCTCGATCCGATTTTACCCAGTGAAATACCTGCAGAGGCAACGGAGCTTTTGTCCTCCTTCCGGTTTATTTCAGCCCCCTCAGAAGCCACTTCCTTTGATATTATTGCTATCGCCCTTGAAACCTATGGTAGGCATGTGGCTAAAGTATATAGCGTTAATCAGGAGTATGTAGACCTTTTTAACAGTGAGACTCAAGACTCGAGGGATTTGAACGAGCCACCATCTAATGTGACGAATGGATTGGGCATTTTTACCGCTTTTGCTGTAGACAGTCTGGTGTTTACTGTGGAAAGGAATTAACCCACTTTGATTATTTGAGGAGTGAAAAGAGAATGTTCTACATGCTCAGTTTTCTTTTTTAGGAAGGTAAGAAAGACTTTTCAGCTCAAAACCCAGTACTTAATTAGCAGCTTCAACAGGATGTTTTTCAGCTTCAGCTAGTTCTTATTATTACAAAAAGGACCTTAGAGTTAAATTATTTACAATCACTAAAATCACTAAAAGCTGTAAAATGATAAAGCAGATACTGATCATAAGCATTTTGATGTCAGGGATTTCCAAAATCTCCTATAGTCAAAATGAAATAGAAGGCTACTGGCTGGCTGGTGAAGGCAATACCATTGTACAGTTTGTACAAATAGATATTGGAGCCTTCCAAGGTAAAATCGTATGGTTGAAAGAGAAAGTCGATAAAGAAGGCAACTCTTTCAGAGATGAGAAGAACCCTGATGAGCTATTACGCAGTCGCGAGATTCTTGGGTTACCAATTGTAGAGCGAGCAGATTACGAAAATGACACATGGATAGGAAAAATCTATTCTGTCAAAAATGGAAGGACCGTTAATGCAATATTCAGACTGCAAGGTGACGACAAACTCGAAGTGAGGGTTAATTACAGAGGATTCAAACGAACTCAGACATGGTATAAAACTGAGAAACCAGATTAATTCATTGAAGATCGATTGTATGACATGTTGAAAGAAAAAAACGCATTAAAAATTTGTTCAGTTGTGCTATTTTTTGCTGCACTCATGGACATCATAAGAGGAGTAGCACATACCTTTAATGTCAGGTATTCAGCTGAATATCTAGCTGGAATTGAGCCCCTATCTGATAGTTTAGTGCTGATGGTAGCTTTTGGGATTTCCAATTTTCTGACGGGGTTCATCTACCTATTGATCTTTTGGAAGGCAAAAAAACTAATACCACATATCCTCCTTATTATACCATTGAGTTATTTATTGGGCAGTCTTGGCATGAGATATCAAAATGTACAAATGGAGTCTGCTTTTGTTGGTCAGTATATAATGGCTGTCTACTTGGGTATTTGCTTGTTATCGGGGCTCATGTATTTTCTGGTTAGCGTATTTAACAGATCAGAATCAAAATGATAAGAAGGTTCTGCAAACACTTACCAACCTTACTTAATTGGGGATGCTGGTCCTTACTTTTTATCCTATTTTCTTGGTGGCATGGATCATTTGAGCCATCTCTTACCGAGCATGAAATTGATGAATTTGCTCAGAAGCTGCATAGGAGCAAACCTGAACTCAACATTGAAGAATATAAGCAATTGCTGGCCAAGGATTCCGGAGACCCTATTTACATGGTCAATATGATTAAGTATCATGATGAACCAGTACGAACCGAGGGGCATTCAGGGGCCTTAAAACCCCAAGAGTTGGTTCAGAAGTACAATTACTTTGTAGGTAAGTTTCTAATAAAACGTGGTAGCTACCCAATATTTCTGGGTGACGCAATAGGAGGGACTGCTGCAGCTTGGGGAGTAGAAGAAGAGGATAAAGCAGGATGGTCTGAAGCGGTGATTGTTCGTTACCGTAACATTAGAACAATGATGCAGTTGGCTACAAATGAACAATTCAATGAGAACCTTGATCTCAAACATGCAGCATTAGAAAAAACCATTATCTACCCAACAGGGGCCAAAATTATGGTTGGAAGGTTAGACACCCTTGTCTTTTTTGTCCTATTGTGTGGGGCATTGGTTACACAACTAATTATGAACAACTATAACACAAATACCAGTAGATGAACAAAGTAAAAGAATTCTCTGCACAACTACCTAACTTGAGTATTTGGGGCAATACTAGAATTGACAAAGCACGCGAAAAGCACGCAACCTTGATTAAAATTGAGCATAAAAAAAGACAGTCACTTTCGTAACTGTCTGATTTTTAGGTGGGCCCACCTGGGCTCGAACCAGGGACTTTCTGATTATGAGTCAGATACTCTAACCAACTGAGTTATAGGCCCTATCCAAAGTTCTTCTCAGACCTTTGAAAATTGGATTGCAATGTTACATATTTGCGCCAAATTAAAAAAGCAAATGCAGCTCGACTTCTCTAAAATAAATCATCTCATTTTCGATCTCGGTGGCGTGATCATTGACCTCGATGAAACCGCCACTACTAAAGCGTTCTCAACGTTATTTCAAAGAAGTGAAGAAGAGATCAAGTCTTTTGCCAAAGCTGAATTTTTCAAGGATTATGAAATCGGTAAGATCGATGACCCTACTTTTCGAGCAAAGATCAGAGAAGAGTTTGAATACACTGGACCCGAAGAGCAGATCGATGCTGCATGGAATGCCATGTTGGGAAGAATAGATAAAGACAAGATCGAATTACTAGATCGTTTATCTTCTGATTATGACCTCTATGTCATGAGCAATACCAATGATATCCATATCCGTTTTTTCAACCGTGTATTTGAATATATGAGTGGAGGACGGACTGTAAACTCATTTTTCAAAGAAGTATATCTGTCGCAAGAGATAGGAGAACGAAAGCCAGAACCTGGTGCTTGGCAAATCATTTTAAATGACCATCAACTGTCCCCTGAAAACTGTCTATTCATTGATGATAAATTGGCAAATGTAGAAGCTGCCGCCCGATTGGGAATACAAGTCTTTCAGAATGAAGCTGCGCGAGATTGGATGAAGCTATTCTAAGCGATTGCTGCTCGGTAGGCTTCTAGTCCGCCAGCTAACATTGTCACTTCCAAGAAGCCATTTTTAAAAAGGAACTTCTGTGCTTTTTTAGAACGATCTCCAGTTTTACAGAATACGATGATCTCCTGTTGCTTAAAATCAGAAAGCTCTTCTAAGAATAGTGGTAGTTCACCAAGAGGGCAACATTTTGTGCCTAAGTTCTCCTCATCAAATTCCCATTCTTCTCTTACGTCTATGAGTATAAGTTCTTCTCCTAACGCCTTTCTTTTGATCAAATCGGAAGCGCTGATCTCTTTCATATTAGTTTGATAAAATAACCCGCTTGGCAACGGGTTTGCCATCAATAAAAAATTTGAGCAAATATATGCCTTTTTTGTTTTTAGATAAGTCTACCCAAATACCTCTTTGGCGATCATCAAGAAAGAAGGGTTGTCGGTTGCCATAGTTATCAAACACTTGCACTTGCTTGACTTCTCCAGGAATGTAAAACCTACCCGTACTTGGGTTTGGAAAAATGTTAATATCCGCAATTGCTTCTCCACCTTGATTGGGGAAATTTCGAGCAATCTCCTTATCGAAGCGTGGTCTCATTAAAAAACTACCCTCTACAAATTCATTGGGTTGCCATTGGCCAGATACATTATAGAACATTTCGCTGCCGCTGTCATTGTGCTTGTCGAGCCCAACAGCCAAGAATTCATTTGTAGCCTGGATAAAACCGATAAAGAAGGTGTCTTGCACATAGATAGGAGTATCTAACTCATAACTCCTCATGTCTCCAATACCTTCTGATCTCAATACGCTATATGAATTTTGATATAAAACTGATTCTGGGTCGTTGTCTAGTTCATTTCTCACGAAAAGCTGAATCGGTTGACCAGCCTGCTGAGTCAATGGAAAGTTAATGTCTACATGTGTAAGTAGCGCCCGTTCTTCAGCAAAAAAGCGATAAGCCAGTTGCCCACCTCTCTGGTTGATTCCAGCCGCAAAATCAGGCTGGCCATCGTCATATGCATAATAGTCTTTGAGCACAGTGACCATTTTAACGGTGTCGTTCACGCGATAATCGACATTGAATGCAAAGGTCGTGTCACCATTAGCATCGATGTTTTCGATAAAATAGGTGTCACCTGAGTTGATAAAATAGCTTGTTTCTAAAAATAGTGAATCTGCATTGGGGTCAAGTAGTGTGGAGTTCAAGGCAGGAGAAGTGAATTCTCTTCTTTCGAATGCTCCCGGCAAGGGGTTGGCCAAGATGGCATCATTAAGTCTTTCTATTTCTGAACCGCTTAATAACTCTCTCACAATCGTAGAATATTGTATAGGTTGAAATACTCTGTTGAGGTTATAGAATTCCGAGTTGGTCTCCGTTACATATTTTTGTGGGTCAGAAAAGAATTGCTCAGTAGGCATGGCAGTGTAAGGAGCGGTGAGAAAAGAAGGTCTTCTGGTCAATGCTCTATCGAGATAAGCAATATCAATAGTAGATCGACTTTTATTCAGAAAAATGTAGTCGATCAGCCAAGTGTCAAAGGGGCCTGTGAGGTTGGTATAGGCCTGGAATTTGAATTGAAACTCAGCATGCCAAAGGGATTGTGGTATTTTAATCAGCTCTTGTCTAAATTCCGTATTCTCATTAGCAATTCCTCCTTTTTGTGACCAGATCCTGGTCCATGTATTGTCTGGTCCTTTTGCTTCAAGAACGATAGAATCGTTCTCTTCTGGTATTTCACCTCGTCCGTTCAGTTGCCAAAAAAAGCTGAGATAAACTGAGTCTGCCTGATCATTGCCCAATTGAGAAAGATCGATCAAACAAGAGGTGAGGCTATCACTCTTTCCATTGATCAGTGTATTGGCATTATAGGGGGAACCAAAGGCGTCTACACCATCAAAAACAGCGACATTCAATGTCGGAGCATTGATCCCTGTTGAATTACTGATGCGGACATTTTCTGCATTGATCCATTTCGAGCTATCAGGCCATAGGTAGGAGGTAGAAAAGTCATCCCAAAAAGGAAGTGATTGAATGTTTTGTGTAGACTCAGATAAAGGCGCGTTGATTAAGGGCTTTTGCACCGTGTTTTTCTTGGTCAATGGAATTTCTACGATCTGCGCTCTCACAGAAAAGATTAAGAGTAGCATCCATATGGTCGCAAGAAAACGCATTTAATCAATTGCCCGATTCTTCTTTATCAGGGTCTTCCTGATTGATCCAGATTTCCACCAAGTCGTCTGTTCGGATTTCTCTGCCAACAGGAGGAAGTTGTTTGTAAACGTGCGGACCACTTACTGTGTCATTTTGAATGTAATAGATCTCTGTAAGTTTAAGGCCTGAAGCACTAATTTGGAATCGAGCTTCTTCCAAGGTTCTGCCTATAAAGTCTGGCATAGCAAAACGCTGATTACCTTCTCCATTGCCAATGACCAAGTCGATCGTTGAACCTTTATAGATCAAAGTGTTAGGGTCAATTTCTTCATCATTCATGCGTTGTTCAATGACAGCATTTAATCGTCTATCTGGCACATAGGAAATGTTACCTAGTTTGAGTCCGTTGCTCTCAAGAATGTCCTCAGCATTTTGAGAGTCAGTACCGATCAAATTAGGCATTCTCACTTGTGGAGGGACTTTGGCATTCAAGGTCAGGTAAACCATACGATTTTCCTTCACTTTAGAACCTGGTTTTGGGTTCTGACTTAAAATAGCAAGGGGTTGAAGGTCTTCTGAATAACCTGAATCAACAGTCACTTGATACCTCAAGTCACGATTGGTCAATACATCGTCAATAGCTTCAAAAGCCAAGCCTTCAACATCTGGTACCGTAATCGTTTCGCTATGATTAGTAGAAGCGGGTAAGTATATATAGAAAAAGAAAACCAATAAAAGCCCACCTATACCCACCATTAGGCCGACATTTTTGAGAAAACTCAGTAATGTAAAAGGTTTTTTACTCATCGCGGTATTAACGCTTTAGGTGAAGATAAATTTTATTAATCTGGCGTAAAGATAAAGAATAATAAAGTGGGTGAAAGTCTAAAAAAAAGGGGGATAAAAAAAGTGCTCTACTGATTATTCAGTAGAGCACTTTTCAAATACGTTTTGTCAATTTTATTGAACTGGTGTCGCGTTGATAGCCACAACTTCTCTAATCTCCGGAATATCACGCTTGATCGCTTCTTCGATGCCAGCCTTCATCGTCATTTGGGACATTGGACAGGTTTCGCAAGCTCCTTCGAGCTCCAGTTTCAATACATGATCGCTCGTGACTTCTATCACCTTCACATTTCCACCATCAGCGATCAGAAATGGTCTGATCTTCTCTAAAGCGGCTTCAATTCTATCTAACATATCTATTATACTTTTAATTCTACCTTTTTGGTTTCGGCCTGCTGTGCATTTCTTATGGCGATTTGCTGTGCAGTCTTTTCCGCTATATTTTCAAACGCTTCTGATGCAGGGCCCTCTCTCATTATGGCTGGATACCCCAAATCTCCTCCTTCGCGTATACCTTGTACCAGTGGAATTTCACCAATAAAAGGCACATCAAACTTCTCAGCCAATTCTTTACCGCCTTCTTTACCAAATATATAATACTTGTTATTAGGCAATTCTTCAGGAGTAAAGTACGCCATATTTTCAATTACACCAAGCACAGGTACGTTGATCTGCGGCTGTTGAAACATATTCAGGCCCTTTTGTGCATCTGCTAAGGCTACTTTTTGAGGAGTGGTTACGATCACTGCTCCTGTTACTGGTACTGTTTGAACAAGGGTAAGGTGAATGTCACTAGTTCCTGGAGGTAGGTCTATCAATAAATAGTCGAGTTCTCCCCATTCTGTATCTGCTATAAATTGCTTGAGCGCACTACTTGCCATTGGCCCTCTCCATACGACTGCATTTTCGGCAGGTGTTAAGAAACCAATAGAGATCAGTTTTACACCGTATTGCTCAATCGGAATGATCTTGTTCTTTCCATCTTCCTGCTTTATCCCAGGTTGCTCGTGCTCACAGTTAAACATTGTGGGCATAGATGGCCCATAGATGTCTGCATCGATGACACCAACTTTAGCACCCGAACGTGCCAAAGAAACGGCCAAGTTTGCCGTAACTGTTGATTTGCCAACACCTCCTTTACCAGAGGCTACCGCAATAATGTTTTTGACCCCCGGCAACAATGGGCCCTGATCACGAGTGGTCGTAACATGAGAGCTCATTTCGATATCCACAGTTATACCCGATCCAATGTGCTCTTCAATAGCTTCAAGACAATTGTTCTTGATCAACTCTTTCAACGGGCAAGCTGGGGTGGTGAGCATGACCGTGAATGATAAATGATCGCCATCGATCTTAATGTTTTCGATCATACCGAGTGTTACCAGATCCTTCTTGATGTCTGGATCATCAACATGGCTAAGGGCCTTCAGTACGTTCTCTTTCGTTAGCTCCATGGGGTTAAATTTGTGTGCAAATAAAATGCATTAGTTTGACTTTTTACTTAACATCAATGACAGATAATAGTTCAGCTGCCAAAAGCTAACTTATATTTGAATTTCTATGGCGATAAGCGACTCTACCATACAGGAGATAAAGAACCGAATCGATATTATTGATGTGATTGGTGATTTTGTGAGTTTAAAGAAAGTGGGTAGTAATTATCGTGCGCTGAGCCCATTCACTAATGAAAAGACACCTTCTTTTTATGTAAGCCCATCAAAAGAGATCTTCAAATGCTTTTCTTCCGGAAAAGGTGGTGACGCCATTTCCTTTGTCATGGAGGTTGAAGGGATCAATTACATAGAGGCGCTGAAATATCTCGCTGAAAAATATGGCATCGAGGTAGAAGAGGAGGAGATGACCGATGAGCAGATCCTTGCCCAAAATGAACGCGA
>CBFHYE010000111.1:0-13361 GCA_965659985.1 Roseivirga sp. | reverse complement strand
ATACTAGAATTCACTGGCTTAGAAACCCATTAATTGATTATTGGAGAAGACATTTATAGTATATTTGCTTTACGAAATGGATACTTCGAAAGTCAAGTTTTTGGTCATCCAAACTGCCTTTATCGGTGATGCGATTTTGGCCACGGGAATATTGGAAAAACTGCAACAGACCTATCCAAATGGGCAAATCGATTACTTGGTGAGAAAGGGCAATGATAGCCTATTCAAAGAGCATCCTTTCATTCATAAATTGCTCGTGTGGGAGAAAAAAGAAGGTAAATACAAAAACTTGCTCAAACTCCTTAAAGGCATTCGAAAAGAACGCTACGACTACGTGATCAATGTACAGCGTTTTGCTAATTCAGGCTTCTTAACTGCTTTTTCGAAGGCCAAGAGGAAAATTGGCTATGATAAGAATCCATTTTCTTGGGCCTTTGATGTAAAAGTGCCTCATCAGGTAAATAATGGACTGCATGAAGTTGAACGTAATCAAAAGCTGATTGAGAGCATAACAACTGGCCCAGCTGAACGACCCAAGCTTCACCCTACCTTAGCTGACTTTGAAAATGTAGATGATCTAAAGTCGGGCAAGTTTGTATGCTTGGCACCAGCCTCTGTTTGGTTTACGAAGCAAATGCCTAAAGAGAAGTGGGTAGAATTGATAAATAAAATACCGAATGGTATAAATATTTATTTGATTGGGGCTCCGGGTGACAAAACGCTCTGTAATGAGATCATTTCAACTTCTCAAAGAGATGATGCTGTGAATCTATGTGGTCAACTTAATCTTTTAGAGTCTGCTGCGCTGATGAAGGATGCCGCGATGAACTACGTAAATGACAGTGCACCCATGCATTTGGCTTCAGCAATGAATGCTCCCACTACAGCCATCTTCTGTTCAACGGTTCCAGAGTTTGGTTTTGGTCCTTTATCGGATGATTCAAAAATATTGGAAGTGACAAGCGAACTCCCTTGCAGGCCATGTGGGCTTCATGGTACAAAGGCATGCCCTGAAGGCCACTTCAAGTGCGGGTATGAAATTCCTATTCCTGACCTAAAAGAAGCTTAATACACTTCGATTTCTAGCAATTTCCTCGTTATTTAGGGCTCCATTCTTAAAAGAACCTATGAACAGATACGAAGCGATCGGAAAAGACTTGTTTATTCAAAACAGAGCCAAACTTGCCGCCAAACTGAAACCCAATTCAGTAGTCGTGGTATGTTCAAATGATGTAATGCCTACCAACGCGGATGGCACGATGCCTTTTAGGCAAAACAGCAATCTGCTCTATTTGTCAGGCATTGATCAGGATTCTAGCATTTTGGTCATGGCGCCTGATTTCCCCAATGAGGAAATGCGAGAAATGCTCTTTTTGACAGAAACCAACGAACACATCGCTGTTTGGGAAGGACATAAATACACGAAAGAGGAGGCTACAGAAGAATCTGGGGTAAAAAATATTCAATGGCTCGAAAAGTTTGAGCTGATGCTAAAAACTGTTTTAGCCGAAACGGACAACGTCTACCTCTACACAAATGAGCACATTCGCAATGCAACAGATGTAGAGACACGCTCTGACCGTTTTGTTAAATGGTGTAAAGAAACTTATCCTAACTACGAATACGAAAGACTAGCCCCCATTATATATGACCTCCGTACTCGCAAAGAACCGCGTGAGATCGAGATCATGCAAAAGGCATGTAAAATCACTGAAAGTGGGTTCCGAAGAATTTTAGACTTCGTTAAACCAGGGGTATGGGAATTTGAAGTCGAAGCTGAGTATCAACACGAATTTGTGCGCAACCGATCAAAAGGCTTTGCTTATACGCCAATCATTGCTGGTGGAGGAAATGCCTGTGTACTCCACTATGTGGACAATTGTGATAAACTAAAGGATAGTGATCTGCTCTTGATGGATGTAGGTGCGGAATATGCCAATTACATGTCGGACATGACAAGAACCATCCCAGTGAATGGCCGCTTTACAGAAAGGCAAAAATCAGTCTACAATGCGGTACTAAGGGTGAAAAATGAAGCCGAAAAATTATTAATTCCTGGAAATAGCATTCCGGAGTACCACAAGCAAGTGGGTGAATTGATGACAAAGGAACTGATCGATCTTGGTTTATTAACTATGGATGATGTAAAGAATCAAGATCCAAATTGGCCAGCATACAAAAAGTATTTTATGCACGGCACTTCTCATCATATTGGTCTTGATGTGCATGACGTAGCAAGTATTTACACAGAATTCAAACCGGGCATGGTGTTCACTATTGAGCCTGGTATTTATATCCCTGCTGAGGGAATCGGTATTCGACTAGAAGATGATCTGATGATCCAAGAGAAAGGGCATTTGAATCTGATGGGTGATATTCCGATCGAGGTGGAAGAAATTGAAGACCTTATGAATAGCTAATTCACTTAATCAAAAGCTATAATGGACAAATTCAACAGTGACAAAGCACCGAAGCCGGTAGGCCTTTATCCTCATGCCCGAAAAGTAGGAGACCTGTTATTCCTTTCGGGTGTTGGGCCCCGTGCTCGAGATAGCAAAGAGATCCCTGGTGTTGAGTTGAATGCAGATGGCGAAATTGTTTCCTACGATATCGAAGCACAATGCCATAGTGTTTTTAAGAATGTCAGATTGATACTAGAAGCCTCTGGTAGTAGTTGGGATAAATTGGTTGATGTCACTGTCTTTTTAACAAATATGGATGATGACTTCAAAACATATAACAAGATCTATGCAGAGTATTTCAAGGACAATCAACCATGTAGAACGACAGTTGAGATCAACAAACTCCCAACCCCTATTGCGATCGAACTGAAATGCATTGCCACGGTGTAGAGCAAAGATGATTTGCTATCTTAAAGCAGAATCAGCTTTAAGAATTCATGAAGGCATTTTTTAACAACGTCAAAAAGCACATAAGTCTATTTTATTTTTCAGTAAGACCAGGTAGTGTTGCGATTAAAGGAGCTGCTAAAGCCATTGCAACTTCATCCTTGATTATTTGGCTCATTGTATCAAGTGCATTCTTTCTCATTGCGCCAAAAACTTGGTTTGGCATTTTCCCAATACTCATCATCCCTTTAGCAGCAATCTTGCTCGGAGGTTTGACAGTTCTATTGCACAAACTATTAATCAAACTTCCAAAGCCGCTAATTTGGGTTTTGCCAGGCACTTACCTGCTCATGTCACTGGCTTTTGGTCAAGGATCTCTGAGCTGGCAATTCCCACTTTTTGTCCTTGTATTTGCCGGCTTCGCGGGAGGCGGAATCTATACACTTTCTAAAAGAACAAGAGCTCACAATACACTTCGACAAAAAATTGTAGCCTATTTAGGCCTTGCTATAGGCTTATCAGGCCTTGTATGGGGGTTAATTTGGGCATTCGATACAGGATTTGAACAGGATCCTCAGTTCATCAATGCCAGCTTAGCGGCTGAATATTCTCCAGATCAAATCAGCCTCAACAATCCTGGCTTACCTGGGACATATGCAGTAAAAACCATGTCGTATGGAAGCGGAAAAGATCTCCACCGACCTGCATTTTCAACCGATATGACCATTACAACTGATTCGGTAGATGGCTCTCGTCTTATTGACAATTGGGAAGGACTCTCAGGGAAATTACGCACCTGGTACTGGGGTTTCGATGATACCGCGCTTCCCATCAATGGTCGTGTTTGGTATCCTGAAGGAGAAGGGCCTTTTCCTCTAGCCTTGATCGTACATGGTAACCACGGCATGTTCGATTATTCTGATGAAGGATATGCCTATTTAGGTGAACTCTTGGCTAGTCACGGCATCATCTTGGTGAGCGTAGATGAAAACTTCATCAATAGCGGCTGGACAGATGTTCTTACTGATGGCCTCGATGAAGAAAATGATGCAAGAGGTTGGCTCATGCTGAAACACTTGCAGGAATGGAGGTCATGGAATACCGAGCCTGAGAATCCTTTCTTTCAAAAAGTCGACATGGATCAAATTGCCATTATGGGCCATTCAAGAGGAGGAGAAGCAGCAGCTGTTGCTGCCTTTCTAAATCAATTAGAATACTATCCTGATGATGCTAAAGAAGAATTTGATTTTGGTTTTAATATCAAATCTGTGGTGTCAATTGCGCCAGTAGACGGCCAATACAAACCAGCCGAAGTGAGCACACCGCTCGAAGATGTAAATTACTTTGTCATTCATGGCTCTAATGATGGAGACGTTCAATCATTCTCCGGACTCCGACAGTATGAACGATTGACCTTTTCGGATTCTTCTGAATATTTCAAATCGGCCCTTTACGTATATGGAGCCAACCATGGACAATTCAATACCTCATGGGGCAACAAAGACAGCCCACAACCATGGGCTTCACTTCTAAACCTTGAGGCCCTAATACCGATGGAGGACCAATTGACCATAGGAAAGGTATTCATCAATGCTTTTTTACTTAGAACATTAAAAGGGCAGTCTCAATATGAAGCACTATTCAAAGACTATCGTTCAGGAAGTGATTGGCTACCAAAAACCATCTATTTAAATCAATTTGAAGCGAGCAATTGGCAAAAACTCACTACATATGATGAAGACCTAGATTTGACGAGTGCTCAAAATGGAATTGAGATCTCAGGAGAGCATCTGACTGTTTGGCGTGAGCAACTTGTGAGCATGAAGTACGGTAATAAAGGGACTCGAGGAGCTTATTTAGGTTGGGACAGTACCGCCTACCCCATGGATACGGCACGCTACACACTCATCTTTCCAGAAGACTTCACAATAGAAAACGTGAGTTTTCTCACCATGGAAATAGCTGAATCGAAAGAAAGCAGCTACCCAGATAAAGAAAGAGATGAGGAACTTAAAAAATCGGAAAATGAAGAGGCAATAAACGAGGAGGGTGAAGATCAAAATGAGAGTAATTCAGCTAATGAACAGGAGGAAGAAGAGGAAGAAGAAAAGGCACCTGAACCTATTAATCTGAGCATTGAACTAGAAGATCGTTCAGGAAAACAGATCAAGTTTGATTTGAGCAGCTATGCCTTATTACAACCTCAACTAACGGTAGATATTTACAAAAACAAAAGCCTGCAGACTAACAAAACATCGGAACCGGTATATCAGACCTTTTTCTTCAACATAGATAGACTGACCCAACAAAATGTAGATTTTGATAAAAATGCACTGAGCCGCATTTCACTAGTTTTTGACAAGACGCAAAAAGGGGTAATTATCTTGGATAAAATTGCGGTGCACTAGCATAAGAAACATCTGATAGATTTAGTTAAAAAACATGCGTTAAGGTCAGTCTGGCAAAGACTTAAGGAATATATTTGTGTAAAGAATAAGCTTAATGGAAATAGTTTGGTTGATCTCAGGAGTTGTTTTAGGCGGAATCATAGGCTGGTTAGTCGGGAAATCTAGGAAAACCGATGGTCCAGATATAGATAAAATTGAACAAGAATTAATTCATGCACAAGAGAAGCAGAGCTTGATCAGTAAGGAATATGATGAGCTCAAAGAGGCATTGAATAACGAAAGGACCGAAAAAGGTGAGCTCAGTAATCAATTAGCCTACTTGAGGTCAGATCACAAAAACCTTCAGGAAAAACTTTCAACCCAGAAGGAAGAGATCGAGCAGCTCAATCAAAAATTCAATCAAGAATTTAAACTTCTAGCCAATGAGATCTTCGAGGAAAAAGGCAAACGTTTTGCTGAGCAGAACAAGACGAACTTAGCCGAAGTACTATCGCCTTTAAAAGAACGCATTGGTGAATTTCAGAAAAAGGTAGAAGATACCAATAAGCAAAATGCAGAGCGCAATGCAGGTTTGGTCGAACAGATCAAGTTATTAAGTGACCTTAATAAGCAAATCACAAAAGAAGCAGAAAACCTCACAAAAGCGCTTAAAGGAGACACGAAAGCACAAGGAAATTGGGGTGAAGTTATTTTGGAGCGCATCTTAGAAAAGTCAGGCCTTGAAAAAGGTCGCGAGTATGATTCGCAAGTCTCGGAAGTTGGTGAAGACGGCAAACGTTATCAACCCGATGTAGTCGTGCATCTGCCTGATAATAAAAATATAGTTGTTGACTCAAAAGTCTCTTTGATCGCCTATGAACGAATGGCCAATGCGGAAGAGCCGAATGAGCAGCTCTCGCAATTGAAGATGCACATCAATTCGATCAAGGCACATGTAAAAGGGCTTAGTGAAAAAAGCTATCAGAATCTTTACGGGGTTGAAGGTCTAGACTTTGTGCTCCTTTTTATTCCAATAGAGCCCGCATTTACTTTAGCCGTACAGCACGACCCAGAGTTATTTAATGAAGCCTACAGTAAAAATATTGTGATCGTGAGCCCCACTACACTCATCGCAACCCTCAGGACCATATCTTCTATTTGGAAGCAAGAGTATCAAAATAAAAACGCTATGGAAATCGCCAGACAAGGTGGCGCACTCTATGATAAGTTCGTTGCCTTTACAGAAGATCTTAAAAATGTGGGTAAACACATTGAGCAAACTGACAAAGCCTATAAAGAATCTATGAAAAAGCTCTATGATGGTACTGGCAACTTGGTGCGTAGAGCCGAAAACATCAAGAAGTTAGGCGCGAAAACAACCAAACAAATTGATCAACGCATTCTCGATAAATCTGAAGATTAACCTGCCCTTACTATATTTGAACTAAACCGAAGCCCAATGGAATTGACCTCAGATAACAGGCTACGAAAGCTTATTGTAGTTGGAGATCGTATACTTATCAAACCAAAAAAATCTTCTGAGAAAACGGAAAGCGGACTGTATTTACCTCCCGGGGTAGAAGAAAAACAAAAAGTAAGAAGCGGTTATATCATCAAAGTGGGCCCAGGTTATCCAATACCAATGCCAACGGAAGAAGATGAATATTGGAAAGATCATGATGAGAAGGTCAGGTATATTCCACTTCAAGCTCAAGAGGGTGATCTCGCATTATTTCTTCAAAATGGAGCTATTGAAGTGGCTTATGAAGGAGAGAAGCTATTTATCGTACCTCAATCATCAGTACTAATGCTAGAGAGAGAACAAGAGCTTTAGGATATCAAAACCCTACTTAACTAATTTTCTTGTATCTTTGTTTTTTAAAAATCGTGTATTAGATTTTAAACAACAATGACAAACAGTTCGTCTGACTGCTAAATCCTAATGAATGAGTTATAAAACAATACGATTTTCAAGAACTAATCAAAAAGACTTTATCTCTGACTTGAGAAGTTCCGTAAGAGAATATTTCGATTCAAAAAATATTTCAACATACGCCAACACAAATATGGTGATCAAAACCATCTTCATGTTCGGCTTATTCTTTGTACCCTATTTCTTAATGTTATTTGGTGTCGTCACCAACACATGGTTAGTATTGCTCATGTGGGTTTTTATGGGTTTTGGTACTGCAGGTATCGGTTTATCTATTATGCATGACGCCAACCATAGCGCATATTCAAGAAATAAATATGTGAATAAATATTTAAGCTATGTAATGAATATGGTAGGTGCCAGTTCATTCAATTGGAGAATACAGCACAATGTTCTTCACCACTCTTATACCAATATTGAAGGTATGGACGAAGATATTGACCCAGGTAAATTGATGAGGTTATCTCCTCATGCCCCTTTATTGAAAGTGCATAAGCATCAGCACATTTACGGCTGGTTTTTATATGGAATGATGACATTCCTGTGGTTGACAACCAAAGATTTTAGACAGCTCTACCGCTACAAGCAAATGGGCCTTCTGAAAACGCAAAAGAGAACGTATAATGGAGTTCTTGTAGAAACTATCCTTTCAAAAATTCTTTATTACGGTTATGCTTTGATCATTCCAATGATCTTCATTCAAGCGCCTTGGTATATCATACTAATCGGCTTTTTCATTATGCATTACATTACTGGATTGGCTTTAGGTATGATCTTTCAGCCAGCTCATGTTATGCCTACGGCAGAATATCCTATGCCTGATGAGAAAGGAAATATGGAGAACAACTGGGCGGTTCATCAGCTCTATACTACAACAAACTTTGCGCCTAATAGCAAATTATTCAGTTGGTATGTCGGTGGATTGAATTTTCAGATCGAACATCATTTATTCCCTAATATCTGCCACGTGCATTATAAAAAGATCAGCAAGATCGTTGAGGCTAAGGCAAAAGAATATGGTTTGCCATATAATTGCAAAGAGACCTTTTACGGTGCCCTGAAAGCCCATGGCCAGATGCTGAAGAAACTTGGGAGAAACGAATCGTTCGCTTAAGAGATCAAACTTCACTTAACATTGTAGCAAACTCTTTGGCGTGGTAGGTCAAGATAATATCGGCTCCTGCCCTTTTAATACTGAGTAGAGTTTCTGGCATTACTTTATCGTAATCAAGCCAGCCTCTTTCCGATGCTGCTTTGAGCATGGCAAACTCACCACTGACATTGTATGCAGCAATAGGTTGGCTATAATTATCCTTTAGCAACTTGATCACATCGAGATAAGCTAGTGCTGGTTTTACCATCAAAAAATCAGCCCCCTCCTCTACATCGAGATCGGCTTCAATAAGCGCCTCGCGCTGATTGGCAGGATTCATTTGATAAGTCTTTTTATCTCCGCTTTTAGGTGCGGAATCCAAGGCATCTCTAAACGGGCCATAGTATGCACTGGCGTATTTGGCTGTATAAGACATAATAGAAACCTCTTTGTATCCATTGCTATCCAAAACATCCCGAATGAAACCAACTCGTCCATCCATCATATCAGAGGGACCTATAATATCAGCGCCAGCATGAGCCTGAGAAAGGGCCTGCTTACCCAATACTTCGAGGGTTTCATCATTCAGGATTCTTCCATCTTCAGCTACTATGCCATCATGACCATCCGAATTGTAAGGGTCTAGTGCTACATCTGTCATCAAAGCCACTTCAGGAAATTCTGACTTAATCCTTGCGAGTGCCTTTTGATAAAAGAAATCAGCATCAAATGATCTGCTTGCAGTTTTATCTTTATAATGCTCCGCTACGACCGGGAAAACATCGAAAGACCTTATTCCGAGTTTTTGACAAGCTTCTATTTCATGGAGCATTTTTTCAATTCCCAATCTATAAATGCCGGGCATAGAATCTACTTCAATCGCATCATTCTCACCTTCAAGTAAAAACAAGGGAAAGATAAAGTCATCAGTTGTTACTTTAGTTTCTTCAACTAGCGCTCTGATCGTAGCCGATTTTCTGTTTCTTCTTGGCCTAATGTTCATTGCTTTACTTTACAAATTTAATGGTGAATGGATAGCTATATAGATTACCCTTATCTGCTTCAATTGTTGCCAAAATTACACAAATAAGATTGACTAAGGGAATGATGATCAAGAAGGGAATGCCGATTACAAGGATGGCTAATAAGCCGGCAAAAATAAAATAGATGGCCATAGAGATTTGAAAATTCAATGAAGCTTTTGCATGTTCTGCAATAAGCGCTGACTCATCTTTCTTCGTGAGCCAAATAAATAAAGGAACTAAAAAACTACCCAGCGCTACGGTATAGCCTATCAAGGTTCCAATATGTGCTCCGAGTATCCAAGGTCTTTCTTCTGATGTCATTTTAAATGTATTTAGGCCAAAGTTAAACCTATTCTAAAGAATGCCGTCTAAAGAGCATTCTTCAACTTATGAGACTATTCTTTACATTGCTTTTCGGTTGCCTGCTCGCACTATCCTCTCAGGCTCAATATTGGGTGATCAAGGGTGCTGTTTTGGATAGTACTGAACAGAAGGCCTTAAAACAAGCGACAGTGATCTTGCTGAACGAAGCAGACTCCACAATAAAAGTCAGGTCAACAGATGAAAATGGAAATTTTCGTATCACCAGCGTTGTGAATGGAAATTACCAACTTGCGATAAGGTTTGTTGGATTCAAGACGTTTCAGGTAGGTCTAGAGGTAAAAGATAAGTCAACCGACCTCGGTCCTATTCTCATGGCATTAGATACTAAATCCTTAGATGATATCACCGTTGAAGGACTGGCAAATCGCGTGATTCAGAATGGTGATACCACCGAAATGATCGCCAATGCCTTTAAAGTAAATCCGGATGCAACAGCAGGGGATCTTTTAGAAAAAATGCCGGGCATCACAGTTCAAAATGGACAGGTTCAAGCCCAAGGTGAAAATGTGGCTAGGGTCTTAGTTGACGGTCGAGAATTCTTTGGAGACGACCCGAATGCAGCTTTGCAAAACCTTCCCGCAGATATAATTGAGCGCATACAAGTTTATGACCAGGCTAGCGATCAAGCTCAATTTACAGGATTCATGGATGGTGAAACCTCAAAAACACTCAATATCATCACAAGAGCCAGCATGCGCAATGGAGAATTCGGAAAAGTTTATGCCGGAGCAGGAACAGATGAAACTTACAATGTTGGTGGAAGCATCAACCTCTTCAGGCCGAAATCTCGCACAACCATTTTAGGACAAACGAATAACATTAACATTCAAAACTTCTCAACGAGTGATCTCTTAGGGATAACGGCAGGTGGCGGTCGAGGGGGCAGAGGTCGAGGAGCGGGTGGCCGTGGAGGCGGTGGAACTGGCGGTCGAGGAGCGGGTGGCGGTGGCACCAATGATTTCCTTGTTGGCCAAACTCCAGGTATCTCAGAAACAAGTGCAGTTGGAGTGAATTACTCTTTTGAAGATGGTGGAGCTTTTAAGGTAAGCACAAGCTACTTTTTCAACCAAGCTGACAATAGTGCTAATTCATCACTCTTTAGAGAGTTTACCATTCCGCAAAACGAAGGACAGACTTACGAAGAGAATTCACTCAATGAAAGTCGCAATACCAATCACCGAGTGAGTGCTACCATAGAATATCAGATCGATGAACGGAACTCGATTATTATGCGTCCACGTTTTACCTTTCAAGAGAACAACGGCAGCAGTCTTTTACAAGGTTTCACAGATTTAAATGGCAATCCACTAAATGAAACCACCACCCTAAATAGCTCAGAACTTGGTGCTTACAACATCAGCAACAACCTACTTTGGCGCCATAGATTTGAAAAAAGAGGAAGAACATTTTCCATCAACTTGAATACGAATTTTAGTCAAAATGGTGGTGATGCGACACTTCTGTCAGAAAACATCTTTTACAATACGAACAGACCCGAAGTTCCTTTTAACCAAGAATCTACCTTAGACCAGAACGGCTTAAGTCTTGCCGCAACTGCGACCTATACAGAACCAATTACTGAGCGCAGCCAATTATTATGGACATATCGTTATGGTTATCAATTCAATGATTCTGAAAAAGAAGCCTATGATTTCAATGAATCTGTTGGAGACTACACAGATCTCAATCCCCTACTCTCTAATACTTTCGAAAACAATTACCTCACTCATTTGGCTACAATGGGCTATAATCTGCGTGGTGATAAAGGCATTCTAACGCTAAGAGCAAGTTATCAGTCGGCCGAGTTAGACAATCAGCAGACTTTTCCTACCGAAGGTGAAGTCAAAAGAACTTTCAATAATTTCATTCCGAATCTGGTGTACAGGTTCAGGTTTGATAGAGGTAAATCGTTCAATTTCAATTATCGGGCACGCACGAGTCCACCAAGTCTTGCTCAGCTGCAAAATGTGCTTGACAACTCGGACCCACTAAATATTACTGCAGGAAATCCACTGCTAGATCAGAATTACACTCACGTAGCAACGATCCGATATAATCAGATCGATATGGAGAGCTCCAGAACCTTCTTCTCATTACTTTCTGGTAGCTTTTCTGATAATTATATCGGAAACAACACCACGGTAGCAGGGGCCAGACCAATTGATGTGGACGGCATCACCTTGGAACCTGGCGCGCGTTATATTAAACCAGAGAACTTGGGCGGCTACCTTTCGTTAAGGTCGTTCCTTGCTTATGGTTTACCCATTGGGGTACTAAAGTCGAATTTAAATTTTACGGCAAATTTCTCTTATAATCGCACACCTGAAAAGATCAATAATGTACTCAATTATGCTCAAGCACCAACGGTTGGCATGGGTCTGGTCTTCAGTAGCAACATCAATGAAAATGTGGATTTTACACTTTCTAGTAACACAAGCTTTAGCGACGTCACCAATACCACACAAATCGCTAACAACAATCAATATGTAAATCAAGCCACAAGATTAAGGCTCAATTTAATACTTAATCCAGGGATCGTATTTCGCTCAACAGTGAGTCATACCTATACCTCTGGTCTTAATGATGGTTTCGATCAAAATTTCGTGCTCTGGAATGCCGAGATCGGCAAGAAACTGATCAAAGACAAGGCAGAATTGAAGTTGACGATTTTTGATCTGCTCAAGCAGAATCAAAACGTGAAAAGAACAATTAATGGTTCTTATATCGAAGACAGTCAAACAGAGATCATCACACAGTATTTCATGTTGAGTTTTGTATTCAACATCAGAAGTTTTAAGGTTGGTGAAGCTCCTGATCAGAATCAGCGTTTACAAGAGATGAGAAGAAGATTTGGAAGAGGATAATAGCTCAATCTGGCTCTCCGACAAAATAATCACGTTCAATGAGGGTGTCTCGGTCGACTACCAATTCAAAAGTATTATCCTTTAACTGAGATTGAAGGATTTTCGTGGGTTTCGAATATTTCATGAAGAGTCCCGCACCCAGCGCAACAAAGGCTAGAGATAGGCATACGATATTCAAAATACGTCTGTATGTTGAAGTAAGCATAACAAGTGTTTTGGTTCAAAAAATTTTAGGGATACCTAAACCCTTTTGCAATTTATAAATTTCCGAGTGTAAAGCACAAAAAAGGTCAAGATATATCAATCTTGACCTTTTTGTTTAGAATGAATCAATACTTAAGACTCAAATTCTGAAATCGTTTTTTCAATAATATCACAGCATTCATGCAACTGCTCTTCTGTCATGACCAATGGGGGTGCAAACCTGATGATATTTCCGTGAGTAGGTTTAGCTAGCAGCCCATTCTCTTTGAGGGCTACACAAATATCCCATGCCGTAGAACTGGAGGGATGATCGTTGATGACGATCGCATTTAATAAACCTCTTCCTCTCACCAAAGTGACTAAGTTGGATTTTTCAATGAACTTATTCATTCGATCCCTAAAGATATTGCCCAACTTTCTAGCATTCTGAGTAAGCTTCTCATCACGGATAACCTCTAATGCAGTAGTGGCTACAGCACCTGCTACAGGGTTCCCTCCAAAAGTTGAGCCATGGGTGCCTGGTGTGATCACATTCATTATGCGATTATCTGCTAAAACTGCAGAAACAGGATAAACCCCTCCTGATATCGCCTTGCCCAAGATCAATATATCTGGCCTGGTG
>CBFHYE010000110.1:0-11529 GCA_965659985.1 Roseivirga sp. | reverse complement strand
TGGCAAAAGACCAATTCCCCTCTCCAATCAGGTGAGCCTACAGAAGGCATTTTCTCGATCGACTTTAAAAATGATCTGGAAGGATTAATGGTCGGAGGAGATTATCGGGGTGATTCTTTAACAGCGATCAATGCCGCTTATACCACCAATGGAGGACGCACTTGGCTACCCGTGATGTCGAGTATGAAACCGAAAGGCTATCGTTCGGGTGTAGCGATTTGGAAGAACTATGTATTTGCTGTTGGGCGTGAAAGTTCAGACTTTTTTAAAGAAGGCGACAAAGCCTATACCCCTATGGAAGGACAGTATTATGCTGTAGATGTGTCGAGAGACGGGGAAGCTATTTGGGCGAGTGGGCCGAGAGGAGCCGTTGCGAAATTGAAATTTCGTACAGAGTAGTGCGTAATACGTAATGCGAGTACGCAATACGCACATCGCAATACTATACTCCTGCCCCTTCAATAATTGCATCCACAACCTCAGGGTTAAGCAGCGTTGAGGTATCACCTAAATTAGAGATGTCTTTACTCGCTACCTTGCGCAAGATTCTTCTCATGATCTTACCTGAGCGCGTTTTCGGTAAGCCTGGAACGATCTGCACAATATCAGGCTTCGCGATTGGTCCAATGATGTTTCTCACCGTATCCTTGATCTCCGCAATAAGGCTTTCCTCTGTTCGGCCTTCCATATCACAAATGACATAGGCGTAAATGCCTTGCCCTTTCACATCATGCGGATAGCCGACTACAGCAGATTCAACAACTTTTGGATGCTCGTTGATCGCATTTTCAACTTCGGCCGTACCCATACGGTGGCCAGATACATTGATCACGTCATCGACACGACCTAAGATTCTTAGGTATCCATCGTGATCCCGTTTGGCACCATCTCCAGTAAAATACATGCCTTTATAAGCAGAGAAATATACATTCCTGCACTTCTCATGATCGCCATAAGTCGTTCGGATCATCGATGGCCATGGGAATTTAATACACAAATTACCTTCTACGTTATTCCCTGTAAGCTCTTTGCCTTCAGCATCCACGATTACGGGTTGAATACCGGGGAGAGGTAGTGATGCATGAGCGGGTTTATTTGGTGTGATTCCAGCCAAAGCAGAGATCATGATTCCTCCCGTTTCGGTTTGCCACCAGGTATCTACCAATGGGCAATTCCCTTTCCCCACATGGGCATGGTACCAATGCCAAGCCTCTTCATTAATCGGTTCACCAACAGATCCTATCACTTTTAACGAATCAAGTTTGTATGGCTCTAATGGTTCCAACCCATACGCTTGTAGGGCACGAATCGCAGTTGGGGCAGTATAGAATTGATTGACTTTGTATTTGTCACAAATTGCCCAGAACCTACCTGCATCTGGGAAAGTGGGTACGCCTTCGAACATCAAAGTGGTAGCCCCAGCTAAAAGCGGTCCATAGACGATGTAGCTATGTCCGGTGATCCAACCTATATCGGCTGTACACCAATAAATATCCCCTTGCGTGTATTGAAATACATTTTCGAATGAATATTGGGCATAGACCATATAACCGCCAGTAGTATGCACTACGCCTTTCGGTTTCCCAGTCGAACCAGAAGTGTACAGAATAAAGAGCATGTCCTCTGAATCCATTTCTTGTGCTTTATACACAGTCGGCTGACCTGCAATAGCATCATGCCACCAAATGTCTCTACCTTCCACCATTGTCACTTCATCATTCGTGCGCTGGTAGACGATCACTTTTTCTATGGTGTCACACTTCTCGAGTGCTTCATCTACCACTGCCTTTACCGGAATTTGCTTTGCTCCTCGGAAGTTGCCATCTGAAGTCAACACTGCCTTAGCCGAACAGTCAATGATTCGGTCAGCTAAGGCACTAGACGAAAACCCAGCGAATACTACGGAGTGAATGGCGCCTATCCTGGCGCAAGCCAGCATGGCTACGGCCGCCTCTGGTACCATGGGCATATAAATGATCACCCGATCACCCCTGCCTATACCGTGGGCTTCCATGGCATTACAAAACTGATTGGTCATTTCATAGAGCTCACTATAGGTAATGGTTCTGCCTTCTTCATTAGGATCATTAGGTTCCCAAAGAATAGCTGGCGTATCTCCTTTTGTGTGTAGGTATCGCTCAAAAATATTCTCTGTGATATTGAGCTTTCCATTCACAAACCATTTCACATCAGGGCCATCGAAGTTCCATTCCAACGTTTTTTCCCATGTCTTTTTCCAATGGAATGACTCTGCAATGCGATCCCAAAAAGCTTCTGGTTCAAGGACTGATTTTTGGTATTCGTGGATATATCCTGAAAGGGTCTGTATCTTATGGCTCATAGGTATAATTTCAAAAAACTGTGTCAAAAGATAAGCGATAGGCTTGAAGCTTCAAATGCAATACGGCAAGAAGCCGCAGACTATCGCTAAATGGTGAACAATTTATTGAAATATGAATTCTTAAACCTGAACTATTCTATCAATTTAAATCTAGTCCTTACTCATTCCGCAAAGCCAGAGATGGATTACTTCTTGCCGTCTTGATCGCAATCAGACTGATTGTTACAAAGATCAAAACCAAAAGACCTATTGTAGTGAACACAAAAATAGATGGGCTAATGCCATTTTGATAGGTAAAATTACCCATCCAATTCTGCATCAGACTGAAGGTAATCGGCACTGCGATCATTGTCGAAACCAGACCAACAAGGATAAACCTAGTGTTGACCAGCATTAAAATTTGTCCAATAGAAGCTCCTAAAACTTTTCTGATCCCTATCTCTTTGACGCGTTGTTTTATGGCGATCAACACGATACCGATCAGACCTGCGATAGACAAGAAAATAGAGATTCCAGATAAAAGCGTTGTCAGCAGCAGAGTCCTTGATTCTTCTTGATACATCTCATCTATTTCTTGATCTAAAAACGCATACTTAAACTTGAGCTCCGGATAAATCTCTGCAAATGCACTTTCCAATTCGCTGACACTGGAAGTAAAATCAATGTTATCCAATTTGACCAATATTTTATTGTAACTCTGAGGTCTGATCATCATGATCAATGGCCTGATCGGTGTATGTAAAGATTGGTAATGGAAGTCTTTTACAACACCCACAATTTGTCCTTTAATCAGTTTTTCATTGAAATTCCAAACGATATTTTCTCCAACTCCAGACAACAACCCCAATTCCTTTATCGCAGTCTCATTCATAACAAATGAAGTTCCTGCAGAGTCAGCGGCTAAGCCAATATCCAAAAAGCGACCTTCCTTCAATTCAATATCCAATACGGCCAATGCTTCTTTATCAACAAAAATTTCCAAGGCATCTATGCTTCTTGTTGGATCAGCTTCGGCATACAACGAATGTTGATTGAATTGTCCCCCAGGAGGGTTCGATATGGTCGAAGCTTCTTTTACCCCAGCGATTTGCCTCAATCTATTCTTTATAATTTCAGAACGATCTTCCCAATTGTCAATATCAATCATCACAAGGTTGTCGGCTGAAAAGCCTAAGTCTTTATTTTTGATAAAACTGATCTGATCAGAGATGATCAAACTACCTGAGATCATGATTATTGCCGCTACGAATTGAATACCCAACAAGGCCATTCTCACCCTAGCACCACCAATCTTCTTTCCCCCTGCTCCTTTGAGGATGTCTCCAGGTTTTAATGCGTTAAGGTAAATCGAAGGGTAAGCAGCAGCTAGAATCGCAGTGAGCGTTGTGATGGTGATAAGAAAACCCAGTGATTGAGTAGTCAAGATCAAGTCAGTATCGATATTGCCTGATACCAAGTGATTAAATTTTGCTTCTAATCCTCTGATGCTAAAAAGCGCCAATATCAGGGCTGCATAAGAGATCATAATCGTCTCGAAAACGAACTGTGTAAGTAACTGTCCTTTACGCGCGCCCAAGGTTTTCTTGACGCCAACCTCTTTTAGCCTTTGAGCCGAGCGTGCTGTGCTCAAATTCACAAAATTGATGACTGAAATCAGTAATATAAACAAGCCTGATACGCCATAGATGATCAAATAGGTCATGCTACTGTTTGCCTCGAGTTCCCACCTGATATTAGATTTCAAATGAATATCGGTAATAGGCTGAAGGGCGAACTTGACTTCACCTTGCCGAAGACTTTCCAGATCTTCTTCAGGCCAATTCAAATATTTTATAGCAAATTCTGGAATTTTAGATTCAACATTTTGGGCCGAGGAACCAGCGCTCAATTTCACATAATTAAAATGTCCAAAATCGTCCCACGATAGCCAAGCATCATTAAAGCGCATAGACTTCAGTGTCATGTAAGAGATCAAGAAATTGAAGTGAAAATGAGACTCGAGCGGAAAATCTTCCACCACACCAACAACCTCAAGCATATCTGTACTAGGTCCAAATGAAAGCCTGTTACCTACAGCCTCCTCACCTAAGAAATAGCGCTCGGCCATCGATTGAGAAAGCACCACCCCATTTACAGTCTGCAATGCCGTTTCCGGATTCCCCTCAATAAACTTGACATCAAATACATCGAAAAAGGTACTATCTGCAAAGAAGCCATCGGGCTCTTCGAAAGTGATATTTGATTTCTCCAAAGTAATGGGAATAGTAACTTTTGTTAAGCCGGGACCATAAATTGGCGAAAGCGTCACTGCAGTTTCTACTTCTGGAATATCAGCAACCATGGCCTGTGCGATGGGATGAGGCGTACGCGTCTGCGGATTCTCATTCATCCAAGCCACCCGATAAATGTCTTCCGCGCGTTCATGAAATTTATCGTAGGATAATTCTTGATTGATATGTAGATAGATGAGCCCACAAACTGTGAAGGCTAAGACCAGACCAATAAGGTTAAATGCTGTGCTTGCTTTTTGCCTCCACATACCGCGAATGGCAAATTTGAAATAGCTTTTGTACATAATAAGTTGAGTTGAGTTTTGACCAATTTTTTTCAAAGCGAAGGGTCTCAAAAAATTGAAGGCATGAAACCAGTAACTAAAAGCAGCTGCGAGCCGCGAGTTTCGAGTTCTGAGATCCTGGTAATGCTCAAAAAGATCTCCTTCGATCTCTTCTAGCAAGTCGTCCTTGCAGACTATTCGCAAAAGACGCTCCGGCCACTTGGGCGGCTGATATAGCTTTTCAGATGCCACTAAAATTCATTCCTTTTAGGGCGATCTCTGGAATCTGATTGAATAAAGAATTGCGTAGTTCTTGATTTCGCTTCAGTGCGCGCTTGCCTTCAGCAGTAATACTGAAAAGACGTTTTCTTCGACCTCCTCTTTCGTGTGTGGCTTCGGCCAGATCGGACTTTAAAAATCCCTTTTCTTGTAGCCTACTTAAAGCAGAGTGAACTGCTCCTATGGCTACTTTCCTATTAGACTGTTTAATGATCTCTTCTCTGATATTGAGCCCATAGGCCTCAGGATGCAAAACCCCAACGATAAGCAAAACCAGCTCTTCGAATTCGCCTAATTGTGTTCCTTTCATGGTATCAAATTTCGTATTTGTAGAACAAACCTAAAAACAAAATCTACAATTACGAATTTTGATAAAAACTAAATCAAAAAAAAGGCCTCACTTTTAGTGAAGGCCTTTATCCACTTAAGATTTCTAATTACCGGTAGCTCGGAGGCGTAATGTCATTCATCCGTAAATAGGTAATGACCTGTCCTCGATGATGGGCATTATGATCTAAATAAGACACTATACCAGCCGTCAAACGATCATCAGCAGATTGCTCCATGATCCAACCATGCATCGAATCGAATTTCGCATTAGCCCATTTAATAAGTTCTTCTTTTGATTTTGAATCTTCCTCTCCTGGTTTCCAATCTGCATTTCCACCATTCGCAAACGCCCTCTCGAAGTAATCGACACTGTAAACGATATGATAGGCTTGAGCTCCAAAAGTGCGCTGCTCTTCGCTGGCTTTAAAATCGTATTCATCAGCTGGCATAGCTTCCAATACTTCAATAGTATAGGCCTTGGCAGCGTCAAGCCGTGGCTTCAACCAATCGTAGTCCTTGAACTCTGCTTCCTTGGCCGATGTAAAAAGTAAAGCCACTGCAACAACCAGTGTCATCGCCATAACGGGTAAAAAGTTTTTGATCTTCATAATACGTTGTGATTTGAATTGATAAGCCTTATACGTCAGTACTTACCTTTTGTTCACCTGCCCATTGTATACATCATAAAAATTACTCTCAACATCGAGCTCTTCAAAGAAGCCAATCGACCGTTCTGGTCTGGCATCGGTAATAAAGATCTGGCCAAACTGATCGGATGCCACCATCTCTATTAACTTGGCTATTCTGGTGTCATCGAGTTTATCAAAAATATCGTCAAGCAATAAGATCGGATCTGCTCCTTTCTGCTCTTTCAAATAATCGTAGTTCGCCAATTTCAAACTGATCAAAAACGACTTCTGCTGACCTTGAGAACCAAACTTTTTAATAGGAAGCCCTTCCATTTCAAAGTCAAAATCATCTTTGTGAATGCCCACATTCGTCCTCTTCAATACCCGATCCTTCTCCAAGCTCTTTTTAAAAAGCATCTCAACATCTCCATTGAAATGAGACTGGTAGACAATATTCACTTCTTCACCATCATCACTGATCTCTTGATAATGCTCAATCAACAACGGCTTAAAAAAGGCCAAAGCCTCTTGTCGCTTCTCGAAAATGTATTTGCCTAATTCGATCAACTTGAGCGTATAGGGCTCCAACAAGTCTGGATCGCATGTACTTTGGTCAGCAAATCGTTTGAGCAAACTATTGCGCTGCTTCAGGGCGTGATTATAGGTCATTAAGTTTGACAGATAACGCGCATCGGTCTGACTCAAAATGGTATCAAAGAACTTTCTCCTTTCATCACTTGCACCTCTGATCACATCCGTATCATTTGGTGCGATCAAGACCACTGGGAATTTTCCAATATGCTCGCTCGCCTTTTTGTAGGGTACTCCATCTAGTTTGATCTGCTTCTTCTTTCCCTTTTCAAGGGCGCAAAGCACCTCTTGTTCCTTGTCTTGGGCTTTGAATTGCCCTTTGACGGAGAAAAAGGATTCTTCATGCCTAATGCACAATTGATCTTGGCTTTGCTCAGCACTTTTGGTGATCGCTAAATAGTAGATGGCGTCTAAAAGGTTCGTTTTTCCGCTGCCATTGGGTCCTAGAAAGCAATTCACCTGAGCAGAAAACGCCAGTGTGGCGGCTTCATAATTTTTGAAATTGACAAGTCTAAGGGATTCCAGATGCATTAGTTTCAAAGTTGAACGTTTTTGTCTTATTTTCGCAGTCCAGATTGAATTATTGAATATTTGGGTTTAACCCTAGAAAATAAAAGCGCATGGCAGCGACAACAGCAAAATCTACGAAATCAAAGGCAACTAAAAAGCCAAAATTTGATAAAGACACTTACATGTTCTGGTATGAGAACATGTTGTTGCAAAGGAGATTTGAAGAGAAAGCAGGTCAACTTTATGGTCAACAAAAGATCAAAGGTTTCTGTCACCTCTACATTGGCCAAGAGGCCTGTTCAAGTGGTTCTGTATCGGCTTTGAAAGAAGGCGATAAATGGATCACGGCTTACAGAGACCATGGGCAACCATTGGCATTAGGCTCCGATCCGAAAGCTGTAATGGCAGAATTGATGGCTAAAGCTACGGGTATCTCGAAAGGTAAAGGAGGTTCCATGCACATGTTCGATAAAGAAAAAGGATTCTTTGGCGGACATGGTATTGTGGGTGGACAAGTGCCATTGGGTGCGGGTATTGCATTCGCTGAAAAATATAGTGGTACCGACAACCTTTGTATTTGTATGATGGGTGACGGTGCAGTAAGACAAGGTGCTTTCCACGAGGCGCTCAACATGGCCATGACTTGGAAGCTCCCAGTGATCTTTGTGATCGAAAACAATGGCTATGCCATGGGAACCTCGGTGCAGAGAACATCAAACGTTCATGATCTATATACCTTAGGCGAATCTTATGACATGCCTTCGTCACCAGTAGATGCCATGAACCCAGAAAATGTACATGTAGCTGTAGAAGAAGCAGCTGATCGAGCGAGAAGAGGTGATGGTCCTACTTTATTAGAATTCAGAACATATCGCTACAAAGGTCATTCGATGTCTGACCCAGCGAAATATAGATCTAAAGACGAGTTACAAGATTATAAGGACAGAGATCCTATCGAATATGTGAAGGCTAAAATTGTCGAGAACAAGTGGGCCTCTGAGGAAGATTTGAAGGAAATTGACAAAAAGATCAAGGCAGATGTATTGGAGTACGTGAAGTTTGCTGAAGAGTCTCCATATCCTGATCCATCTGAAGCATACAAAGATGTTTATGCTCAAGATGATTATCCTTACATATTAGAATAGGCTTCAACCTATTGTTTTTCAACAATTTCTTTATATTTGCGACCTAATTTTTGATAGATGGCGGAAGAGCAAAAAAAGTCTGGAAACAACTCAATTGAGAAATTCAAGAAGGAAGTTGGCCCTATAGGCTTTATTGGTGCAATAGTTGGTTTGGCAGTACTTGTCGTAGTTGTGGTGATCTTTTTCCTAGACTATAGGAATGATCAGCGAAACGAAGAAGCGC
The DNA here is from genome assembly GCA_965659985.1 of Roseivirga sp. GTDB lineage: Bacteria > Bacteroidota > Bacteroidia > Cytophagales > Cyclobacteriaceae > Roseivirga. The sequence continues at coordinate 2,927 of CBFHYE010000110.1, read as the reverse complement.
AGAACGAAATATTTCAAGCACAGTATTATTATGAAAAAGATAGTCTAGACTATGCTTTAAATGGTGACGGTAGAAACCTTGGCTTCGTTCAGATCGTTGACATTTACAGCGGAACAGAAGTGGCTAACCTTGCCAGTTTCTATGCAGGTGCATCTTATTTGAAAATGAGAGATTTTCAAACTGCAGCTGACTATCTAGAAGATTTTAGTACAGAAGAAGAGATTGTGATGGCAAGAGCTCAAAAGTTATTGGGAGACGCCTACATGGAGCTCGGTAACTTTGTAGATGCAGCAGCCAATTATAAAGCAGCAGCCAATACAGTTGATGATCAATTCTTTTCTCCTTCTTATCTAATGAGTGCTTCACTTGCATTGGAAAAAGGTGGAGATCTTCCGGGCGCTATCGGTGCATTGGAAATGATCATTAACAATTACAAAGACGCGACAAATGAAGTACTTGAAGCGCGAAAACAAAAAGCACGATTGGAAGTCCTTGCCGGTCGTTAATGAATTGATTTAAAACATTAACTATATAAGGTAAGGCGCAGGTCTTACCTTTTTTTATTTACAGATATGGCATCAAATATTAAAAACCTCAGCGAATACAGTGGAAAGAATGTATTAGACATGAGCACCAAAAAATTTGGTGTTGTTGTGTCAGAATGGAACGAAGACGTTACTGAAGCCCTCTACAATGGAGCTATTGAGACCTTGCTGGGTCATGGAGCTAAGAAAGAAAACATTGTCCGTAAAAATGTACCGGGCTCATTCGAGCTTTCTTTGGGTGGACAATGGTTGGCGCAGCAGGAAGACATTGATGCCGTGATCTGCATTGGCTGTGTTATTCAAGGCGAAACCAAACATTTCGATTTTATCTGTGATGCAGTAGCTCAAGGCATTACCAACGTATCGCTCAAGTATAACAAACCCGTGATCTTTGGCGTTTTGACACCCAATACGCAAAAACAAGCACTAGATCGTGCTGGTGGAAAGTATGGTAATAAAGGTGATGAAGCCGCCATTACAGCCATCAAAATGTTGGGATTCTAAGAAAGAAAAATGCAGGTTTTAAAGTTTGGAGGAACTTCAGTAGGGAAGCCTGAGCGCATGCATCAAGTAGCTGAGCTCATCGTGAGAAATGATGAACCAAAGATCGTTGTTCTGTCTGCCTTATCAGGAACAACAAACGCTTTGGTCAGCATTGGCGATTCGTTGGCAACTAATCAAAAAAATGAAGCAAAGGACAAGATCTTGGCCTTGAGAGCTCATTACGAAACCTTTATCGCAGCATTACTCTCTACCACCCCTAAAAGAGAAGAAGCAAATGCCATCATTGATGAGCACTTTGAATTTCTTTTGATCACTTTAAAGATCTCATTTAATGAGGCTTTGAACCGTGACATTTTAGCCCAAGGCGAGTTGATGTCAACCAAACTTTTCACCCTTTATCTTCAGGAAAAAGGAATCAAAGCTGCACTTCTACCCGCATTAGAATTTATGCGCACTAATGAAGATGCAGAACCTGACATTCCATTTGCTTCAGATCAGCTCAACGCATTAATAGCCGGACATGAAGGAGTTACTCTATTTATCACACAAGGCTTCATCTGTAAGAATCACAAAGGAGAAATAGACAACCTCCAGAGAGGTGGCAGCGACTACACCGCCTCACTTATTGGTGCTGCTATAAAGGCGGACGAAGTACAGATCTGGACAGATATTGATGGCATGCACAACAACGACCCCAGGGTAGTTGACAAAACATTCCCGATTGCTGAGCTCTCATTTGATGAAGCTGCCGAGTTGGCTTACTTCGGTGCTAAAATCCTACATCCGGCCTCGATATGGCCTGCACAGAAATACGGCATCCCAGTAAAACTTTTGAACACGATGCAGCCCGATGCCAAAGGCACTGTCATAAGCCAAAGCACCAATTCTGACGATGTGAAAGCTTTGGCTGCGAAAGATGGCATCATTGCCGTGAAGATCAAGTCTACTCGAATGCTCCTAGCTTATGGCTTTTTGAGAAAGGTATTCGAGGTCTTTGAACGCTACAAGACACCGATCGATATGATCACTACCTCTGAGGTAGCCGTATCTGTAACCATTGATGATGACACAAATCTCCATAAGATTCAAAAAGAACTCGCCTCATTTGGCAAGGTAGAAATCGACAGAAATCAAACCATCATTTGCGTGGTTGGCAATTTTGTCGCTGAGAAGAAAGGTATCGTGAATAAGATCTTTGAATCGCTGACAGATGTACCCATTCGGATGATCTCATATGGTGGAAGCCGGCATAATATTTCCCTACTAACTGACGAATCCCAAAAGGAATTAGCGCTTAAGAAGCTCAATGAACACTTATTTGGTCTTTAGTATCTAGTACAAAGTATTTGGTATATAGTACTTAGTGTTTGGTAAAGGGCTTGAATTGTGGCTTTGTACAAAGTACCATGTACTAGATTATTCCCCATAAAGCTCCATCCAAACGGCATTAACCGCTCGGGTTTGGGTGCCTTTCCATTCAGGTGCGCCAGGTACTTCTTCAACTGCTGCCAAAGCCTCCTTCGATTTTCCAGCTACTTTACCTGCTTTTACAAAGTCGATCACCTTTCCAAGATAATTTCTGAAAGCCATTAAATCTTCTCGAGTTCCTGTGATTTCATAACCATTACCAGAATGCCCAAAAACAAAAAGGGTATCATCGTCAAAAGACTCATAACCCTTCTCCATCACTTCCATCCAGCTCGCTACATCAGCACCAGCAGATTTGTCTATAAATGGTACTCTTCTGTTGAATAAAAGATCGCCTGTATGTACAATATTGGCATTCTCAAAGTGGACAAATGAGTCTCCGTTTGTGTGCGCTGCACCAAAATAATGTAAGGTCATGACTTCTTTGTCTACCTTCTGGCTCCATTTGTC
>CBFHYE010000109.1:0-2204 GCA_965659985.1 Roseivirga sp. | reverse complement strand
GGCATTCCCTGGGGAATTCAATGCTTTAAGCTAGCCATATTAGGTTTTGCCCCATTTGGTCAGGATGTAAAACCCGGTACAGCCACAGGGGGTTGTCTCTTCCTACCCCTAAACCTCATTTGGATCATTTTTGGAGGCTTCTGGGTATTTCTCACTCATCTTTTTTGGGGCTTACTCTTTACCATCACCATCATCGGCATCCCCTTCGGCCGCCAACATTTCAAACTCGCAGGTTTGGCTTTTGCTCCTTTTGGGAGAAGCCTATAAAAAAGCCAACGTATTTCTACGTTGGCTTTGAGTTTTAACTTTTAGAGAGACCTAACCCCTACGCTCTACGAGCACCCTGTCTTCCTTAAGGCAGGCTCCCCTTTATACGGGGAGAAGTTATTTTTGATTACCCAAAATAGTAAGGGAATTTGCCTTCATTGATCATGGTATCGGCTACTTGTCTTCTTAGCGTTTTGCTGTCCACCAGATCAATTTTTGTGAATCTTTTCAGCCCCATCAACATCACTTTTTGCTCATCTCCTTTGGTGAATGATGCAATGGCCTCCTTAGCCGCTGCATTGATCTTATTCACCGCTTGTTGCATGTAGATCTTCGTCATCGCAATATAATCTGCACAGGCTTCTTCACCCCTCAAGCTGATCAGCTTTTCAGTTCTCAACATGGCGGATTCAACAGCGTAAGTTTCGATCAGTATATCCGCAAGGTTCATCATCACTTCTTGCTCGTCTTCGATCTTATCTTGGAGTGCCATAGCTGCTTTACCACCTACCATCAAGAATACCTTTTTCAAGTTCTTGATCACTTCTTTCTCCTCTGCAAAAAGCACAGACTTGTCGATCGTTGTGAAAGTTGGGACTGATGTCAGTTCTTTCGAAACATCCATTGCTGGAGCGTAGATATCCAGTTCGCCTTTCATTGCGCGCTTTAATAACATACCCACCATCAACATGCGGTTGATCTCATTCGTGCCTTCATAAATCCTGGCAATTCGAGAATCTCTGTAGGCTCTTTCCATGGGTGCATCGGCAGAGAAGCCCATACCACCATAAATTTGAACGCCTTCATCAACCACATAATCCAAGACCTCAGAACTGTGGATCTTTGCAATAGCGCACTCGATGGCAAATTGCTCCACACCTTTCAGCTTGGCTTGCGTATCATCCATCCCTTCAGCGATCAGATCGTTGATCTTGTCTTCGATGTTCTGTCCGGCACGATAATCCAATGATTCGGTCACAAATATTCTTGTGGCCATTTCTGCCAATTTACCTTTAATGGCACCAAAGCTAGAAATTGCTGTTCCAAACTGCTTACGCTCATTGGCATACTGGATGGCCTGAGAAGTAACGGTTCTGCAACCGCCTAAAACACCTGCACCTAATTTTACACGACCAATGTTCAAGATGTTCACTGCGATCTTGAAACCGTTTTGTCTATCAGACAACATGTTCTCGACAGGCACTTCACAATCGTTGAAGAATACCTGACGAGTAGAAGATCCTTTGATCCCTAACTTCTTTTCTTCTTCACCTAAGCTGATGCCACCGAATGACTTCTCAACAATAAATGCAGTCAGGTTTTTGTCATCTTCGATCTTAGCAAAAACGATGAAAAGGTCAGCGAAGCCAGCATTTGAGATCCACATCTTTTGACCTGTGATCTTATAATGCCTACCATCCTCAGAAAGCACCGCTTTGGTCTTACCTGAATTGGCATCAGAACCCGCATCTGGTTCCGTCAAACAATAACATGCTGCCCACTCGCCAGTAGCTAGTTTTGGCAAATACTTTTCTTTTTGCTCTTCAGTACCATAGTACAAGATCGGCAAAGTACCAATACCTGTATGGGCACCATAGGTAGTTGAAAAAGAACCTGCGGCGCCAATGATATCAGCGATCAACATCGAAGTGTTGAAGCTCATGCCCATGCCATTGTATTTTTCAGGAACCGAAATTCCTAAAAGCCCCAATTCACCAGCCTTTTTGAAGATGCTCGGTACCAAGTCCGGCTCTTTCATGCTGTCAATGCGCTCAACATTTGGATGGATCTCTGTGTCGATGAAATCCTGACATGCTTGCGCCATCATTTTCTGCTCTTCCGAGAATTCCTCAGGAATAAATACTTCTTGATACTCGGTTTCTCTAACGATGAATTCACCGCCTTTGATTGATTTTTTTTCGGTCAAAACACTCATG
>CBFHYE010000108.1:0-3991 GCA_965659985.1 Roseivirga sp. | reverse complement strand
ATTCGCTTTATCAAGCGGTATGCAAATGATATGATCTGGAATAACTAAGAATCTTATCAATTACTCGATCTGAAGGTTCTTTTTGACTTTGATCTATCGAGCGGACAACATCTGAAAGTTCAGCATATTCGTCCGCCAATTGCTCATCAAAAAGCAAAGCCTTTTCAATTTCGATATTTTCTTCGTTTGTGGTTTCCTTGTAAATGTAGCGTACTAACTCATCTTGGGTAAAGGTTTTGATCATAGGCAATATTCTTTTTATCCATCTTTTTTCTCAAGTTGATGAGCGCATATCGCATACGGCCTAGGGCGGTGTTAATGCTAACTCCTGTAGCATCAGCAATTTCCTGAAAGCTCATTTGCATATAATGTCTCATCATTAAAACTTCTCGCTGCGAATCTGGGAGCTCTCTAATAAGATCTCTCAAAAGTGCATGCGTGTCTTGTTGTATTTGCTTTGATTCAATAGAGTCTTCAGAGAACTCCAGCGTATTGAATACGTTTGAGCCATCTTCCATGACTATGGTTGGGTATCTTTTTGCTTTTCTAAAATGGTCTATGGCCAAGTTATGTGCAATTCTTGATGCCCAAGGTAAAAACTTACCTTCTTCATTGTAGCGACCGCTCTTGATGGTCTTCACCACCTTGACAAAGGTATCTTGCATCAGATCTTCTGCCAAATACTGATCTTTGACGATCAAATAAATGGTAGTATAGATTTTTTTCTTGTGACGATTTACCAGCGTAGAGAAAGCCTCTTCGTTACCGTTTTTGTAGAGCGAGATCAATTGAGAGTCGCTCACTTCATATTTCCTCATGTAAGTTATATTAGGTTAACGTAGAGGTTTATATCATATTGTGCTGGTTAGGATTAGACTTTATTTTATCTGTTAGAACTCTAAATCTATGAAATCTAGTTTAGAAACCAAATTTGATAAATTCAATTATCACTTTCGAACGGGGATCATCAATTAAAGTTTAACGATTATCTTAGTTACAATATTGATGCCAGAAAGAGCTGGGTACCCTTCTTAATTGCATTCTTTTCTTATTAACATTTAACCATTCCTTGGGTTATCTTTGCAGGCTTATGGCAACGACAACGACTCCTACTTTGAAAACTCCTATAGACGACCTGGATCCTAAACAGTTCATCATTATTAAAGGGGCAAAAGTCAATAACCTGAAAAGCCTTAGCGTTGCGATTCCACGAAATAAACTGATCGTTGTCACCGGACTTTCAGGTTCTGGTAAGTCTTCTTTGGCTTTCGATACTTTATTTGCCGAAGGGCAGCGTATGTACGTTGAAAGTTTGAGTTCTTATGCCCGCCAGTTCTTAGGAAGAATGGAAAAGCCTGAGGTAGATTATATCAAAGGGGTCTCTCCTGCCATTGCCATAGAACAGAAGGTAAGCACAAGAAATCCACGCTCTACTGTGGGTACAACCACAGAGATCTACGACTATTTGAAACTCTTATTTGCGAGAATTGGAAAGACCATTTCTCCGGTGTCTGGAAAGGAAGTTCAAAGGGATAGTGTCACCAGTATTGTAGATTTTATATTGGAAAGGGAAGAGGGTAGTCGGTTGATGATCCTTTGTCCTCTGATTCATAAAGAAGAGAGAACATTTGAGCAAGAGCTTAATGTACTGCTCCAAAAAGGGTATACTCGGGTTTTAGTGGATGCTAAACCTTATTTCATTGAGGATCTTTTGAGTGAAGGAGAGCATCCTACTGAGGGGAATATCGAAATTCTTATTGACAGAGGGGTTATACAAAAGGATGAAGACACACAGTTTCGTTTTGCCGATTCTGTACAAACTGCTCTTTTTGAAGGTGAGGGAGATTGTATCATAGATTTACCAGATGAAGGAAGATTCAGTTTTTCTGATCGTTTTGAAGAAGATGGAATCTTGTTCGAAGAGCCATCTGTCAACTTATTTACCTTCAATAACCCCTATGGTGCCTGCAAAAAGTGTGAAGGTTTTGGAAAGATCTTAGGTATCGACCCTGATCTGGTTATCCCTGATAAATCATTATCAGTTTATGAAGGTGCGATCGCACCTTGGAGAAGTGAAACCATGCGGAAATGGCTAATGCCTTTATTGAAGCATGGTATTGAATTCGATTTCCCTATTCACAGGCCTTTTGAAGAGTTAAATGAAAAGGAGAAAGAATTACTCTGGAAGGGAAATAAGTATTTCAAAGGGATAGATCAGTTTTTCAAATTTTTAGAGTCTAAAACGCATAAGATCCAATACCGTGTAATGCTGTCTAGGTATCGCGGAAGAACAGACTGTCCGGAGTGCAAAGGCACAAGGTTAAGGGGTGATGCTTCTTATGTTAAGATCGAGCAAAAGTCGATCACTGATATGGTGCTCATGTCAGTGGAGAATGTCCATCATTTCTTCCATCAGCTAGGTCTATCAGCGCATGAAGAAAAAATTGCCGGTCGTTTGGTAAAGGAAATTAAAAACCGACTGGAATACCTCACCCGGGTTGGCTTAGGATATTTAACCTTGAATAGGCTCACCAACACCCTTTCTGGGGGCGAGTACCAGCGTATCAAGTTATCGACCTCACTTGGATCAGCCTTGGTGGGTTCTATGTATATTCTTGATGAGCCCAGTATTGGTCTTCACCCGAGGGATACAGACCGTTTAATATCGGTGTTGGAATCGCTAAGAAATTTAGGCAATACCGTTGTAGTCGTAGAGCATGAAGAAAAGGTAATGCGTTCGGCAGATCAGATCATTGACATCGGTCCTGATGCAGGTTCACATGGAGGTGAATTGGTTTTCCAAGGGACCTTGGAAGAAATGTTGATGAGTGGAGATACTTACACGGCTAAATATCTCAATGGTACGGAGGAGTTGTCAACACCAAAGCAACGAAGAAAATGGAATGACCATATTCTGATTGAAGGGGCCAGAGAAAATAACTTAAAAAATTTCGATGCGAAGATTCCTTTAGGCGTGCTTTCCGTTGTGACAGGCGTTAGTGGTTCAGGAAAATCTACCCTGGTCAAACGTTTGCTTTATCCTTCAGTTGGAAAGCTTTTGGGGACGGTAGGCGAGCAAACGGGTAAGATGAGTGGCCTTGGCGGCAACTATAAAAAAGTGACCCAGGTAGAATTTGTTGATCAGAATCCTATTGGTAAATCATCACGTTCTAACCCAGTCACCTATGTAAAAGCTTATGATGCCATTCGCGCACTGTATACTGATCAGCCATTAGCTAAACAGAGAGGCTATAAACCTGCTTTTTTCTCTTTCAATGTGGATGGAGGTCGTTGCGAAACCTGTCAGGGTGAAGGCGTAGTGAAGATCGAGATGCAGTTTATGGCCGACATTCAGCTGACTTGCGAGAGCTGTAAAGGAGCCAGATTCAAGAATGAGATCCTTGAAGTGACTTATAAGGACAAGAACATTGCTCAGGTCTTAGATATGACCATCGATGATGCAATTGTTTTCTTCGCTGATGAGAAACCTGTGGTGAACAAGTTGATACCCTTACAAGAGGTTGGCTTGGGTTATATAAGACTGGGTCAATCTTCCAATTCACTTTCTGGAGGAGAGGCACAAAGGGTAAAGCTAGCCTATTTCTTAGGGAAGGGCAGAAACAATACGAAAGAGCACATACTATTCATTTTTGACGAGCCGACTACGGGTTTGCACTTTCATGACATCGCCAAACTGATGAAATCGATCAATGCGTTGATCGAACAAGGTAATTCTGTTGTTATTATTGAGCATAATACTGAGGTCATCAAAATGGCCGATTGGATCATTGACCTTGGTCCAGAGGGTGGTGATAAGGGCGGTGCGATCTGTTTTGAAGGAACCCCTGAGGAAATGATCAAGGAAAAGGATTCGAATTACACCGCACAGTATTTGGCTGAGGTGCTTTAACTTTTATTGCGAAAGGGCTTTTTGAAAAAGACACCGGCAACATTCGCACCAACGATCAAACTCGCGCCAATGATCTTTTCA
>CBFHYE010000107.1:0-6056 GCA_965659985.1 Roseivirga sp. | reverse complement strand
TGTTCTGCACTAAAGATTCTATTTTCGACCAGGTGAATTACATCGAGCTTTTCCAGTGCTTCTTTCACATAATCTAAGGCACTATTGGAGACGACAGAAAAAGGCAGGTGCAAATTCTTGAGCATTGCCGTGGCACCTTCGATCGGACGTTGATTGTTTCGAATTTCATTATCAAGCTTAGGAACAACAGCGGCAGTATTAAAATCGGGAGCTAACTCTCCACGACCTTTTATCAGCTCAATAATATCAGTAAACGTCTTTCCAGTATAGCTTTTAATGAATTCTTCTGTGGTGATCTTTACTCCTTCAGATCTCAAAAAAGAAGAAACAACTTCTGCCGCAACGATTTCGGTGTCAATCAGAACGCCATCACAATCGAAAATAATATGTTTGACCATTAGAAGTTTGGTGAGAGCAAATACTTAGAATAGAACTCATCAATCACTTGAACGGCTTCTGTTGGTGTTTCAACCAAATTGATCAGATCGAGGTCACTTTCACTGATATTGCCTGCTGATAGCATCGTGCCTTTGATCCATTCGAAAAGCCCTCCCCAGAATGTCTTGCCAACTAAAACGATAGGAAATCGCCCAATCTTATTGGTTTGAATCAGCGTAACCGCTTCAAATAATTCATCTAATGTGCCGAAGCCTCCGGGCATAACAATAAAGCCCTGTGAGTATTTGACGAACATGACCTTACGGATAAAGAAATAATCAAAAGAGATCAGTTTATCTGGGTCAATATAAATGTTGCTTCCTTGTTCATGGGGTAATTCAATGTTGAGCCCAACTGACTTGCCTTTCTCTGAAGCAGCACCTTTATTACCGGCTTCCATAATTCCAGGTCCACCGCCCGTTACCACGCCATAACCATGCCTTACAAGCTTTGCTGCGATTTCTTCAGCCATCTTATAATAAGGGTCTTCCGCTTTGGTTCTGGCAGAACCGAAAATAGAGACACAAGGGCCGATCTTTGCGAGTTTTTCGAAGCCTTCGACCATTTCTGCCATGACCTTGAAAATCACCCAAGAGTCGTGGGTTTTGATCTCATTCCAGTTTCGGTCTTGAAAGGCCTGTTTGATCTTTTCTTCGTTAGAATTCATGAGGGTAATTTAAATGAAAATCCCTAGAGCTGAATTAACACTAGTTTAAATCTTTGAGCGCCTCTTCCAATTTGGGAAACTTGAAATCAAAACCAGCTTCCATGATCTTTTCAGCGCTAACGCGGCTTCCGCCCAAGACGATCTGGGCCATTTCTCCCATGATCAATTTAAGGACCAGTTTAGGTACTGGGATGGGCAGATAGGGTTTACCAGCTGCCTTTGCGGCTATTTTGGTAAATTCTTTGTTTGTTTTAGGCTTTGGACCAACGGCATTAAAGGCACCACTCACTTCTTCGTTCTCTATTGCGTAGATCATCATTTGGCATAGGTCATCTATATGAATCCAACTCATGTATTGCTTTCCTTTTCCTAATGGAGCGGCTACTGGTGGTTTGAGAAGTTCTTTGAGTGCACCGCCTTCATTGCTCAGCACAATGCCTATTCTGGGTTGAAAAAGTCGAATGCCTAAGGTGGCGATCTTTTTGGTGCTGGTTTCCCAAGCATCTGTGACATGAGCCAAAAAGTCGTGACCAGTTGGTGCATCCTCTTTAATGATGGCATTTCCAGTGTCCGCACCATAGAGACCGATGGCTGATGCGCCAACGAAAGTTTTGACTTGATGCTCGTTTTTATTCAGGTATTTGTAGAGCAATAAGCTACTTTTTATTCGGCTATTGTAAATGACATCCTTACGCTCAGCCGTCCATCTTTTATCAGCAACACCAGCGCCTGCCAAGTGAATGATGGCTTCGGTATTTTCTAATGCCATTGGATCGATATATTCTTTATCGATGTCCCAGACGTAGGTTTTGACCTTGCCTTCTTTCGAGTTTCTACTCAAAATAGCGACCTCATAACCTGATGCTTGCAGCATAGGAATGAGTCGTTGGCCAACCAATCCTGTACCTCCCGTGATCAAAACTTTTTTGCTCATGATTAGAAAACAGTCTTAGCTAATACTATTGTTCAAATAAAACAAAAAACCGCCTCAAAATTGCTTTTGAGGCGGTTCTATTAACTCTTAAATCTCTATTACAAAGAGTATTTTATTCCAAAACCGAATGAAATACCTGGACTGAATCGTTGGAAGATAGCAGCTGGTGCATCAAAGCCAGTTTCACTAGCATTAGAGAAGGATCTTTCGTAGAACTGCTCTAAAGAATCATTTAGGATATTATTGATACTGAAATTAACAGCCCATTCCTCATTTTCACCAAAAATCTTATTCATGTTAAAATTAAGGCTATGGAATGGTTGAGCAAATACATCTGGGTTAATACCTCCACCTACAACAGCAAGGGTTTTTCCTTTTACGTTGTAGAACAAACCAGCATCTAAACCTGAATCCCAAAGATCATAAGTAATTCCAGCGTTGACGATCCAAGGTGCTTGTCCTTGCATGTTTCGAGTACCTTCGATTACCTCACCAACTCTTGCATTATTTTCTCTATTTCTCAATTCTGTTTGCGAAATGTCAATAATAGATTCAACAACCGTCAGGTTTCCATAAATACTTAGATTTTGATCGATGAAGTCAAGTGCTTTTTTGAACTCCATTTCGATTCCATACAATTGTCCATCACCCACATTTCTAGGCTGAAATTCAGCATTGGTTTGTGCTTGTGGCAATCCAACCAATTCGATTGGATTAGCAAATGTTTTATAAAATGCTGAGAATGATAAGGTTTGTCCTCTATCCCAATACAATTCCCATCTAAGGTCAAAGTTGTTGATATCGGTAACTTTCAAGTCGCCATCCCAATCGTCAATTGCAAAAAGACCTCCATTAAAGATTCGGTTTGATACAGGATCTAAGATCTGCGCAAAAGATAACTCCTTAAAAGATGGTCGAGCGATAGTTTGCGAGAATGACAAACGTAAGTTTTGTCTTTCACGGATCGCATATATTAAGTTTACAGAAGGGAAGAAGTTCAATGCATCTAAAACCTTCTCGTTATCCAAAACCTTGTTCTGCAATTGGTCTCTACCCGTGTGTCTCTGAACAAAATTTTCTGCTCTTACTCCAACAATTGCTTTCAATTGTTCGGCTGGAGAGAATTCTGCTGAAACATAACCTGCAGTATTATTGACTGTTGAATTGTACTCGTTTGAGTTAGGCTCGTTAAATCCTGATACAAGATAAATTGAACCAGTAGGGTAAAGATTTTGAGGAGTCCACACTTCGGTGCCATTACCAGTCCATTCTGGTTGTTGACCATTGAAGAAATTTGCACTGAAATTGACAATGCTATAATCTCTCTCTTTAAAAGTATGGCTAAAACCAAATTTTAATTTTGCTTCTCTATCGAATAGTTGGCTTTCATTGGTAATGTCGACTCTTCCTTGGGCGTTAACTTCGTCAAGCGCTCTCCAAAGTCTACTAGGGTTACCAGCTGCACCTGCGATAAATCTTAATCTACCTGCATTTCCAAATTCTGTAAACGCAGTTTTTCTGATATCTGGGTCGTCTTGTGATGACCAAGTAGAAGAACCTCTCCAGTCGATTGTCCATTTATCTCCATCTATGTGATGTTCTCCATTTAAGAAGAGATTAGTGATTTGTCTTTGGTTGTACTCTAGGTTCTCAGAATAACCAATGTAACCAGACTTACCAATAGCGTCTTCATCGTCAATTAGATCGAAGTCACCTGCACGATTCACTCCGTTCTGTAATCGCATTGCTGTAAATCTGTATTTTGAAGAATAAGTTTTGTACGCTAAACCAGCAAGACCGCCTAAAAGCACCTCATTTTCGGCCAACAAGCCTGAGATATTACCCGCTCTTTGAAATTCGTTGACAGATGTATTTCTGTCATTTTGATATTCTCCATAAAATGCGTCATCATAAAAAACAGAGTTATTGCGGTAGTTACCAGAGAATAAATATCCTAGTGTATGACCATTTTTAAGCTCTTTTTGATCTCCAAATGTCACGCCTAGACTATAATTCATAAAATTGGATTCTGGAGTGATTCCTATTGTAGGACTGAATTCACTCAAGAACTGAGCGACTTCTGCATCTGTAGAGTTGAATGGATTTGGTGCGTTGGCAAGGTCATAACCTGTTGGGAGCGCTCTTTCGCCATTATCAAAGCCTAAAAAATCAGTACTACTTCCGTCATATGAGATGAAGTCAGAATTAAAGTGCATGGAAGGATTGTAATCCAAGGAGAAAGAAACATTAAAGATTTTCTTATCGGGAAAGTCTTTCGTATCGATGTTCACAATACCTCCGGTGAAATCAGCAGGAAGTTCGGGTGTGAACGTTTTCAAAATGATCATGTTATCGATCAGATTGGTAGGGAATATGTCAATTTGAATACTGTTTCTATCAGGATCTAGGCCAGGAATATCCATTCCGTTAAGGGTTGTTTTAGTGTATCGGTCTCCTAATCCACGAACATAAACGTACTTTCCACCTTCAACAGAAACACCTGTTACTCTTTTTGCCGCCTGACCCGCATCACTATCACCGATTCTTCTAAAACTTTCGGAAGAAATACCATCGATCAGGTTCACCGACTTTCTTTTCACTGTTTGTAAAGCGGCTTCTGTAGTTCTTATGGCTTGCGCTGTAACTACTACCTCCTCTAAAGTTGCTGCATCTTCGATCAAATTGATTTGATCGATCACGGTGACTTCACCTGCTTTGACTTCAACACCAGTGATGACTACAGTTTGGAATCCAATGTAAGAAGCTTGTAAGTCATAAGTTCCTGGAGGTGCTGTAATACTGAATTTTCCATCAAAATCAGCAATGGCGCCATAATTAGTGCCTTTAAAAATAAGGGTTACCCCATACATCGGTTCTCCAATCGATTGCTCGATTACCGTTCCTCTTACCGTTCCTTCTTGTGCAAAAGTTATCTGAGATAAACTCATGACAAAAACCAAAAACAAGTGCTTAAACTCTTTCATTCTTAATTATTTATTGGCCGCTTAAAAATAAGAAAACCCACCGGCCAATTGCAGTGGGTTTACTTTATTTAATAGTTATTTTATTTACAGTCCAAGTCCTGCTAGAGCACCTGAATGCCCAGCCCAAGACCATGCAAAGTCAGCTGCAGATGGACCATGTGATTTAGAACCTACAGCTACACCAAATGTCATAGCGCTTGCAGGCACACCATCAAAGAATGTTCCAGCTTCAGTCAAATCAGTTTCCCAAGCAGAGCTACCAGGCATTCCACCGTCTCCACCGAAAGTTTCAACATTACCAGCAGTAATTCCGAAGAAATAAGCGTTCGTGATGCTAGTATTCGTATTATCATCCCAGTCTACAATGTGGTCGATATCTGCACCACCATAGATCACACCATTGTTAAAGATGTTGTGCTCACCTCTGGTGAAGCTTCCTTCAGGGCCATCCAACTCAAATGCTGAACCACCTCTTGGCGTAACAATGATATAGTCAGAAACTGTTCCTACCCAATCTTGGTCAGTATCCATTGAGTCATCGTAAGAATTCCAAACAACAGCTCCAGTTATTGACACGTTTCCACCGAAGATTTCGATACCGTCATCAGCGTTAGCAACAACCTCTACGTTGCTAACTGTAGTTCCTGAACCAACACCACCAAGTGTTAAACCGTTGATCTCATTACCAGCACCGATGTTAGTACCACCATGTCTGATAGAGATGTAAGAAATAACACCTGAATTGTCAGCGGCATCATTACCACCATATAGTCCGTTAGGATCAGTTGAAGGAATTCCTTCGATTTGCACTTCAGTTACATCCTCATCATTTTCATTTTGTGCTGAGATAGGGGCATTTCCTAAGATGATAACTCCACCCCAAAGACCTGGCTGTTCTGGATTTGTTGGGCTTGAGAAGTTACCAGCAGCAATATCAGATGGATCAATATCATCGAAAATAGATGTAAAGATGATTGGAGCAGTAGCAGTACCTTCTGCCATCAATTTACCGCCTCTGGCAACTAAGAGTGCA
>CBFHYE010000106.1:0-2822 GCA_965659985.1 Roseivirga sp. | reverse complement strand
CGATTTCATCCCATTGTGGCAGAAGCTTGTCTTCATCATGGAAAGCATTTATTGACCGCTTCTTATGTTTCTCCAGACATGCGTGCGATGGACAAAGCGGCTAAAGAAAAAGGCCTGCTTTTTTTAAATGAATGTGGGCTTGATCCGGGGATTGATCACATGTCTGCAAAAAAGGTGATCGATCATATCCGTGAAGAAAAAGGCTTAGAATTAAGGGCTTTTGAATCCTTTACCGGTGGACTTTTAGCCCCTGATAAGAACGATGATAATCCTTGGCAATACGGCTTTACTTGGAACCCACGGAATGTAGTATTGGCTGGTCAGGGCACCGTAAAATTCATTCAAGAGGGCAGATACAAATACATTCCATATCATAAGCTTTTTAGAAGAACGGAGATGATCCATATTCCGGGTCATGGTTACTTCGAAGGCTTGGCCAACCGCGACTCTTTACTCTATTTAGATGTTTATGATCTCCATGGTATCCAAACGCTTTATCGCGGCACTTTGAGAAGGCCAGGCTATTGTAAGGCTTGGGATATCTTCGTGCAATTAGGTGCCACTGACGATACCTATGAAATGGAAGGTGTTGATCAAATGACGCACCGTCAGTTCATCAATTCATTCTTGAGTTACAATCCAAATGACTCTGTCGAATTGAAACTAGCACACTATATGCAGCTCGATGCAGATGGGCCAGAGATGCATAAGTTGAGATGGCTCAATATGTTTGAAGAGGAACCTGTAGGTATGCTCAAAGGAACGCCCGCTCAGGTATTGGAACACATCCTTAAAAAGAAATGGACCATCAGGCCAGATCAGAAAGACCAGATCGTGATGTGGCATTTATTCGATTATATCGAAAATGGCCAATTGAAACGCATCAGATCTGCCATGGTGGCTGATGGAGAGAATGCTTCGATCACGGCTATGGCCAAAACAGTAGGATTGCCCTTGGGTATTGCTGCGAAACAATTGCTAACGGGTAAGATCCAAGCAAGAGGAGTACATATCCCGATCACCCCCGAATTCTATAATCCGATACTAGATGAATTAGATACGCTAGGCTTTGAGTTTATTGAGGAGGAAGTGGTACTGGAAGAAGCTTAGTTCTTTTTCTTTTTCTTCTTGAAGATATTGCCAATGCGCTTAAACAGCCCAGGTTTTTTCTCCTCGGCTGTTGCTGTATCAATTTTCACCCCACTGAGCTTGGGCTTTTCGGCATTGGTAAAAACCTTTTTAAGAAATCCTGGAGACTTTTCTTGATCACAATTCAACTTATCCAGTACATCTAAAGTTGGTGGAGGGAAACTGGCACCGGTGTAGCGTGCAAAGCTATTTGACTGATTAAGTTTTTGTTGGTAAAGCCCATAAATAGGCAATGCGGAATTAGCGCCTTGTCCCATGGCCGTTGTTCGAAATCCGATCCTGTGGTCATCATTGCCTACCCAGGTGAGTGTGATCAATCTCGGAGTGAGGGCCACGAACCAGCCATCTTTATTGTCTTGTGTAGTACCCGTTTTCCCTGCAATATCATTTTGTAAACCGTATTTCCATCTTAATCTTCTCCCCGTACCCTCGTCAATTACGCCCTTCATCATTTCGATCATGGCTTGTCGAGTGGGTTCAGAGATCACGCGTTCTTCCTGAATTACCGGTTTAAATTCTGCGAGTAGTTTACCCTCCTTGTCTTTGATCGATTTGATAAAAAAGGGTTGCGCTGTTTTGCCATTGTTGACAAAAGCGGTGTAGGCTCTTGCCAATTCAAACATGCTCAATTGAGGGGTACCTAATGTAATTGAAGGAACCGCTGGAATATCTGATTGAATACCAAGTTCTTCGGCTAATTGAGTGATCGCTCCGATTTCTGTTTCTGTTGAAAGTTTAACGGCAATGGTATTGATGGATTGGGCAAGGGCTGTTTTTACTGCGTAACTTTTCTCCTCATCGATGTCACCAGAATTGGTAGGGGTCCAGTCGTCATAGTTGGTATAGGTAATCGTTCTTGCGGGGATATAATCACAGGGGCTGATGCCACTTTCAAGAGCAGCCGTATAAACGATGGGCTTGAATGTTGAACCGACCTGGCGTTTGGATTGTACCACATGGTCGTATTGAAAATATTTATAATTGATACCTCCAACCCAAGCTCTAACTTCGCCAGTTCTTGGTTCTAAACTCATCATGCCGGCATTGAGAAGTTTTAAGTAATGTTGAATACTGTCCAATGGAGTTGCTTCAACTAATTTGGTGCCTTTCCAATCCCAAAGCTCCATTTTTCTTTTTTGAGTCAATGAATCCTCGATCTGTGATTCGCTTAAGTTTTTGGCTTTTAGTTTCTGGTAGTAGCTAGACCTTTTCATCGCATCTTCGATCATTGCTTCATTGCGAAGCCAAGGTGCTCTACTACCATAACTGTTCTCAAAGGCGCTTTGAAGTTCAGTCATATGTTGCTCCATCGATGCTTCCGCCATGGCCTGCATGCCCTTATCCAATGTCGTCTCTATAGCCAGACCAGAGGTGAAAAGGTTGTAATCAGTGTTGTTTTCTTGGTTATAGCTTTCCAAGAATGCAACAAGCTGTTGTTGGAGCTGGGCTCTGAGGTAGGGTGCAATGCCTCGGTCATGTGAGAAAGGCTGGTAGCTCAGTTGCAAGGGTTTATTCTGTGCAATTCCGGCTTCTTCAAAACTGAGGTAACCATATTTTTCCATTTGCTCCAAGACCACATTTCTTCGTCTAAGCGCTCTTTCTGGAAAGACCCTTGGATTGTAACCATAAGAAGCTTTCAGCATACCCACGATCACGGCAGATTCTTCTAAGGT
>CBFHYE010000105.1:0-1921 GCA_965659985.1 Roseivirga sp. | reverse complement strand
CAAATCCTGAATCATGCGGTTAGGTCAAGCAGCCCGAAATTTTGAAACGACAACCGATCAACTCGTTAAAATGCTGGCAAAGCACTTTCGAGAGGTGAATAATCATCCCAACATAAAGTTGACGGATGAGGAAGTAGATTTCTTTGAATCGCACTTTGCTCCTCAGCCTTCTGAAATGATATCAAAAGAGATCAAAGAGGAACCCCCAATCCCTCCTGCCGAAGAAGAACCGGTTCAGGAAAAACAAAGTGACGAACCTCAATTCGTTGAATCTCTTAGACCGCAAGTCATTACGCTAGAGAATGAGTTTGACGAAAAAACAAAGGCACTTGAGAAATTCAAGGCAGAGAAGCCCGAATTAGAAGGACTTAAAGTGTTAGGGAAAATTGAGCTTCCTGAACCCGTTAAAAAAGAGGTTAAAGAAAAGAAGTCGAAAGAACCAAAAGACAGAAGACCTTCCACTCGCACTAGCAAAACGAATCGAACAGATAAAAACCTTGCGGCAGAGGAGAGAAAAAAGCAAGAGCGAATAGCCAAACGGAAAAAATACGAGGCAGAACAAAGGGCAAAAGAATTAAAGAAGAAGCATTACGAAGAAAACGTTAAAGCCAAACTTGAGTCCCCTAAGCCCAAGAAGAAAAAGAGAAAAGTTTTAGAAGAACAAGAGGCCGTTTCAACTCCTTCTTCTTCAAAAAGAGCTACACACCAGTCAAAACCGAGTAAACAAAAAGCTAAAGGCTTGAAGCGTTTCTGGCTTTGGCTCAATGGGGCTTACGATAAATACCAATAACTACAGCAGAACATCCCCATTCGGCATGACCTTATCCGGTATAGGCTGATCAATCATCTGCAAAAGATCTCTTTCGATCGTATTACATATCGAAGTCATGGGCACATCATTCACGTAATTTTCAAAAGGATCCTCACTAATATCACCTATAGATTCCATACTATAGAATACCCAAGAAACCAATGCACTAAAAGGAACGGTTGCCCATATAATTAGGCCGTCTTCGATCTTGTAAAATTCCTCAACCATACCAAATGGCAAGAGAATAATGAACATGTAAACGAAAAGGCTACTGAAATATGCAAATTGCCGAGGAAAAGGTGTGGCTTTGATCCGTTCGGCCATGCCTTGGAGATTATAAAACTCTTTAAGGGTATCCATCAAGTTGATGGGTTGGAAATCTGTTATCGAATTGTTCTTCTTTAACATGGATAGATCTTCGCCCTGTAATTTATTGATGTGAGTAGCCGGATTCACTTTTGCCATAATGTATGCATACTCTTCAGGCGAAAGATGATTTGAGATCTGATCTTTGCAGTCTCTATCGTTTGCGAGCTTGAAGCTTGGGACATAGGTGATATTCTTTCTGTCAAAAATTGTTGTTGACCTTAACTGGATTCGAAGTGCATTTACATAAGCTAAATGCCGATGAATTAAGCGACTCTCTATCTTTTTCAGCTCATCTTTAGATAATGTTTTAGAACACTCCAAATAAGACAACACCTGATTGGCCCAAGTTCGGCTATAATTCACTAGACCACCCCAAATCTTCCGACCTTCCCAAAACCGGTCATAAGCTTGATTATTTTTAAAGCCAACATAGAAGGCTACCGCAATACCAATTGTGCTAAGGGGTAGAAAAGGTATACCGATGTGATAGTCAAAATCCTCTAGATAATCATAGGCTGCCACCACTAAAATGGCCCAGAGAATATAAACTGAAATGATCTTCCAGCTAAACTTTAAAAGTACTTTTGTTCGGATCTTCCGTCTAACATACATGGAAGTAATTTAGCAAATGTCACCTAAAATGGTTCAGCTATTCTTCACTTTAATCACTTCTGCCATCACGCTTAATGCGATCTCTTTTGGCAATAATGCATTAATGCTCAATCCGATCGGTGCATGTAT
>CBFHYE010000104.1:0-9328 GCA_965659985.1 Roseivirga sp. | reverse complement strand
ATTTGCGAATTGATTCAAGGTGAAGTAGCTGCCATCACTGGTCATTTCTTCGGCTAGCGTTCTTGAATATTCAATGGTTTTTTCGGCAGGTGTAAGGATGACTTTAGCACCGTAAGCTTCCATGGCAAGTACGCGTTCTCTTGTGGCGCTATCGGGCATGATGAGCGTCATATTTACTCCCATTATGCTTGCGATCATCGCCAAAGCAATGCCTGTATTGCCACTTGTGGCTTCTACTAGCTGATCGCCTTTTTTAATATCACCTCTTTCAAGTGCACCACTGATCATTCCGAAGGCCGCTCGATCTTTTACACTTCCCCCCGGATTGTTGCCTTCAAGCTTACCATAGATCTTTACACCCGGTTTAAGATCAAAATGTTGGTATTCAACTAATGGTGTGTTTCCTATGAGTCCCTCTATTCTCATGCAGATTGTCCTTTAAAGATGATCGTATCAGTTTCACCAACAGAATTGGTCATTTGTGCCTTATAATAGATCTTAGAGCTTGCTGGAACACTGTGGGTGAGCCATACATTACCACCAATAATAGAGTCATGACCAATATTTGTCTCTCCACCTAAAATGGTGGCGCCAGCATATATTACTACATGATCGCCAATGGTTGGGTGTCGCTTGACCTTGGCGTCTTTTTTATCCACACTTAGGCCACCTAAGGTAACGCCTTGGTAGATCTTGACATGATCTCCAATGACCGTTGTTTCTCCAATCACAACACCTGTGCCGTGGTCAATGCAGAAGTGTCTTCCTATTTGAGCCCCTGGATGAATATCTATCCCCGTTTTACTATGTGCATTTTCCGTAATCAGTCTGGGAATTAAAGGAACCTTCAACTGATATAATTCGTGTGCAATTCTTTGAGACGCGATGGCATAAAATCCAGGATAAGCTCTAATTACTTCTTTGGTTGATTGAGCAGCAGGATCTCCCGCTAAAAGGGCTTCCACATCTTGGTCGAGCTTGTTCAATACTTCTGGTAATTTTTCAAATACGTTGGCAACAATGTGCTCCGGTTTTTGCTCAAGGTCTACCGGTATATGAGAAAGGATTTGTTCCAATTGCAATTGAACACTTTGAAAGTATAACTCGAATTCTTTAGGATTGTCAAAGGTCTCCTCCGCATGGTCTGGAAATAGACAGCCCAGCAAGGATTCAAACCATTCTGACACAATACTTTGTGGAGGACAAGTAGGGCAAGCCTGTTGTCTTTGGTACAACTTATCTACAAATGAGGGACTCATTCTAGTTTAAGCAATTTGAGATGGTTAAAGTTTCCTCCTTGATCAGTAAAATCTGCGTTTGCCTTCCATAAATCGTTTGCGTTCTCTTCTTTGAGAACGATTGACGATAAAGAAGAACAAAGGACCTAAAAGGAAGAGATAGAGCAGGGGGAGTTCATTCATTCTTCCATCATTGGACTTTCTACTGTCTTTAAGTTTTTTGTAGTGTAAAAAACTCAAACTATAAATGACAAAGACAAAAGAACATATGACTGTCAGAAGTGTAGTACTCATATCCTTTAAGATACGAAAACTTAAGACAAAGCACTGACTCTCCTTTTATCTAATGCGACAACTTTGACCTTGTCGGACTTTCCTTTTGGGCTGATCTCATATTCTCCAACCACTTGGCAAGGGTCAGAAAGTCTTGCGTAGAATTCTTCCGAACAAAGGAACCTTGTATTCAGTGTTTTATTGGCGTTTTCAATTCTAGAGGCGAGGTTCACAGTATCGCCAATGGCGGCTTCTTTTTGCATACCTTCAATGCCAATTGTACCCCATATCACTTTACCAGAGTGAGCACCTAAGCGAATTCTGAAATCTGAATGAATAAGATCGTTGACTGCATGATCGAATTTATCGATCTCATCGCAAAGCTCATAGCCTGCGTCTTGCGTATGCTGCGCATGGTTGGGCTCACCGTTCAATCCAAAAATGGCCAAGAAGCCATCACCATAATAATCGATGATCCTACCACCATGTTTTTTGATTACGCTACCTGCAATATGAAAGTACCTATTGAGTACGTGAACGACATCATATGCAGATGTTGATTCCGTAAAGGCCGTGTAATCTGCTATATCAACGAATAGAACTGAGGCATCAATTTCTTCACCTAAGCTACGGGGTTTTAGTGCAGAACCATGCTTAATGATGATGGCTTCATCAACATCATCGAGCACAAGTCTTCGCATTTCAACATCTCCTTCGATCTGCGATTGACATGCGAGCCTTACCTCGGGAAGCAGTCCTAACTTTTGCGCTATGCTTTCTTCTTTAGTATTTCGTGGCAAGACGTTCTCGAGTCCTTTATCTACATAGACACGACATGTGCTGCAAAGTCCTTTTCCACCACAAGCATGTGCATGAGGTATTCCCGCGGCTAGCGTGCTTTCGAGTATAGTACTATTGGGTTCAGCCTTAAGGCTAACTTTATCATTCTTCAGTTCAATGACTGCCATGCTACGTCTTTTCCGAGAGTTCTAACCAGCGCAGTTCTTTTTCATCCAAAGCTTTTGAAAGGTCGTCAATGGATTTTGATAGTTCCAACAACTTTTCGTGATCGCTGGCCTGATTCAGTTCGTCCACCAGCTTTTGCTTTTTAGCTTCAAGTGATGATATTTCACCTTCCAAGGCTTCACACTCTCTTTTTTCTTTGTAGGAAAGCTTTTTCTGTTCGTTTTGTTCCCGCTCAACCGGCTTTATCTCTAAAGGCTGTTTTTTTGTAACATTAGTTACTTTTTGTACTTCCTCTGCGAGACGATAATCTGTGTAATTTCCTGGGAAGTCTCTGATCTCACCTTTGCCTTCAAATATGAATAGATGATCGACCAATCGGTCCATAAAATAGCGGTCATGAGAAATGATCATGACAGAGCCATCAAATCCATCTAAATACTCTTCAAGGACATTAAGCGTTAACAGATCAAGGTCGTTGGTTGGCTCATCAAGGATCAAGAAATTAGGGCTTGTGATCAGTATTTGCAGCAGTTGTAAACGCCTTTTTTCTCCACCACTCAAAACACCAATGGGTTTGTATTGAACTTCGGGAGGAAATAAGAAACGGGTGAGGAACTGACTCACAGGAATACTTCTTCCTTTACCTACTTCGACCACTTCAGCGATGCTCTTTGCAAAGTCTATTACGGTTTGCGCTTCATTAAAATTGGGTTCGATCTGTCGGTAGTAGCCAAACTTTGTAGTTTCTCCTTTAATGACAGCTCCAGACTTGGGCTGTAGTTCTTCTTGAAGGAGTCTAATAAATGTGGTCTTTCCACTTCCATTTGGACCAACGACCCCAACTTTATCTTTGCGCTGAAAAACGTAGCTAAATTCTTTGATCAATAGCTCACTATCAAAACCAAAGCTCATTTCATCGACTTCTAGGATCTTTTTGCCTTGCCTAGCGGCTTGGGCATTGAGTTTTAGCTCATTTTCCTGTTTGCCACTGAATGCTTTTGATTTGGTGTCTTGAAAAGCATCGACACGATATTTGGCTTTCGTACCTCTTGCTTTGGGTTGTCTTCTGATCCAATCAAGTTCTTTTCTATAGTGGTTTTTGGCTTTGTCAATGCTGCTTGCTTCCTGTTCTTTTCGTTCGGCCTTTTTTTCGAGGAAATAGCCATAGTCACCTTTGTATGTATAGATCTTACCTTGCTCCAATTCGTAGATCTCTTTGGTGACCTTTTCTAAAAAGTACCTATCGTGTGTAACTAATAGCAATGCCATGTTTGCTGTACTTAGATAGCTCTCTAGCCATTCAATGGTCTCAATGTCTAAGTGGTTGGTTGGCTCATCTAAAATCAGCAGGTTGGGTCTTTGAATTAAGACTTGAGCAAGCGCCACACGTTTTTGTTGGCCTCCCGATAAACTTGTCACATCTTGCTCCATATCATGAACGCCAAGCTTACCCAATATCTGCTTGGCCTCGCTTTCCGTATCCCAAGCATTGTGCTGATCCATCTCTTCGATAAGGTCTTGCACCTCAATATGATTTTCCTCTCCTAATTGTGATTTGACTAAAGCTTTCTCATAGCGTTTAAGAATTTGATGGGTAGGATTTAAAGGATCGAAAACGGCATCTAGTACTGCTGTGCCTTTTTCAAATGTGGGGTTTTGTAGTAAATGTTTAACGACTAGGCCATTTCTAAAGACAATGTCACCTGAATCGGCCGATTCAATTTCTGATAAGATCTTGAGTAAAGTTGACTTGCCAGATCCGTTTACACCAACCAAAGCGATCTTTTGTCCTTGTTCAATGCCAAATGAAATACTGTTTAGGATGGTGCGGTCACCGAAGGTTTTAGAGAGTTGCTCAACGGAAAGGTAGTTCATGCGACAAAGCTATAATGCAAATCCAAGTGTTCATGTTTAATCATCAGAATTTTAAATGCTGTCTAACGTATTTGGAAATTAATTCCAATTCTGGGAATCGAAAAATAGAACTTTCTTTCATTCTGTTTAATTAGGAGAGGTTCACCTAAATGGCATCAATATTGTCCTTATGTTGTTGGTTAAACCAAAAAAGGAGGTAAAGATGAAAACTAGAACAATTATAGCAGCAATAGCTTTCTTGATGGCCTTCGGCTTGAGTGCGCAAAACTCAAATGAAGGGAAATCGAAGAAGGAACTTCGTCAAGAAAGGAAAGAACAAAGAAAATTAGACAGAGAAGCGTATAAGGAGAAAGGCTTTGATTTGTTGAAAGAAAAGAATTTCGTCTTGAGGGTAGATAGGGCTTCAAATGCCAAAAGCGCAAAGATCGTTGCTTTGTTACCAAACATCAATTTTGTGAAAGTAGCTGGTGATGATGTTACTGTTCAATTCGGTAATGTCTCTGATATTGGTATGAATGGCGTTGGAGGTGTAACCTACGATGGCAAGCTTCAGAAATTTGAGGTTTTCGATAGAGGAGAAGGCAAGTCGGCAGGCGTATTGATACAGTACACTAGTATCTATGCTCGTAATGTGATCAGTCTTTACATTGAGATCAGTGGAGACCAAGTCAGTGCCCGTTTCAACGAAAGTGGTACGATCATCAATTTATATGGTCAATATGAGCCTTATGAAGGGTCTACCATATGGGAAGCGACTAACCGAAGAGACTTCTAAGTATTGAAATGTATATCAATGAAAAAGCCCATCTTGTACTACAAGATGGGCTTTTTTGATTCTAAGTATTCTATTATTGAACTTCAGTGATGATCTCTTCAGGAGCCTCATCTAACTGAATTTCAGTTTTTTCAATATCAACGTGAAGGTCGGTTTCTCCTTCATTGTACATCTCACCCAAGATCGGTGCGATCACCAAGCCTATCAAACAAGTCAGTTTGATCAAGATGTTCATTGAAGGACCAGAAGTATCTTTGAATGGATCACCTACAGTATCACCAGTTACTGCAGCTTTGTGAGCCTCAGAACCTTTATAAGTCATCTCACCATCGATCTCAACGCCTGCTTCAAAAGATTTTTTAGCGTTATCCCAAGCACCACCAGCATTGTTCTGGAAGATGGCCCAAAGTACACCCGATACAGCAACACCAGCCATGTAAGCACCTAAAGCCTCAGGGCCCATAATGAATCCTATAAGGACAGGGAAAATAATCGTAATTGCACCTGGCAACATCATCTCTCTAATGGCCGCCTTAGTTGAAATATCAACACACTTACCATATTCTGGCGTAGCCGTTCCTTCCATTATACCTGGAATCTCTTTGAACTGACGTCTAACTTCTTTCACCATTTCCATGGCCGCTTTACCCACAGATTCCATTGCCAAGGCAGAGAATACTACAGGGATCATACCACCGATAAATAAGGCAGCAAGCACATCCGCTTTAAAGATGTTGATACCATCAATACCTGTGAAGGTCACATAAGCAGCAAA
Organism: Roseivirga sp.; assembly: GCA_965659985.1. Lineage (GTDB taxonomy): Bacteria > Bacteroidota > Bacteroidia > Cytophagales > Cyclobacteriaceae > Roseivirga. Next base: position 3,426 of record CBFHYE010000104.1, on the reverse strand, counting down.
TAGGGCTAGAGCCGTTAAAGCAGCAGAGGCAATGGCAAATCCTTTACCAATGGCTGCGGTAGTGTTTCCTACTGAATCAAGGATGTCAGTTCTTTCACGTACTTCATCTGGGCAGTCGCTCATTTCTGCAATACCACCAGCATTATCAGCGATAGGACCGAATGCATCGATCGCCAATTGCATCGCTGTTGTAGCCATCATGGCTGAGGCTGCAATACCTACACCATAGAAACCAGCAAGCTCATAAGCTCCCCAAATGGCTCCAGCAAATAGGATGATCGGTGCAAAAGTTGACTTCATACCTGTGGCTAAACCTGCAATAATATTTGTGGCAGCTCCAGTAGAAGAGTTTTGTATGATGTCCATTACTGGCTTTTTACCAATAGCGGTATAATACTCAGTAAAGTAAGAGATAGCTCCTCCAACAACGAGACCGACTAATACAGCACCAAATACTCTAACAGATGTGATTTCAATAATACCTTCTCCAAAAAGCTCCATTTGCATGGTAGCTGGCAATAATAGATCGATCAAGAACCAACAAGCAATAGCCGTTAATACAATAGAGATCAAGTTTCCTTTGTTCAACGCAGCCTGTACTTGTGACTCTTTTGCGTTGTTGTCACTAATTCTAATGAAGGCCATTCCTCCTAAAGAGAAAAGGATACCTAGTCCAGCAATGACAAGAGGCAAAAGAATTGGTCCAATGCCTCCAAAAGCATCACCTTCGAAGTTTGTGCCCATGTCTTTCATTACATAATTACCAAGTACCATTGAGGCTAATACGGTTGCAACATAAGAACCGAAAAGGTCGGCACCCATACCGGCAACATCACCTACATTATCACCTACGTTATCAGCGATAGTGGCAGGGTTTCTTGGATCATCTTCTGGAATACCAGCTTCTACTTTACCTACAAGGTCAGCACCAACATCAGCAGCCTTGGTATAAATACCACCACCTACACGTGCGAAGAGGGCGATAGACTCAGCACCAAGTGAGAAACCAGCAAGGGCCTCTAAAACAACTACCATTTTTACTGCACCTCCATTGGCGAAATCGCCTTGCATGAAGAATTGGAAAAGAAGGATAAATAATATGCTTAGTCCAAATACGGCTAGTCCGGCAACACCTAATCCCATTACAGAGCCCGCAGTGAAAGAAACTTTCAATGCTTGAGGGAGACTTGATTTAGCGGCTTGTGTTGTTCTAACATTGGCAGCTGTTGCGATTCTCATACCGATGTTTCCAGCAAGCGCTGAGAAAAAAGCACCAATAACGAATGCGACCACAATAAACCAATGCGTAGTGTCTACAACGAGTGAAATAACTCCTAATAAGACACCGGCTACTACAACGAAAATGGCTAATACTCTGTATTCAGCACTTAAGAAGGCAAGAGCACCTTCTCTTATATAGTTTGCAAGATCTTGCATTTTTTTATCGCCTGCATCTTGTTTGTTGACCCAGCTTCTTTTAATGAGCATGGCAAGCAGTCCGATAAGTCCCAGTAGAGGAACCACATAAATTAAACTAGACATATTCTAAAGTCGTTTTTTTTAAGGATGCGCAAAGATAGCAGTCTAACCAAGAAAACGAAAGAAGAACAAAATGAATTCTTTGAAAGCAAAAAGCCTGCAATCCAAGGACTTCAAGCTTAATTGTATTTATTTGAATATCAGGTGTTTAAGGTTTTAGACTACCCATTCCTCCATCTACACCAATGGTTTGTCCGGTAACCCAAGAACTTCCTTCTGAAAGCAAGTACATGGCGGCATTCGATAGATCATCAGGTTGACCATATCTTCCGATCGGATGTCTTTTGTCTGAGGCTTCCTTCTTTTCGTCAGTAGAAAGTATCCTGCCCGCTAAGGGGGTGTCAGTTAAAGATGGGGCGAGTGCATTGACTCTGATATTATGCTGACTCCACTCTGCTGCTGCTGTTCTTGCCAACCCTTCTACGGCTGCCTTTGAGGCAGCGATCGAAGCATGGAAGTTCATACCCAATTTGGCCGCTACAGTGCTAAATAGTACCACTGAGGCTGAATCAACCTTCTTTAAACTTTTAAAAGCCGCCTGCAGTGTTTTTACAGCACCCAATACATTGATATCGAAGTCATTTTGAAACTCCTCTATTTTCAATCGATGAAAGGGCTTAAGATTGATCGTTCCAGGCGCATAAACCAAGCCATGTAATTCGTCTGGTATAAATGACCAATCAATATTGTCAGCGGTTATGTCAATTGTATGATGTTCTATTTCTGAAAGATCTGGTGCATTTCTTGAGGCGGAGATCACATGATAGCCATCAGCGATTGCTTTCTCCGCTATAGATTTTCCGATGCCAGAACTTGCGCCTACGATCAATAGATTTCTCATAAATTATCTTTTTTGATTTATATATGTTAAGAACTCACTTCGAGTAGCTTCTTCCTTAAACTTGCCGTGGAATTGCGCTGTGATTGTCGAGCTATTCACATCTTTTACCCCTCTTGAGGAAACACAAAGATGTTCCGCATCAATAATGACAGCTACATCGTCAGTACCGAGAATTTGCTTTAATTCTTCAGCAATCTGAACAGTCAAACGTTCTTGAACCTGAGGTCTTTTCGCAAAGTATTCAACGATACGATTGATCTTTGATAGACCGATCACCTTACCACCCGAGATGTATGCCACATGTGCTTTACCAATAATGGGCACAAAGTGATGCTCACAGTTTGAGTAGAAAGTGATGTCTTTCTCCACCAACATTTCTTCATACTTATATTTATTCTCAAAGAGGGCGATCTTCGGTTTATTCTCAGGGTTCAATCCGCTGAAGATCTCTTTGATGTACATTTTAGCAACTCTTCTTGGCGTACCACTTAAACTGTCATCTTTCAGGTCTAGGCCCATGATCTCCATGATATCGCGAAACTTGTCCTCGATCAGGTCCATCTTGAGGTTATCATCCATATCGAAAGCATCGGCTTTCATTGGTGTATCGTATGAAGTACCGATGTGCTCATCACCGATCTCTTCTATGGTTAATCCATTAAGCTGGGTATTCAACATAATTTCTTTCCGTTTCGTAAAGTCTAATTTGTAGGTCGAACCTAGGCTCGATCTTTTCTCTTAATATGTTATAAATGACCACTGCCATATTTTCGGCTGAAGGATTTAAGTTTTTGAATTCTTCAGTATCCAAATTCAGGTTTTTATGATCGAATCGATCGGTCACGTTTTCTTTAATGATGTCGCTCAATAGTTTCATATCGTAGACATAACCTGTTTCAGGATCTGGCTCACCGATCACCTTCACGATCAATTCGTAATTGTGTCCGTGATAGTATTTATTATTGCATTTACCGAAAACCTGTTCGTTTTTTTCATCAGACCAGTTCGGGTTGTGCAGCCTATGGGCGGCATTAAAATGCTCCTTT
>CBFHYE010000103.1:0-4284 GCA_965659985.1 Roseivirga sp. | reverse complement strand
TACAGTCAATTGGGTAGACCTGGACGACAGCCTTACCCATGATATTGAAGAGATGGAAAACCGTATTTCGAGCAAAACAAAGATCCTTTTTCTCTGTAATCCAAATAATCCGACTTCAACCATTGTACAGAAAGATAAACTAAAGGATTTTGTGAGTTCTGCAGCACGGAAAACCTTGGTCTTTAGTGATGAAGCCTATTATGATTTCATAGAAGAACCTAATTATCCTTCAATGGTCGAGCTGGTGAAAAAAGGTGAGAACGTTGTAGTCTCTAGGACCTTCTCTAAAGTATATGGTCTGGCGGGGTTAAGGATCGGCTATTTGGTCGCTAAACCTGATATCGCTAGTAAACTGAGGAAAAATATCATGGCCAATACCAATGTGCTGGCTATCCAGGCGGCAATGGAAGCCATAAGAGACGAAGACTTTTATCAATTTAGTGTTGGGAAGACCAAAGAGGCAAAAGCTTTGATGTACCAAACAATGGATGAGCTAAATCTAAAATATATTCAATCTCATACTAATTTTATTTTCTTTCAAACCGGTAAAAACATTGCAGCATTTAATGCAGAGATGCTCAAAGAAGGTGTGAAGGTTGGTAGACCTTTTCCACCATATACAAACTGGTGTCGCATAAGCACAGGCACGATCGAAGAAGTGAAATTCTTTAATGAAAAGTTAAAAAAAGTACTTGGATAGAAATTTCAAACCATATGGCTTGAACAAACCGTATGTATTCCAAAAGTTAATATGAAACCTATGTATTTGACCTTCTTACTTGCGCTAATTCTCTCTTGTGGATCCGTATCTGAACCAGATCAAATTTTAGATCCTGTTGACGCTGAAAAGATAGGTTACGAGTTAGTCAATGCAGATCTGAAGAATCCTTGGGGAATGACCTTCCTTCCTGATGGTAAAATTTTGATCACGGAGAAAGAAGGTCGAATTGTGTTAATGGAGAATGAAGAGATCGTCAATGACAATGTTGCTGGTGGCCCTCAGAGCAAAACGCATGGGCAAGGTGGATTATTAGATATTGAATTACACCCTGACTTTGAAACCAATCGTTGGGTGTATTTTACGTTTGCCAGTGGCGAAGGAGATGGCGAAGGTGCTATGACCGCCCTGAGTCGAGCACAATGGAATGGCACGAGCTTCGACAACCACGAAGTACTCTACAAAGGTTCTCCAAACACTAGAAGAGGGCAGCATTTCGGGAGCCGTATCGCCTTTGATTCGGACAATCGCGTATATTTTTCAATTGGCGATCGAGGGAATAGAGATAACAACCCACAAGATATTACTCGTGATGGTGGAAAGATCTATCGCTTGAATGATGATGGTTCCATTCCTGTAGATAATCCGTTTGTGGGCGAAGCAGGAGCGAAGGAAGCTGTTTATTCATATGGTCATAGAAACCCTCAAGGCATGGCGACAAATCCCGCTACAGGCCATATCTGGTCACATGAGCACGGGCCTCAAGGAGGAGATGAAGTAAATTTGATCAAGAAAGGGGCAAACTATGGCTGGCCGGTGATCACTTATGGTGAAAACTATGGAGGTGGAGCCATTACTGATGAGACTTCTCGTGAGGGAATGGAACAACCAGTGACTTATTGGGTGCCTTCCATCGCACCATGTGGGATGGCCTTTGTTCAAGACGGCAATTATGAAGGCTGGGAAAATGATCTCATCGTAGGCTCTTTGAAGTTTAGTTATCTCGTCCGATTAGTCATTGAAGACAATGAAGTGATCAGAGAAGAAAAGATAGCAGAAGGCATTGGTCGCGTGCGCAATGTGGAAATGGGTAATGATGGCTTTCTCTATGTTGGGGTAGAAGGTAAAGGGCTTTATCGACTAGTAATCGAAGATTAAGATCTAGTTTTCCTTAGCTTTTTCCTGTATGACTTCCTTAAAGGTCTTGTTTTCGATCTTAGCCTCAATCCAGGCGTTCAAGTCAAAATAAAGCTGAAGTTTTTTGTTGAAGATACTTTGGTCAAGTTGGCTAAGTCGGTTTTTTAATTCTCTCAACCGTTGATTCAATTCTTGAGGAAAAGTGTTACCAGATTCTTTCAGAAAGTCCATGAATACTTCTTGGAACACGTTTAATGACTGATGCTGTTCGAAATGCAAATAAGCAGCCCTGATCTTTCTCTCGATATAGGTGTCGTCTCCCGAGTCGTAATCAACAAGTACCATGAGAAGCCTGGCAAAGCCTTTCAGGTCATTTCTTAAGGAGTCATTATCATCAATTAACAAGCTCAAGTAATGTCTAGCTTTTGCATAATCGCTTTGGGCAAAAAAGAAAACACCCGCTTTATAATAGATCACTAACAAGTTATGCTTATCCATATAGTTTTGCTGCACATCAACCTGTTTCAATAAGCTATCAATTTGCTCTTGCTGCTGATCAAAGTCAGCGAAGAGAAAAACACGATTCAATGATTGTATCGTTCGGTACTTAAGCATGAGCGATCGCGTATTCGAATTGAGTGTGCCACTATCCGATTCAAATGCATCGAATAGGACAAAATACTGCTCAAATTTATCCTTGTCATTTACACGAAAAGCTGATTGCAATAGGCGATTTAACCCTTTGAGAAAGCCGCTTTTACGCTTTTGATGAAGACCCGTCTCTTGGAATAAGTGCACCCATTTTTCAGCATAGAGTACACAATTGCCAAAATCGTAGGTCAAGTAAGAAAACCAATAGAAAGCCCGGTAAAGGTAGAATTGCTCATTAAAAGCCATCTTTTCCTCATCATATTCAGGAAGGTTTCGGTAAAATAGGGCTCTGAGGTTATTCATCTCTTGCTCATTCTTGACCATTCCTTTTTCGATGAACCTAGCCTTCATTCTGCTGGCAAGTCCAAAGAACTTCTGAACCCGACCAAATCGAGACATGGCTTCTTCTGTCTCTCTGTCGATCTGTTCAGTGTATTGTTCTTCTAGGTCAAATACTTGCTGAGATCTGATCTGTTTCTCATAGTCTAGCAAAGCCAATTGGAAAAGGTCTTTGCGATAATCTCCTGTGGTATTCTTGGCTCTTGCTAATAAGCGCAAGCTTTGGAAGTAAAGTCCTTTTTTATAGAGCAAACGAATAAAGTCTAATTGTTCGCGCAGTTGAATATCAATGTCTTCTTTTAAATGGGAGAGTCGTAGGCTGGTGAGTACCAAGCCATACAAGTGAGACTTCTGATTAGCAAATTGTGATTTAGAAACGCCCGATAACTTTTTCAAAAGGGCCTCTTCATCGTAGTTGTTTGCTTTTTCCATAGCATCGAAGAGCATCAGGTATTTCGATTCATTTTGACTGCTATTCTTTTTTGCGAAAAGCTTGAAACTGCGTTTCTCTGACTTGGTCATGGAGTGAATCAACTCAAATAACAACTGATCGTTAGGCGTTTTGAACATAGGATAAAAATATAAGGTAACTTACTGATATACAGCGATAATGGGTAGTTATTGTCTACTTGACCATCATATAACCACTCCGGTTCCATTTTCTGGTCGGTTACGAAGAAGCTAAATTCCTTTTGTACTTCCGGATTCTCACCCGAGAATGACCGTAAACGATTGCCAACAAAAGGAGATATGCAGCGAGGATTATACAGAGAAGAATTTGAAAAAGATGCTTGTGGAATTGGCTTCATTGCCCAGATAAATAATCAACCGAGTCACAGCATTGTTGCCGATGCCTTACAAATGCTTTATCGCATGGAGCACAGGGGTGGCGTAGCAGCCGATGACCAAACAGGCGATGGTGCAGGGATCATGACGCAGATCCCTCATGATTTCTTTTGTGTCGAAGCCCTAAAAGAAGGCCTTTGCTTACCTCAACCTGAGTTTTATGGTGTCGCTATGACCTTTATCCCAAAGGGAGAGACACAGTTGTTTATAAATGAGATCAAAAAAGCCACTCATGAATTAGGACTTGAGATCATTTGGGAGCGAAAAGTACCCACTATATCATCCGGACTTGGTGATTTTGCAAAGTCAAATGAGCCAGAGATACTACAATTCTTTATCAGGTCTCAGAAAAATATCTCAGGCTTAGCGCTAAACCGAAGGCTTTATGTGTTCAGGAAATTGACTGAAAAGCATTGCGCCTATCTTGCTGATGCCAAATCATTCTACATGGCCTCGTGTTCTGTGCATACTTTAATTTACAAGGGAGAGTTAAGAACATGGCAGATTGATGACTATTATCCAGACCTAAAGGTGCCATGCTTTATATCTTCATTTGCCATCGTGCATTCACGTTTTTCTACCAATACCTTACC
>CBFHYE010000102.1:0-8882 GCA_965659985.1 Roseivirga sp. | reverse complement strand
GGTTTCGTAAAAGATGTATTGGCCAAGATGGAGGAGCCTAAACCGGCTTACAATACAGTTTCGACCATCATCAGAATATTAGAGAAAAAAGGTTTTGTGGGCTATAAGGCTTATGGCAAAACGCATGAGTACTATCCTTTGATCGACAAAACGACTTACAGTAATTTCTATTTAAAGAATTTCTTAGGTGGATACTTTGGCGGTTCCTTTCAACGACTTGTCTCCTTCTTTGCAAAGGAAAACGACATGGACCTCAAAGAAGTGGAAGCCTTGATGAAGCATGTGCAGGGTGATCTAGACGAAGAAAAATAAACACCATGCAGAAGCACCCTACCATCGAACTACTTGAATCACTAAATGTGACTGTGATCTATGCATTAGAGACACTGACATGTTTGGCCGTTTTTTATCTCATCTATCATTTATTCTTGAGAAAAGAAAGTAGTTTTCATTACAACAGGGGTTTCTTACTCATGGCCTTGGTCTTTTCTTTCAGCTTTCCATTGTTGAACTTTGATTATGACCCAACAACCACCCACCATGTCCTCAATTCACTACATCAGGTTGGAAATGGCGTAGGAGATGAACCTATAATTGAAGCAGAGAAAGCTTACTCTTATACTATCACCGCTAAGTCACAAAGACCCTTCCTGCTTTGGTGGGAGCTTTTACTCATGGTCTACATCCTGGGTGTTTTGATCCGCGCACTTCAGTTTTTCGGCCACATTCGTTCGATTAAAGAGGTGATCTGGTATAAAAGACACAATACCCGTTACAAAGAGAATTACTTCTTCGTTCAGACCGATGGAACACTACCTACCTTTGCTTTTTTCAATTATCTCTTCTGGGATAATACCCTTCAGCTCAATGAATTCGAAAGAAATCAAATTCTGGAGCATGAAAAGGCACACATCAAGCAAGGACACAGTTTTGATGTGATCTTTGTCGAAATATTAAAAATGATTTTTTGGTTCAATCCATTGCTTTATTTATACAAAGGCCTGTTAGAGGAGTCTCATGAGTATGCGGCCGATCGTGCTGTAGCCAAACAAAGTGGTGCACGCAATTATACTAAAGTTCTGGTTAGAGTGGTGTTCCAAAAAATGGGGCTTGATCTTGCTAGCCATTTTAACAAGAACAAAGTCTTAAAGCGCGTTAAAATGTTGGAGAAGAATTCAAGAGCGCATTGGGCGAAATATCTTTTGCCCCTACCTGTTGCAGCCCTTCTCTTTTTCGTCTTTTCATTCGAGCCGGTCATTGACAATAACCACATAGAAATCGGAGAGATAGAGCAAGTATTGGCACCAACGAGTTACCAACTTATGGCAAGCCCTCAAGGTGGACTTAATAATTGGAACAGATTCTTGGAAGAGAATATTGAGTATCCGAACATCGCAAAACAAGCAAGTATTGAGGGAGAAGTAAAAGTATCTTTCACCGTGAACAAGAGAGGTAAACTAGAAGACCTGTACTTCGACCAAACCTTGGGTTACAACACAGAAAAAGCAATCATCTATGCCTTAGAAAGATCTACAGTTTGGAATCCTGCTGTTGCTAATGGAGAACACGTTGACAGCAGAGTCTCTCTCCCTATCAAGTTCAAAAAAGGCTAATACTTTCTTTTAAAGATCTCTGAATAAATAAATGCTTTTCTAGCCGTATTCGGGTCCTGAAGATCGTCCAACACTTCATGTGTCTCTTGCTCATCTTCAAACTCATCAAATCTCCCAAATTGGGTTGACATTGAACGATGCTTTAAGTTATCGTAAGCCGTACTGATGGATTTTTCTTTTAAGGTTGGCGCCTTCTTTGGTACCTCATAAACTGGCACCGGCTTTGGCTCTGGAATAGGTGCTGGCTTAGTTTCTTGAATCACGGCCTTTTGGCCAGTAAACTCTTCCAATAATTCCTCAAATGAAGGTCGCTTCGGTTGGCTTTGCGTTTGGACTGGAGGTGTCGTATTCGCAGGGTTTCGTTTAGGTGGAACCTGGTTCTTTTTCTTTTTCTTTCCACTCGTAAACACAAAATATATAATGGCGAAAAGAATATATAGAAGTGTAGAAAAGTCGAAATCCATGGTATTAGCAAATCTAAGTATTTATTCTAATTTTGCTAGCTACACCTAATTTTTAGAACCTCTATTGCATGCAACTTACCAAACTCGAAATTAAAGGATTCAAAAGCTTTGGAGATCGAGTGGTTATCAATTTTGATGAAGGCATTACCGGAATTGTAGGGCCAAATGGCTGTGGTAAGTCAAACGTGGTAGATTCAATCCGTTGGGTTCTTGGGGAGCAGAAAACTAGGATGCTCAGGTCTGAGAAAATGGAGAATATCATTTTCAATGGCACCAAAAAGCGAAAGCCCACTCAACTTGCTGAGGTTTCATTAACCTTCAAGAATACGAAGAACTTACTCCCCACTGAGTACACTGAGGTTACGATTACGAGAAGATATTATCGTTCGGGTGAAAGCGAGTACCTACTCAATGGTGTAAGCTGTCGTTTAAAGGACATTACAAACCTGTTCATGGATACAGGTATCGCTTCAAATAGCTATGCCATCATCGAACTTAAAATGGTTGATGATATCCTTAACGATAAAGACAATTCAAGAAGAGATCTATTCGAAGAAGCTGCTGGCATCTCTAAGTTCAAAAAACGTAAAAAAGAATCCTTAAAAAAGCTCAAAGACACAGATGATGACCTTGATCGTGTTGAGGATCTCCTTTTTGAAATTGAAAAGAACTTAAAATCGCTCGAAAAGCAGGCAAAGCAAGCTGAACGTTACTATAAGATCAAAGAAGAGTACAAGGAGGAAAGCGTTGCCTTTGCCCGAAAAGCAGTTGCCGATAAAAAAGAAAAGCAACGTGGCATAGAAAAACAGATCGCCCAGGAAGGTGACAAGAAGCTGGAGATCACTCAAAAGATCGCAAGTCAGGAGGCCCAAATTGAAAAAGGAAAGTCTGAACTCATCACCAAAGAAAAACGCTTAGCCTCACGTCAAAAAACACTGAATGAGCATGTCCACAAGATCAGGCAATTTGAAAGTGATCGAAAGATCAAGAATGAGCGACTCACCTTTTTAGAAGACAAAAGCGACACGCTTCGAGAACAGCTTGAAGCCGATCGAAAAAGTAATGAGCGTGCAGCTTTTAGCTTAGAGAGCCTTCGTAAGGAACAAGATGAAAGCCAAAAGGAGCTCAAAACAGTTGAAGACAAGCTAAATAAGCTTAAAACTGACTATGAATCTCAAAAAGAAGTCGCTGAAAACGCCCAAGAAACCTATCAAGAACAAAACAGCTCATTTAATCAACACAAAGACACCCTTTATCAGCTCAAAAAAGAGCAAGAGATCAAGGAGATTCAGTTGAATGCCCTTGAAACTGAGTTTGAACGTACCGAAACCGATACCTCAGAACAGGCGCAAAATGTAGAAAGCTTTGACAAGAGAATTCAAGAACTCGAGAAGGAATTAGAAGCCAAAGAAAAGCACCTTGACAAGCGCAAGAAAGAAGAGGAGAAGCATCGGAACACAACCCAAAAAACTGAAGAAACTATTCAAGTCATTCGCGAAGAACTAACCAAAGTTGGCAGAACGCTTGACTCAAAGAACAATGAATATAACCTTACAAAATCATTAGTTGAAAATCTGGAAGGATTCCCAGAAGCCATCAAATTCTTAAAGAAAAAAGCCAACTGGAATAAGCAAGCTCCTCTCCTTTCAGACATTCTTACTTGTGACGAAAAGTATCGTGTAACCATTGAGAATTACCTCGAAGCTTACATGAACTACTACATCGTTGACAACGAACGACAAGCATTTGAAGCAGTAAACATCCTTAGTGATGCTTCTCGTGGTAAAGCGAACTTCTTTATTCTCGATGCTTTTGACCATTACGAATCCAAAGAATCGAAGCTTTATGACAACGCGATTCCAGCAACTGAGATCGTTGAATATGATGCTAAATACAAAAGACTGATCAGCCACATTCTCGAGAACGTATTCATCATCAAAGGTGGCCCTGGAGAAATCCCACTTGATGAGGATGCTGTCTTTATCACTGAAAGCGGAAAATATACCAAAAGAAAATTCAGTATTTCTGGAGGCTCTGTGGGACTATTTGAAGGAAAACGAATTGGACGAGCCAAGAACCTAGAAAAACTTCAAAAGGACATCAAAAAGCTTGAAAACCAGACGGTAGACATTAAGGACCGATTGGAAGAAAAGCAACGAGAACTCGCTCGTTTAAAGTCTGACACGTTCAAATCAGAGATCGAAGGGCTTCAACAGGAATACAATCAAATTAATGGAGAATATATTTCCATTAAGACCAAGAAAGAGCAGATCAGTCAGATGCTTTCGAACCACGCTACCAAACGTGAAGACATCAGCAAGAACATTGAGACGCTAAAGGAGGAACTGACAACAATTCTTCCTAGGATCAAAGAAGAAGATGACGCTTTTAATGCCTTAGAATCTACAATCGAAGAACTGGCGCGAATGGCCAGAAGAGAATCGGAAATTCTAGCTGAACGTTCTCAAGTATTCAATGAGCAGAATATCCTTTTCCACCAAAGAGAAAACAAACTCGAAAGCATTACGCAAGAGATCTCTTATAAGGAAACCGCTTTCGAGAGCAGCAAACAACGCATAGAAAGAAACCATCAAGAGCTTAGTAAAAATGAAGGTGAGATCAAAAACCTGATCTCAAACTCTGAAACCAATGAAGACGAGCTCATTGAAATGTACGATGAGAAGGAAAGCATTGAAAAAGGAGTGAATGAAGCCGAGAAGGAATACTATGCACACCGCGGTGACATTGATGTCTCAGAGAAAACATTGAGAGAACTACAGCATAAACGCGAGAATGCAGATATGCTTTTGATGGAGCTCCAAAACAAGCTGAGTGAAACTAAGCTTGAGCTCAATTCAGTTAAAGAACGGCTATCTGTAGAGTTCAGCATTGACTTAGATGAAATTTTAAGTGCAGATGCTGAAGTTGAGGATACCCGGACTGTAGAGGAGCTCCAAGAAGCTGTTCTCAAAAAGCGAGATAAGCTAGAAGGTATGGGACCTATCAACCCAATGGCGATGGAAGCTTATGACGAAATCAAAGAACGACATACCTTCATTACGGAACAGCGTGATGATTTGATCGAGGCAAAAGAATCACTGCTAGAAACGATAGATGAGATCGACAAAGTAGCCCGAACGACCTTTATGGAGGCCTTCACAAAGATCAAAGCGAATTTCATCAATGTATTCCGTTCATTATTTACTGAAGAAGATGATTGTGACCTCAAGCTTTCTGACCCTGACAATCCCTTAGAGTCATCCATTGAGATCATGGCTAAGCCAAAAGGCAAAAGACCATTGACGATTAACCAATTATCGGGTGGCGAAAAGACATTGACGGCCACCTCTCTCCTATTCGCCATCTATCTACTTAAACCGGCTCCTTTCTGTATTTTCGATGAGGTAGACGCACCTCTTGACGATGCGAACATTGATAAGTTCAACAATATCATTAAGAAGTTCTCAAATGAATCTCAGTTTATCATTGTGACACACAATAAGCGTACAATGGCTTCTACCGACATCATTTATGGCATCACTATGATCGAACAAGGCGTGAGCCGTGTTGTACCCGTTGACCTGAGAGAGTTGGCAGATTAGACTGCTAAGGTTTATATTCGTTCGACTACCTGAATTAAAACATGAAATATATTCTACTATTATTTGTAGCCTTTCTGAGTGGCTGCGCAACAAGTGCCGACATTATGCAAAACAAATCTTTAACCTATTTAGCGCTAGGTGACTCTTATACGATTGGAGAAAGCGTAGCTGAGGACCAACGCTGGCCTGTACAACTCGCACAAAAAATGATCGGAAATGGTTTAAACGTTAAAGATCCTAGAATCATAGCCACCACAGGATGGAGAACAGATCAATTAAAAGAGGCTATCAATAATGCGGACGATCTATTGGACCAATATGATATGGTTTCCCTTCTCATTGGGGTGAATAACCAATATCAAGGCAGGTCTGTGGAAAGTTTTGCACCTGAATTTGAAGAGTTGCTCCAAATGGCCATTGAAAAAGCAGGCGGAGATGCCTCACATGTTTTTGTAGTTTCTATTCCTGATTATGGAAAAACACCTTTTGGAGCAGCAAAAGAAGAGCAAATTGCTCGAGAGCTAGACGCTTACAACAAGGTTTCCATGGAGATCAGCCAAAAATATGATGTTGCTTATTATAACATCACTCCCATTTCCAGAGAAGCCAAAGAAGAATCTGAGCTTGTTGCATCAGACAACTTACATCCCTCAGGCGAAATGTATAGACGCTGGGTCGACTTATTCTACAAAGACGTTATCAAACAACTGGCACCATGAAAAGCATAATCACAAGCTTCCTGATCTTACTAACAGCCTCCACACTTCTTGGACAAACAAGAGGCCCTAAAAACGGGCACTTGATCATCGCTGGCGGTGCCTTAAGGGATACTGCCGTTTTTAATCAATTCATTGATTTGGCTGGAGGAAAGGGAAAGGCTCATGTTGTGGTCATCCCTACCGCTGGAGGCTACGATGTGGACGAAGAAAGAGAGCAAAGCATTGTTCGACAATGGCAAAGACGTGGGGCAAAAAAAGTATCAGTTCTTCATACCACCAACCCTGAAATAGCCAACCAAGAAAGCTTTGCCCAAGCGATTGATGAAGCTGGTGGTGTTTACTTCCCCGGAGGAAGACAGTGGCGTTTAGCAGATGCTTATTTAAACACACTTGTCCATAAAAAACTAGATCAATTACTGGAGAGAGGTGGTGTCATTGGAGGTTCTTCTGCAGGCGCCACCATTCAAGGTTCATACCTAGCAAGGGGTGATACCAAAACCAACACCATTATGGTCGGAGATCATGAGGAAGGTTTCGGCTTTGTGGAAAAAATCGCCATAGACCAACATACCTTAGCACGAAACAGGCAATATGATATGTTTGAAGTGCTAGATGTTTACCCCGATCTGTTAGGTATTTCCATTGATGAAAATACTGCTATTCTGGTCGAGGGAAATGAGTTTGAGGTGATCGGTCAGAGCTATGTCCTCATTTATGATGGAACACACTGGGATCAGAAAAAAGGAGCTTATGTCAGGAATAGTGCTGACCAAGAACGCTTTCATTTGCTGAAAAGAGGCAGGAAATATGACCTGGCCAGTAGACAGGTGAAAGAATGAAAAAGCCCTTAACCGAGGCTAAGGGCTTTCTTAGTTAAGCGAAAATCTGATTTAGATTTTTATTCTTGAGTATCTGTAGGTAGTTCAAATGGCAACTGCACTTCGATCTTCAATTCGTCATGACACTGAATGGCACCACCAAAATCTTCGGGTGGCTCTAAGCCAAAGTCACTGAATTTTGCATCATTAGAAGAGGCCACGATCCAAACTACATCATCCTGTATTCTGGTGGTAAAATCGAAGAGTATATCAGCATTTCGACCTGCAAGACTAATGTTCCCTCTGATCTTTCTCGGCCCATCTCCCACTTGAGAAAAGCCATAAGCAAAGAAAGTCACAACAGGATTTTCGTCAGCTCTCAATACGCGATGAGCCTTTCTACTCATTCGCTTATTATTATCATTACTGATCGTTTTGGCGTCAACATTAATGATCACACGAGCGATATTTGATACTTTTTCTCCTTTGACGACCAACTGCGCATCGCCTTTGAGCATGCTCGATTTGAGTTTCCAGTCAGATGTATTTGAAGTACCGCTAAGCACTAAGTGCCCTGCGTCTGGAACAATTACATACCTTTCCTGTGCTTGAATGGTCAAAACCATAAAACAGGAAAGTAATATTATGAGGATTCTTAAAGTTTTCATGATGCTTTCCTTTTTGGTTAACCCAAGCTACCGCATAGAAAAGCATTATGGCTTGACCGCCATCATGCAAACGATTGACTTATGTCATGGTTTTGAAGACTTTTCCAAAACGAATTCCATTTTGAGCTGAACATCCTCAGCAGTTTTGATAGTACCCGCTAAAATACTTGGGGCCGTCATATCGAAATCAGAGAATGTTACATCTGCCTCGCAGTAGACATGGAGCTTATCCTCTTTGAACTCATAGGTATAAGCAAAATCAATGTCTTTATCGTAGCCAGCCACATTCAAGATACCGCTAGCCTCTCCATTGGGTCCCATATCAAAAGCAATAAAAGAAATCACGGGATTACCTTCTGCATCCATGGTACGATGAGCATTTTTAGTCAAACCATTCTTTTCGCTCTCCAAAGAGCTGGTAGCAAGGGTCACGACAACCTTTTTTATCCCTGTGATCTTTCCATCTTCAATGTAAAGCTCGGCATTACCCTTGATCTCTTCTGAAACCAATTCCCAATCGTGAAGATTTGAAGTGCCAATAACACTGATCTTATTTCCGCTCTCGGCTACCTCAAATTGGGTTTGACCATATAGACATGTAGATAAAAGTAATAGTGAAGCGATAAGGCTTATTCTTATACTTTGCATAGGACTTTCAATTTTCTTTTGAAGTTATTTATCAAGATACAAAATCCAAGTCCTAAAGGTCATCATCGTCAGTGATTTTGATCAACTTTTTTTAGATGAAACCGGTCAAACACACTTCATTCGGAATAATATTTACGCTTTACGCAGAAAGGATCATAAACTGTAAGAAATGGTTGAAGAGGTCAATGAAGGACATATGCCCATATCGTCCCACTTGACAATGCACCCGGAATCGTATATCACACTGGAAAGAATTGAAATGCTCAAGAATTGGGTGTACTACAAAGAAACAAACCAACAGTTGATTAACATCAAGCAAGAATTCTATAACAACTAATTTTTACGTTTAT
>CBFHYE010000101.1:0-12727 GCA_965659985.1 Roseivirga sp. | reverse complement strand
CGCTTGATAAACCTTATAACGCTCCTCATCTTCATAATAGCCAAGGTTACCTGTTCCCCAAGGAAGTGGCTTATTCCCTGTCCGACCATTTTCATTGATGTCTATATCATATCCCAACTCTCCAAATTGCCAAAGCATTTTCGGACCAGGAAGCAAGAAGAAAAAAGCAGCATTTTCCTTAAGCCTGTCTAGTGCAACTACTGTACTTCTGGTATTATATGGACCATTACTAAGTCCGGCTCGATCACTCGAATTTTGCACTTCCCATATCTGTCGCTGCTCATCATGGCTCTCCATATAGGAGACGTGTGTGGCATCTCGTGCTCCACTAAATTCTGTTTCACTAGCATGACCTCCCAGGGGTAAATAATAGGTATAGACCATGTTTCGCCAAGACAACATGCCCATACCCGTTAATGCACTTTCTTCCGATGAGGCGGCAAAGTGTTCTAGGATAACATATGCATCTTGGTCATATTCCCAGATCTTATTAGCCATTCTTTCGAGCAGATCTATCCTCGATTGATCATAATTACTCCAAGCCCCAACATCTGTATTTTTCGTTTGTGTAAAACCTTTAGAAAGATCGAAACGGTAGCCATCAAAATGATACTCTTCTATCCAATATCGATTTACCGAATCAAGCAGGTCTTTGGTGTAATTGCTTTCATGATTAAAATCAAAACCCACATTAAAGGGGTGGGTAGCCTCTACATTAAACCAAGGATTATCTGCAGTTGGTGCCGAACCATAATCATTGGGGTTTTCTCTGTATAAATGAACCATTGAATTCAATCCAAATGCATGATTCATCACCATGTCTAAGATCACTGCCATCCCCTGCTCATGACAGGCCTTAATAAAATCCTTTAAGTCACTTTTCTTGCCGTAGAACTTATCAACTGCGAAAAAATACATAGGATTATAGCCCCAAGATTCATTCCCTTCAAATTCCATGATCGGCATTAGTTCGATGGCATTTACCCCCAGTGTTTTTAGATAACCTAGCGTATCGATCATGTCCTTATAATCGTGTGTGCCAACAAAATCTCTTATCAGCAATTCATAGACGACAAGATCTTCTTTATTAGGTCTTTGCCAATTGGCCTCTTCAGTTCCCCAATCATAAGGAGACTGTGCGGTTTGGAAGGTACTCGCTACGCCATATTCTTCTCTTCCATACACAGGGATTTCATCATGAACTGAAGAAGGAATAAATTCATCATTCCAAGGGTCAGCTACCTTGTCAGTATAAGGGTCACCAATCTTGATGCCTCCATCTACCCAGTACTGAAAAACATACTCTTGAGCTGGTGTCAGCCCTGTCAATTCGATCCAGAAGAGCTCTCCATCAGGTGTCTTATTCATGATGTACTCTTCACTCGTTTGCCAATCATTAAAGTCCCCAACAGCATATGCAACTGTTTTTCCAGGAGCCTCAAGGACCAGTGTAACTTTGGTGTCATCACCATCATGATAGTTGATTCCTTTCATAATCCCTGCTGGGAGGGGTAAAACGGGGATCTGATCAATTACAGTGACTTGAAGTGTTTGACTTGCCTCTATAGATTCTCCATTAACCGTAGCAGAAAATTTCAAAGTCCCATCAAAAGAGGCTGTTGGTGTATATTCATGTGTGATCTCCGTACCTGAATTGACAGATGCAAGTTCAGTAAATCCATTGCCCTGATCCAATGAAACAGTCATAGACGTCACGGCTGATGAAGCTGTAGCACTTAGAGTGATGCTATTGCCCTGTTCAACTGTCTCAACCTCATTAGGTGAGTTGATCGTAATAAAAGCACCTGTATTCAGATCGATATAGATATCTCTATTGTCCGCTACAAAACCACCATCAAAACTCCCAGGGTTACCTTTACCTTCCTTAGTGCCATCTGCACTTCTAAAGACCATACTCAAACGAAACATATTGGTTCCATCAGGAACCTCATAGTAGGCTCTTGCGGATGGTGAAAGCGTGATCTCCCATAAATCAGTTTCACCAGCAACAGGAGTCATTTCACCAATACCATCATCTTCCCCCCAATTACCGACCACATTTGTCCAATCCGTACCAGAAGGCCCATCTATGACCACTCCGGAATGCATGTAAACTTTAGATTCACCCACAAGCCCTGCTGTACCTTGAGTAGCATCATATATGACTTTGATCTCATCATCACCAGACGCACTGGCTGGCTCTATTTTGACAATTTGCGCATCCACAAAAATGGCGGTAACCATTAGTGCCAAAACCATTAATACCTTCCTAATCATAGTCAAAACTTTTAAATGAACTCTTTTGGTAGTTACAATTCATTTCTGATACTCATGAAATGCTGATTAACCCTAAAGGCGCTTAAAGCCAATAGCCATTTTTTGTTGATGGCCACAAGCCCAATGTGTAATGTTTATGAATCACGTCTGAATCCCTAAAGAGTTAAAGACATATTTAACACCATTGTTAAACGAATATAATGATAAAGAGAAAAGTCCACAGAATAGGCGAAAAAGGGAATTTTGTAAGCTGCAAACGTTTGCGAGTACCCTGCTTGAATCGAATTACTCTTCAATTTTCACCATGCGCAACAAACCTAATCCAGCGATAAATAAAACGGCTAACCCCAATGCACTATATCGCATTGATCCAGTGAAGTATTCAATTGTTCCATAGGCTATCGTTCCCATTACTATTGATACGTTGAAAGTGACGTCATAGAAACTAAAGAATGAGGCATGGTCCTTCGTTTCTTTCGGAATCATTTTAGAAAATGTTGCCCGTGACAATGACTGGATTCCTCCCATGATCAAACCAACCACCAAAGCCAGGACATAAAACTGCATACTGTTCTCTACGAAGAAGGCTGACACACACACCAGGATCCAAATGATATTCATTACGATTAAGGCATAAATATTCCCTTTTCTACCTGAAAGGCCTGCGAAGAAATAAGCCCCAACTATGGCCACTAACTGAATAATCAAAACAGTTAGTATTAACTCTCCTGCCTCCATTTGCAATTCCTTTGCCCCAAAAAGGGAAGCCAGATACATCACAGCTTGAACACCTGCATTGTAAAAGAAGAAAGCAAGTACATAGCGTTTCATCTCTTTTAGCTCTTTGATCTTACCATAGACTAGCTTTAATTCCTTGTAGCCTTTTCTCAATAGACCCTCTTTTACTTTTCTGTTATAAGGGTTATCAGGTAATCTCATAAAAGTGATCTGTGAAAAACTGATCCACCAAATGGCAACGGTCAAAAAAGAGATTCTTGCCGGCAGAGAACCATCGGGTAAGCCGAAAATCTCAGGCTGCTCAATCATCAATAAGTTTATGATCAATAGGATCACTGAACCAGCGTATCCTAAAGAATAGCCTTTTGCACTTAGCTTATCAAATCGATCAGGGGTGGCAATTTCAGGCAAATAAGCATCATAGAAGACCAGACTACCGGAATAGCCAATGCTAGCTAAAATCGCCATTAATATACCGAAACTCACGTTTTCACCTTCGAAGAAGAACATAGCACCACAAGCCAAAGCGCCTAAATAGACAAAGCCCTTTAAGAAAGTCTTTTTCTTACCGCCATAGTCAGCCATACCCGTTAGAAGTGGGAGCAAGAAGGCGGTAAACAAAAAGGAGAATGAAAGTGCGTAAGAATAGAGCACTGTATTGGGCAAGGTGAATCCTAAAAAGGAGACAAGCTTTGATCCATCAGTCTGTGTCGTAACGGATTCATAATAGATCGGGAAAATCGCTGTGGTAATGGTCAGCGAGTAAACTGAATTGGCCCAATCATACATACACCAAGCATTGGTGATGCGCTTATCATTCAATTTCATTATGAAATATAGGCAAACAAAAAAAGAGACCCGAAGGTCTCTTTTATATAAATCAAAAAAGTTATTCTCGTCTAGTTATCCTTTACTTTCTGAGGAGTCGCATACATGATCTTTCTTGCGTTAGCTTCTCTAAGTTCAGTTTGAACATCTACGATGATACCCATTTTGGTCTCCTCATCAACTTTCATTGAGATCGTAATTTGATCTCTTTCAACCTCGCTTAGTTTCGCTTTTTCCTCGTTCACCCATTTAACAACACCATCCACGCCAATGAAAACGTCATTAGCTTGAACCACAGGTTCGTTACCAAATGAAGAATCCTTCGGCTTTCCGATATATAAATAGGTCACTAGCTTTTTCTTTTCAAGCTTTACCAACTGCTCTGCTCTAGGAATACGCTGTTCTACTTTGATCTCGGTTTCCCTCAATACTGTAGACACCATAAAGAAGAACAAAAGCATGAAGATAATATCAGGTAGAGCCGCGGTAGGAATATCCTGACTTGACTCCGACTTTTTCTTAAACTTTGACATAATTATCCTCCTTGCGTTGTTGGTTCAGCAATTGAGATCGCTTTCGGTATACCTGAGCGCGCTCTATCATACATCTCTTTTTGACGAGGATCATTTCTGTTCAGTTTCCTGAATTCCTCATCTGAGATACCTACTCTTTCACCATAAATCTTATTGTAAGCCGCATTCAGCTCATCTAAGATTTGAATGAAGATGTCATAACTACTTCCACGGTCAGCTTTTAGCGAAACAATCGCAGATGCCGGACCATCGGATGAGTCAGAACTACCCAAATTTCGAGTAATGTACGACTTCATTGAAGCAGGAAGAGAGTTATATGTATCTCTCTCACTTACTTTAGCTGAACCTTTTTTGACATCACCAGGATTACCAAAGTTCAACACGAAATCATAAACCATATCTCTGATTTGAGAGATGTCATCAAGTGGTTCGTCCTCCACTAACAGTCTATCGGCAGAGTTCACCTGTATTTTAAAGATGTTTCTCTGCTGTTGTTTGATCTCAATTGGCTCATCATCCTCTTGTTTAGGAGGAAGAAGCAATGTAAGACCTTTGTTAGTGGCAATTTGAGTAGTTACGAGGAAGAATATCAAAAGTAAGAATGCGATATCGGCCATAGAGCCGGCATTCACTTCTTGACTTCCTTTATCTTTACTTCTTGCCATAATTTTATTTATCTAACGATTCTAGCCACTGACGAATAAATAAGTCCAACCACAGCAATCACTATTAATACTAGTGTTGTTGTCATTGCACCGCCAACAAGTTTATACACTTGTACAGTATTGGCAGACTCTGGGTCCATTTCATTGGCCTCAAATGCCATTACTGCTGTTCTATCTAGTTCTGCTGGTGCGCTTGAATAACCGATGAAGAAAATAATCACCAAAACCACGATACCTATACCGCTTTTGATCAATGACTTAGGATTCTTCAAAGAGTTAAACAAATTCATAAACACCGCAGCTACAGCCGCTACAGCCAAAAGGATGTAGGAACCATATAACATTATATCAATCCACTGTTCGCTCATAATTTGCTCTTTTTGTGGATGATTACTTAGATGTCAAATTATGCTTAACTAAGATATCTACCAATGAGATAGAGGCATCCTCCATCGAATTAACGATCGAGTCGATCTTAGATACACAGTAGTTGTAGAACAACTGAAGAATGATCGCAACGATCAGACCTGCTACTGTTGTCAATAGGGCTACTTTAATACCACCCGCTACCAATGAAGGAGAAATATCACCTGCTGCTTGGATAGAGTCAAATGCACCGATCATACCAATTACAGTACCCATGAAACCAAGCATTGGAGCCAATGAAATAAATAGTGAGATCCAAACGAGTCCTCTTTCTAGTCTACCCATTTCAACAGAACCGTAAGCAATAACAGATTTTTCAACCATGTCAATACCTTCAGACATTCTCATTAAACCTTGAGTAAAGATTGAGGCAACAGGACCTTTAGTACCTCTAGTTACTTCTTTTGCAGCTTCAACACCGCCAGACTCTAGCGCGTCTTCAACTTTGCTTAAAAGTTTTGAAGTATTGGTGGTCGCAAGGTTCAAACTGATGATTCTTTCGATAGCGATCGCTAATCCAAGAATTAAACAGATCAATACAGGAGACATAAAAGTTGGGTCACCTTCGATGAACTTCGATTTGATCACTTGATCAAAAGAAGCAGCTTCATCAGTTCCCATTTCGTCACTGTAATCTGGTTCTTCTGGGTACGTATCCTCTACCATTTCAGTAGTGTCGCTTGCCATTTCTGTAGTATCGTCTTGCGCTACAGCATTAAATCCCATGGTCATTACACCTAGGATCATTAGAAAAGAAAATAACTTTTTCATAGTCTAGTTTTGATTAATAAAAGGTTAAAACGGATTCTAAATTATCAATAAATCTTGTTAAAAGAAATTTATACTTAAACTTTTAGTTGATTGCAGAGAGGAAGGGATTCGAACCCTCGATACCCTTGAGGGGTATACACACTTTCCAGGCGTGCGCCTTCGACCACTCGGCCACCTCTCTAATCATTCACTGCGCTTGTCACAGGGAGACAAATAAATCAATTATAATTTCAGCATGCAAGCTGATTTTTGTTTTTGTAATACCGTTTAAATAATACTCATTTCCCCCCTAATAGAGGTAATTAAGCACTTTTTAATTTCGGCTGGCTTTTTATAGCGCTTCAATGCGTACATCATTTTGGTAACTGCTGCCTCAGAAGTTAGGTCTCTCCCACTGAGCACACCCGCCTCTTCCAAACCTGAGCTCGTCTCATATTGGCCGTGTGAGACTCTCCCCCCATTGCATTGTGATACGTTTAAAATGATCTTACCATTATCAACAGCGCCTTTCAGTAACTTAATGAATGATAGATGATTAGGGACATTACCAGACCCGTAACTCTCTAATACCACACCTTTAATGTGTTCATTCTTCATTAGGCTCCCAACAAGATTTTCATTCAAGCCCGGAAATAATTTTAGAATAGCCACTTGACTATCCATTTCCAAATTTAATTCTAAGATGCCTTGTTGATAAGGTCTTAACACGGCTTGATGGTAATCGATAGAAATTCCTGCTTCTGCCAAGATTGGATAGTTATCCGATTCGAAAGCATCAAAGTGTTGCGATTCGACTTTCTTCGATCTATTCCCCCTCAGTAATCTATGATTGAAAAAAATGCATACCTCTGAGATCATTGGCCTACCTCCTCTTATATCTGAGGCGATCTCTAAAGAGGTGACAAAATTATCTTGTCCATCTGATCGCGGTGAAGCAATGGGTAGCTGTGAGCCGGTAAAGATCACAGGCTTGTTCAGGCCATCAAGCATGAAACTTAAAGCTGAGGCTGAATAAGCCATGGTGTCTGTGCCATGTAAAACGATAAAGCCATCAAAGCTATCATAAGCATCATAAATAATCTTTGCCATAGCCTGCCAATGCTCAACATGTACATTGGACGAATCGATTGGCTCTGCAAATGAAGTCACCGACAGGTTGATATTAAGTTCTTCAATTACTGGTACTCGTGAGATCACCCGGTCGAATGAACATGGCACCAACGACCCATTCTCATCATAATCCATGCCTAAAGTACCTCCAGTATAAATGACCAGAATGTGGGCCTTAGGCGCTGAGACTAACTTATATTCCCGAATAGGATTTGATTCAATCATTGAGTCCAAATAGTTTTAATGCATTATTCGTGGTGACCTCATCCAATTGGTCCAAAGACATTTCTCGATAATCAGCTACCTTCTGCCCAATCTCTTTTACATAGGCGGGTTCGTTCCTCTTCCCTCTGTAAGGAACCGGAGCCAAATAGGGCGCATCTGTTTCAAGCACCACATGACCGAGATCGAGATCCGGAATTACCTTGTCCATACCAGCATTTTTAAAGGTAGACACGCCACCCAAACCAATATGGAAGCCTAATTCCTTTATTCTTTTTGCTTGTTCGACAGAACCATTAAAGCAATGAAAAACACCGGAGAGTTTGTCCGATTTTAATTCTTCTACAAGATTGATGGTCAAATCAAGTGACTCTCTGCAATGAATGATGATGGGAAGTTCGAATTGTTTTGCCCATTCACATTGGATCTTAAAAGCCTCAACTTGTTGATCGACATATGTCTTATCCCAGTAAAGATCAGTCCCCATTTCACCAATAGCCACAAAGCTCCTTTTATTGAGCCATTCCTCTACGAGATACAATTCCTTTTCAAAGTCTTTATTTACAGAGCAAGGATGAAGCCCCATGGTTGAATAACAAAAACCAGAATGCTTTTCTTCCAATTCCATCATACCCTCAATTGATGCATGGTCAATATTGGGCATCACGATCTTTTCAATTCCATGCTCATGTGCCCTTTCCAGCACATGCTCAATATCTTCATTGAATTGCTCCGCGTAAATATGGGCATGCGTATCGATCATATTAGAACTTTCTTCCTTTCCAGCTTACTTTTCCAAACAGGATGACCCTGATGAGCGCAAATGTATCCAAAAGGCTTATAACTGCTGGCAGATACATAGCGAAAATATAGCTATTCTTTGTCTTCATAACGACTTGCGTGTATTTGATCCAATTCACAAATAGACCATAACAGAGTATTAAAAAACCAGTCTGTATATCAAAATACATAGACACCAAACTCACCATTACCCATAGCCTTGCAAATAAAGCGGGTATACCCAACAGCCAATGATGGGTAAATACGCCATTCATCCAACGACATCTTTGGATCAACATTTCTTTCCATCCATTTTGTGCTTTTGTGAAGGCTTGCCCTTCGGCTCCCAAATATTGAAATGTCTTTAAACCTGCTTTTTGAAAT
Source organism: Roseivirga sp. (assembly GCA_965659985.1). Classification (GTDB taxonomy): domain Bacteria; phylum Bacteroidota; class Bacteroidia; order Cytophagales; family Cyclobacteriaceae; genus Roseivirga. Next base: position 3,993 of record CBFHYE010000101.1, on the reverse strand, counting down.
CTTCTCTGTAGACCTAGGTCTTCAACATCCGTTGGTCCAAGATCTTTAAAACCACCCACCTTGTCATAAGCTTTACGATTAAAGCCCATGTTGTTACCTAATATAGAGATGGCCTGCCATGCATCTGCCATGGCTTTCATGCTGTGCAATACGACCGCCCAATCAAAAAACTGGATCGATGGTCGATAAAAGTCTTTGTCAATCATTGTTAACCCACTGACCATATCATGATCATTCAATAAACCCCTCATGGTCTTCATCCACGTATGGGAAACCTTCATATCAGCATCAATGATCAATATCTTATCATAATGAGCAGCATCGACCAGCTGCGCCAGCACATTACCTTTTGCGATCAGGCCATCTTTTTCATCTTGAATTTTAATACCCCTGATCGAGGGGTGTACTTTTTCATAGTTCTGAATGATCTCCCAAGTCTTATCGGTAGAATTGTCATCACCGACTAAGATCTCAACTCTTTTCAGGTCAAGGGCTGAAGCCAATAAACTATCAAGACATCGCTCCAAGTTGTCTTCCTCATTTCTGGCACAAACGAGTATTGAAGCGTTGTCATCACTTATGGCTAATGTAGAAGGCTTTTTGAACTTGAAATGAAAACTAATGATCAGAGCCAACTCTACAATAACCAAAACCCCATATATTATACTAAGGACTACCATCATGTGATTTTATCAAATTGAAAACCTAGTGATTGCATATGATCAATGTATCTCGGCAGTACGTACTTCAAATTCTTCTCTGCCTTTACATTATCATGAAAAACAATGATAGAGCCGGGTTCGGTGGCCTTGATGCTTTCCTTGAGCACTGTTTCAGGAGCTATAGTTTGCAAATAGTCTTTGCTGAGCACATCCCACATCACTACTTTATAATTTGAAAGCTGCCGTTTTTGCTGCCATCGCAGCCTGCCATATGGCGGTCGGAAAAAGTGCGTTTGACAACCTTGAGAGATAATCGCTTCCTGACAGACCTGCACATTATTGAGATAAACGCTTGATTCTGTTTCCCATCCATTCAAATGATTCTGTGTGTGATTGCCGATTTGATGTCCTTCTTCAACGATCCTTTTGAATAGATCAGGATGCTTTGTAATGTTCTCCCCTACACAAAAGAATGTAGCTTTTGCTCCTTTTAGCTTCAATTCATCAAGAACCCAGTCTGTCAAACCTGGAATGGGACCATCATCAAAAGTGAGGTAGAGCGTTTTACCAACAGCAGGAATCCTCCACAAACGTGAGCGCATTAATTTTTGAAGAATAAGTGGGGTCTTATGTGGTACCATTCTTGACTCGACAAGATAAGAAAGTCAAGTCATCATTAAACGATCTTCCACCACGGAATGTGTTCAACTCATCGATCAATCGAGAATGAATTCCTTCGAGTGGCTGACCATAGTTTTTTTTCAAGAAAACCTCTAAACGCTCAGGACCAAATTCTTCTTCTTGGTCATCAAAGGTTTCTGTTAGCCCATCGGTAAATAAGAATAAGGAGAATTCTTCGAGATTCTGGACGGAACCCATATTCAAAAATGGCAGTGGTTCAAAGGCACCCAAAATTGTCGTCCCTTCTTCTAAAGGTTGCACTTTAGCCTCTCCATTCATCAGTAATGGTGGATTATGCCCACAATTGATATATCTCAACTCCTTAGTTCCGAAATCATAAACCGCTAAGAAAAAGGTGATGAAATTCTCACCATTGGCACTTTGATACAATTGGTAATTCAATTCATCAATAACCTGCTTTGGGTTTTCTGCCGTCCGACTGACTGTTCTTAGCGCTGCTTGAAAATTGGACATCAGAATCGCTGCGGGCACACCTTTTCCGCTAACATCGGCTATACAAACCACAAATTGGTTTTCAGCTTCTAGAGGAATGAAATCATAATAATCACCACCCACCGTTCTACAAGGCTGATAAAAAGCCGCGATTTCTAGCTTTTCAGTTTTAGGTAAAGACTTAGGGAAAAGGTAATTCTGAACATTCCTGGCAATTTCTATATCACGCTGAACAGCTTGCTGCTCCAATTGCTTTCTTGCCAAACGCTTATTTTCGATCGCCACCAATACCACATTACTCAAAGCTTGAATAAAAGTTGTATCTACTTCTTCTGTATTCTTTGCTTTGAGGAAAACAAAGGCCAACAAGCGGTCTTTATGCTTTACGGGAATGATAATGTCGAATTCAGAAAAGCAGGTCACTTCAAGCTTTACGTTTTGGATCTTAGTAATTTCTTCAATTTCTAAGCAACCGGCTCCAATATCAACTGCACCAAAATCTTTAGACGTACCAAACTGCACTTTACATTCCCAATCTTCTTCCTTGACGTATAAGGCCATTTTGGAAATGAATAAGTTGGCCCGTAAAATGAATTCAAAGATCTTGTAGATATCCTCTTCAGGCAGGTTACTATTTACTGCCTGCGTGATCTCAAGGAGCGCATTGAGCTCCATCTCCTGCTCATATATCTTTTTTTGTAATTGCTCTTCTTTCATCACCTACCGTTGTGTGCCATCAGTCCTTTTTTAGAAGCCAGATAGAGGTAAGAACGGAAATTTTCATCCAAATTCAATTCTGGCTCAAAAACCTCGACATCCATTTCAGAAAAACATTTGATCCATGCTTTTTGCTGAAGCTGTTTTAAATTTCTCAGCAACTCATCATCCGACCATTCCAGTTCCTCTTTGAGGTGAGTAAAGGGTTGAACGAAATATAATTCATCTAGCAAGTCAAATTCTTCATCTGTCATTGTACACTCTGCCTTTCCAAGTGAATGAACCAAAGTTAGCGAGCAAAGCTATATAAACAGCATAGAATGGATAGATAATGAATGAAAGGATAAATAGGCCGATGTGTGGTGGTGATGCCCCGATGTCTTTAGAACTTTTCCAAATCAATGTCCATTCTGAAGACATTCTTAGCACCAAAAGCACAACTGCCCATATCCATAAATCGATGCTAAAACTCCATGAAACCAATAGTGCAATTTGCGCTAACTGTATGGCTCCTATCAGAATAGCCAAAGCTTTTGTCGATTTACGCTGACCCAATTTCCATTTGCTTGCCCATCTTATTTTTTGAGCTTTCAATGCCGACCAATCGCTTGCGGCTTTGGTAACTACCAAGGCTTCTTTTGACTTATTAAAAAAAATGCCCTCTGGCCATTTTTCCACCACCTTAGCTAACAAAAACTCATCATCTCCGCTTGGGGTAGTTGGTGTATTGTTGTAACCATCAAGTTCTACGAATACTTCCTTTCTAAATGCGAGGTTGGCTCCATTGGCCATATTTGGCTCGCCCTTTTGAATAGAGGCGGCTCCTATGGCGATCAAAGCTTGAAACTCTATCGCTTGCCATTTAGAGAATCCATTATTCTTAATAAATGCTACCGGACCAGAGACCATTTTAACCTTATCATTTTCAAAAGGACACACCATTGCATTGAGCCAATGCTCATCCATAAAACAGTCTGCATCACTTGTGACTATTAAAGAATATCTTGCCTCCAAGATGCCATAGGTCAGGGCAGCTTTTTTACCTTCCTCATCAGTCAGTTCAAGTATTCTAAAATTTACAGGTTGGCCTTTCAATCCTTTGAACAAGACTTCTGCACCGCCATCATCAGAATGGTCGTCAACAAAAATGACTTCAAAGGCTTGGTGCTTTTGCTTAAGTAAGCCTTTGGCTAGTCGCTCCAAATTGGAAGCTTCATTGCGAAAAGGAATAACAACCGAAACTGGAATGTCACTTCTAAGCTTATTTGTTGGGATTTGATTCCAAAGCCTGATGTACTGCCATAAACGCAGGCAGTAGATCAAATAAATCAATGAAATAGCGAGGTAAAAGTACATTGCCCCCAAATATAAGCGATGGCATTTTCGCATTTGCTTATATTGCCAAGAGATGGCAAAAGCAGCGATTAAAGAAAAGATCATTCTAGGGATTGACCCCGGTACCAGTGTGATGGGTTATGGT
>CBFHYE010000100.1:0-6368 GCA_965659985.1 Roseivirga sp. | reverse complement strand
AGCAGCATAGCTAGTAGTTTAGCCGACTTATTATGATAGTCTTTGTCATTACCAAAGCGGGAAACAATACGTGGGAAGTCGTGATTGCCCAAGAAAATACTTCCCCAACCTTTGCCTTTTAGTTTTTCATCCCATTGGGTGAAAACATTCTTGAAATCAACTAAATCGAAAGGTTGAGGATCGAATTTACCACCTGGACCAAAATCAATGAACATATGGTCGAAATGAAAGACCATATCCAACTCTTCTCTTGATTCATCTACATAGTTGAGTCCATGCTCCAAGGTAATTCCTGGTCCTTCACCCACAGTCATGATATCGTATTTGCTTAAGACATTTTTATTGAGTTCATGTAGAAACTCATGAATTCGAGGTCCATTAGCATATTGCTTACGAATGGTGTCTTCGAAAACGTCTGAGACCATGTCATCATATGCTGGTCTTTTGGAGATCAATGAGATCACATCCATGCGGAAGCCATCTACTCCCTTATCGAACCAGAATTTGACGATGTCGGCAACTTCTTCTCGCACCTTGGGATTCTCCCAATTGAGATCAGGCTGTTTTGTTGTAAAGAGGTGTAGGTAGTACTCGTCTGTGAGCTCATCATGTTCCCAAGCAGAACCACCAAAAAAGGCTTGCCAGTCGTTAGGAGGACCACCGTTCTTACCTGGTTTCCAGATATAATAATCTCTGTAAGGATTGTCTTTTGAAAGCCTTGACTCTTCGAACCATGCATGCTCGTCTGAACTATGATTGACTACTAGGTCCATGATCAGTTTGATACCTCGTTTATGGCAACCCGCCAGTAATTCGTCAAAATCAGACATACTACCAAATTCATCCATGATATTTCGATAATCAGAAATATCATAACCATTATCATCATTGGGAGATTTGTATACTGGGCAAAGCCAAATGATATCGACCCCTAATGATTTAATGTAATCAAGCTTTTGGATGATCCCTTGAATATCGCCAATACCGTTACCAGTAGAATCCATGAAGCTTCTAGGGTAGATCTGATAAACAATACCTTCTTTCCACCAAGTTCTTTTCATAACATCATTTGTTTTGTGATAACCAAAGCATTTCGTAAGGCCTCAGGTTCAATTTTCCATTTTCGATTTCAACACTTTTGTCCGTTAACTTATCCCGCATATCAAACGGATTTAGCTGGGATTGATGGAAGATCAAGTGACTATATAATTCTTGGTCATCATCTTTGAAATTGGCGAGAACAAGAGTTGTGGTGGGTCCATCATGCCTTTCGAAAGCAAAAACATGTTCATTCGAGGTTTCTACGAGTCTCAAGTTATTACGATCGGCAAATTCAGGGCTTTCCTTTCTTATGTTGATCATATGTTGCAAGGCTTTGAACACTTTCCCTTGAGGGCTGACTTTACTTTTCCGCTTTTCCGCCAGTTTCCAATCCATTTTGGGTCTGTGCATCCAGCGATTGTCGTCACTTTTGTTTTTATCCTTGAGAAAACTGTAATCATTTAACATCGCGACCTCATCTCCAGAATAGATCACAGGAATACCGCCAAAGGCTAAAATGATGCCGTGTAAAAGATTGATTCGAGCGATAGATCTTTCAATACCTAGCTTGTTCTTTTCTTCGATCGCCTGTTCTAAACCTGCCAAGGAAGCCAAGCTACCAGATATCCTTGAGTCGCCAGTTTTGGGATTGTACATAAAAGGCATGCCTTTGGCAAAGGAGCCACTGAAATCTCCCGTGAAGAATTGCGTCAAGAAATGGCGATGAGGTCCAGGATCAAACCCTGATTCCTGAATATGCCGATTCTCGAAACTCATCCCGATATCGTCATGGCAACGTACGTAATTGACCCAAGTAGTACCATTAGGCTTTTTCGGCTTGTCTCGAAGTCCAGCTTTCATCACTCTGGTACTGCGAGTGGCGATAGAATTCCAGAGGAGTGCCATCAAAGTGGCATTGTAAGCCATATCATGCTCATTACTCCAGACTTCAGAATTACCAAAATACTTGACGATCTCCTCAGGGGCCACAATAGCCTCAGCCAAAAAGGCAACTCCTGGTGCCACTACTTGTGTGCACAACTTAAAGAGCTGATGTATTGCATGTGCTTCAGGTAAATTTTGACAACTTGTACCCATTTGCTTCCAAACAAAAGCGACAGCATCCATTCGAAATATATCAACACCCATGTTCGCTTGGACCAATACATTATTGAGCATTTCAACAAATACATATGGATTGCGATAATTGAGGTCCCACTGGTAGTTGTTGAAGACAGTCATGACCCATTTGTTCATGGGTTTGTTGTAAGTGAAGTTGCCTGGCGCACTTTCTGGAAAAACCTCCGGTAAAGACTGTTCAAAGAGATCAGGCGTACTTCTGTCCTCAAAGGTGTAATAATAGTCTTGATAATGCTTGTCTCCTTTTTTGGCTTTTTTCGCCCAAATGTGTTCATCTGAGGTATGATTGACTACAAAGTCGAGCATTAAAAGCTTATTAGATTTTTTCAGGGCTTTCGTGACTTTACTAAGATCAGCATTGGTACCAAATTTTGGATCTACCTTTTTATAATTGCTCACTGCATAGCCACCATCACTTTTGAGCTTTGGGCTTTGAAAAAGAGGCATTAGATGCAGCATAGTAATACCTAATTCATCCAGGTAATCCATTTTATCAAGAAGGCCGTTCAAGTCTCCATTAAAACGGTCTACATATAGCATCATGGCTGCGAGCTCTTGGGTGCAGAACCAATCGTGTTTGGCTTCTCGCTCTGCATCTGCTTCGAGGAGATGTTTTGGCCGTTTAACTGCAGCATTAGACATCACATCCATGAGCATTTCTAGGGCAGGTTCAAACTGTTCATGATTGCCATATATCTTGACAAACCGGCTGTAGATATCCGAGAATAATGCGGTTAATCGTTGATTGAAATCCTTCGAAAGCTTCTTGTTTTGTAAGCTATCAAGGTTCGAGCGGAGGTCCTTTAAGGCGATATGTGCTGTAGGATTATACATATTTCAATTCGTAGATGACGAATGTATTTTTTAATCGCTTGAATGCCAATGATTCAGTAAAAAAACCTTGATTCTACAATGAGGGAATCAAGGTCTCTGAATTTATTTACATATTATTGAGCCACTGGACTAATGCAGCGGTCAAAAGCAATAAGAGTAAAGAAAGACCTCGGCAGCTCTTGTACCAAGTAAACCAACAAGCCCTTTGGTTTCTTCAATGCATCTCTTCTTGCAAGAAATAGAGTAGTGCCCAAGAAAGGGCTAGTTCAAAAAGTATTCCGACCATTGTTTAGAAGGGAAATTATTTCTCAACGGCTTTTATCGCTTGTTGAACGAATGGAACCATCACTTGATAACCTGCTTCATTGGGGTGAACTCCGTCATATGTGAAAGCTTCTTTTAGATCATTTTTTTCCCCAACCATTGCAGAAAAATAGTCCAGATAATAATGACCATTTGCTTTACAATAGCTCTTGATCATTTCGTTGAGTTTCGGGATTTTAATATTGGGCTGTTTTCCTGGTGTCCATGAATAGTCATAAGCTGGTAGCACAGAGGATAAGATCACTTTAATGTTATTGGCGTTCGCGATTTCGGCCATACTTTTCAAATTATCCATGATCTCCTCCAATGTCATCGGACCTGTATTGCCTGCGATATCATTGGTTCCCGCAAGAATGACAACCACCTTAGGCTTCAGCGCGACCACATCTTGCCTAAACCTGATCAACATTTGTGGAGTAGTTTGACCACTAATGCCCCTTCCTAAGTATTGGTTGTTGCTAAAAAAGTCAGGCATCATATTTACCCAACCTTCGGTGATCGAATTACCCATGAAAACCACCGGATAGTCACCAGGGGTGACCTTAGTGTTTTCTTCCTGATAGCGGGCTAAATTGGCCCAATCTTGGGCATTGATCTCAGACATGATGATAAAGCTTAATAGGGTGAGCAGTAGACTTTTCATCAAAACAAGATCAATAAAAAAGCCGACAATTGCTTGCCGGCTCGACATCATGATTTTTTATTTCTGGCTCAGTGATTCATTCCTCAATTCGAGCTTATCGACAATGTGCTTACCCAAAGCTTTGCCTTGTGTGACGCCATTGGCAATGGCCGGCATATAATGGATGCCGCCATACAACCTGGAAATTGCTGCCTCTTCTGAAGCATGCATAAAGGAGTCAAACGATCTGATCGGTAAACCATATTGTACTTCGGTGTCATCTTCAAAAGAAAAATTATCTCCATAAATGGAAGTTAAAGCCACTGCAGCTGCATTTGAGATCACGGAGTGCCCACTGGTGTATTCGGGGAACGGAGGCGTCTGTAATAGGGGCAACCACTCTTCATCAATGTGCTGATTGATCAAGGTTTCAGGTCTGATCAAACTCGATCTGTATTTTTCGTCCCAGCAGCTAATAAAACCATCGGCCAAGGCGATAGAGGTTAATGTATAGGCCTCAGCTGATTGCATTAGGTCTGAGTTTGCTTTCTGTGCTGCGATCTTCACAATGCCGATCCAGTGTCCACCCGGAGTGATCTTTTTAGTCGCTGCCATAACATGACCCGTCACATTCATCACATAAGGGTTACAATCCCAAAACGAGGCGATCTCCTTTTGTTCATCAGTGAGGTTATTACCAACTTCATAAACCTCTATGATCTCTTTATAGAAATCACTTCCTTTTGTTAGATCAAAAGGGGTTGGTCTTTCAGGGACAAATTGATCCGCTGAGTCGATCGCAAAAGGCCGAATCTGATTCCAGTGAGGTTCGATAGCCTCCATATAGCCAGGAGGTGTAGGTTCCCAACGCGTGGGATCATCGGTGATCGTGAATTTCGGATAAGTACGGGTCTGCTTGTACATGTCTCCATCTGCCCAGGCCATAACATGTGCTGCCACTTCATCACCATAGGCAACAGAAGCTTCGAAATAACTTTTATTGACACCCGCTCTCAACTCTTTATAAAGCTGAGTTCTGTACTCATCCATTTTGTCTTCCGAGAAGATCAGAGCCGTTCCAATCTTGATAAAAGCTTGCAATGCGGCTAAATCAAGGCTCACTTCTTTTGAAGGTGCGGGAATGGGTGTTAAACCCGCCAATTGACCCGCTAGCGATTTGTAGCGATTATCTTCTTGAGCCAGGATTTCATAACTCGCAATGCTTGGATATGCATAAATACGGCTTGCTACTGGTGGTGAAAAAATGTCATGAACAATGACACCACTCAATTGCTCCATCGTTTGATGGTAAATGTCAGGATCAACATTTACTTCTTTAATCCCTGAGTCACAACTCCAGAATAAAAGGCCTATAATCAGTATTAAAAAGTGCTTTTTCATCTTCCCGGCTATCTACTATCTATCGAAATCAAAGTTTGATAGTAGTATGCTAAAATTCAAGTTAAATCGCTAAAAATAAGTGTGTTTGTAGAGACTTAAAACTCACGAATCTTAATTACTAGCAGCAATTATTGGTCTTTTCTATTTTAAAAACTCCATTACCCTAACATTTTCCTTATGTGGCATGAACTGATCGAATTCATAGAAATACAATTCAGGGCCAAAAGCGACAAAGGCTTTGTACTTGTCATCAGGACCTGAGCTCAACGTTTGATTTCTTAAAGGCATAGTTTCTGTGCTTTTGACGTAAGCAAACCAGCCTTCAACGTCCTTGAGCACAAAAGACATATTCACTGCTTTTTCATCAGCATAATCGCGCATGCCCCTGCGTTCGTCAACTAGCCCTATAAATCCTGTTCTGCTGCCTTTGTAGATCTTTGTCCAGCCTTGGTCTGCGACAAGCGAAAGGCCTAAAACGTCTTCGTAGAAATTCTGAATCTTCAATAGATCTTGATGATAAAGCCAGGTGATGCTGCCATGAAAGCCGAGTTGATTTTCATTATAGATAACAGAGGTCTTGACCTCTTCATTTTGATTTAAAAGTGTACTGAAAGGCTCGTTTTCTTTATGTGTTTTGAACGTTTCGAATTCTAACAAATAGCCTTCGGGATCAATCGCTACAAAACCATCGTGAGGGCCGCCCTCTTTAGGCTTGTAGGTGTATTTGATCTCTACATCTTTGGCTTGCAAATGTGCATACCAATTGGGTAGGTCTCTTGTTAAAAAGGCTATGGCTACTGATTTTTCTTCTTCTGCCGAATGCATGCCCTTCGCCTCATCAACTAAGATGAGCATGGATTCATTGGCGATCTTAAACATTGAGGCATTGTCATATTCACCCAATAATTCTAGTCCTAAAGTGTTTTGATAGAAGTTGGTGGCTTTAGGCAAGTCTTTGTAATAGAGAAAGACATTGGTTGCCTGTATACCAAAATCAGTGAGTGAT
>CBFHYE010000099.1:0-3644 GCA_965659985.1 Roseivirga sp. | reverse complement strand
TCAAATAAGATAAAAGCCAGCACCAAGGCAGAAACGCCACCCGAAGCCCCGAGGGAATTATAATGCGAATGGTCTTTGTGCTTGAGGTAGGAAGGGATGTTCGCCACCACAATGGCAGAAAGGAATAGTCCTACATAGTAGACATAGCCCAAATTGCCGAAATAGATATAAAAGATCTTCTCAATGGCGCCCCCAAAAAAGTAAAGGGTGAACAAATTCAGGAACAAATGCATGCCATTGTTGTGCACAAAGCCTGAGGTGATCAGTCGATAATACTGTTTTTCTCGCTTTACGGTAAAAGGATTGAGAATAAAAGCAGCTTGTAGCTCAGGCTTTTGCCAGGCATAATATGTGATGATGCCAATGACCGCTATAAGTCCATAGGTGACTTCCATTTATTTCTCTCTATCGATCAGGTACTTGGTGAAGTCGATCAAGGCTTGTTGTTTGTTCGCATCGATGCCCAAAGCTTCAAGCGCCTCGAATCCACTATCGAAGTATTCTTGCATTTTATCAAGCGTCAGTTCCCGAATACCGATCTCATCATAGATGGCACGCACGGCTTCCACCTTTTCTGTATTGTCAAAATCTTCTGCCTGTAGCCATTTATTGAGTTCAGAAAGCTGGGTTTCATTGGCGAGTTCCAGCGCTTTGAGTAAAAGGAAAGTCTTCTTGTTGGCAATAATATCTCCACCTACCTGCTTACCAAACTTCGCCTGGTCGGCATAAACATCGAGGAGGTCATCTTTCAATTGAAAACCAATACCCACTTTGACCCCAAAATCGTAGAGCTTTTGGGCTTGATCTTCTGAAGCTTGAGCCAGCATCGCCCCTAATTTCAAACTAAAGCCCAATAAAACGGCCGTTTTCAATCGGATCATATTGATGTAGATCTCTTCCGGTACAGTAGGCAGTCCTTCAAAGTTCATATCAAACTGCTGACCTTCACATACCCCAGCTGCGCAGGCGTTAAAGTCTTTGATGATCTGTTTTAAGTCTCCGGGGGCATCGAGCAAAAGGTCATAAGCTCTGACGAGCATTACGTCTCCAGAAAGGATGGCCACATTGGCGTTCCATTTTTCATGCACGGTGGCTTGTCCTCTGCGAAGAGGCGCTTCATCCATAATGTCGTCATGCATAAGGGTGAAGTTGTGAAAGACCTCTACGGCAATCGCCTGATCGAGTACAGATTCCATATCGTCTTTGAATAAGCGATAAGCGAGGAGTACCAAAAGCGGTCTCATGCGCTTACCACCCAAACTCATGATGTATTGAATGGGATCGTAAAGCTCTTTGGGTTCTTCTCCGTAAGAAAGTTCTTTCAGTCGATTATTGATCAGCTCGATCAGCTGCGTCAGCTCCTTCGTCATGCTCTGTAAAAATTAGGTCGATCGTTCGCCTGTCGATATCTGTGGCCTTCACGCGAACATACACATTATCTCCTAAAGAGATCATGCGCTTATTTCTTTTACCAATGACACGGTAGTTTTGTTCATCGAATTCGTAATAGTCATCGGTCATGTCGGTCATGCGCACCATGCCTTCGCACTTGGTTTCGGTGATCTCTATAAAGATCCCCCATTCGGTCACGCCACTGACAATGCCGGCAAAAGCCTTGTCTTCCATCATAGACATGAATTCTACTTGTTTGTATTTGATCGAAGCCCGTTCAGCATTGGCTGCCCGTTTTTCACGATCTGATGAATGCAAACAAAGGTCCTCATAGTGCTCCTTATCTGCAGCTTTGCCCTTATTCAAATAATGCTGGAGCAATCGGTGCACCATCATGTCTGGATATCGCCTGATCGGTGAAGTGAAATGGCTATAATGTGCGAATGCTAAACCAAAATGGCCTTTAGGTTCAGTGGTGTAAACAGCCTTGGCCATGGTTCTGATGGCCAACTGCTGCAATACATTTTGCTCAGGCTTGCCTTCGATGGTGTTGATCAGCTTGTTCAAGGATTTAGAAATACCGCCCTGTTCTAAGCTCATCTGATGACCAAAACGCTGGGCAAACTTGGCGAAAGTGTCAATTTTTTCTGGATCAGGGTTGTCATGCGTTCGATAGACGAAGGTCATCGGATGCGTTTCTGTTCCTTTTTTATATACGAATTCAGCTACTTTCTTATTCGCCAGCAACATGAATTCCTCGATGAGCATGTGTGCATCTTTTCGCTCTTTCGGAATTACCCCCAGTGGTTTGCCATTTTCATCCAATTTGAACTTGACTTCAACAGTTTCGAAGTTGACAGCACCGGCTTTGAAGCGTTTCGCCTTTAGTTTTTTGGCGAGCACATCGAGCTGCTTGATCTCTTCATGAAAATCGCCTTCTCCTGACTCAAGTCGTTCTTGCGCTTCTTCATAGGTAAATCTTCTGTCAGAATAGATGATTGTTTTTCCAAACCATTCTTTCTTGATCTCTCCTTCTATATCCAATTCAAAAACGGCTGAGAAGGTAAGCTTTTCTTCTTCTGGTCTGAGTGAACAAAGGCCGTTTGACAGTCTTTCGGGAAGCATGGGAATGGTTCTGTCCACCAAATAGACTGAGGTTGCACGATCTTGTGCTTCTTCCTCTAAGATACTTTTCGGGTCTACATAATGGGTGACATCGGCAATGTGAATCCCTACTTCGAAATTCCCATTGGGAAGGGTTCTCAAAGAGAGGGCATCATCAAAATCCTTTGCATCAAATGGATCGATAGTGAAAGTGGTGACCTCTCTAAAGTCTTTTCTCTTTTTGATCTCTGCATCGGTGATCTTATCAGAGATGGTTTCGGCATCTGCTTCTACATTTTCTGGAAACTCTAGCGGCAAACCAAATTCGGCAATGATGGAGTGTATCTCTGCATTGTGTTCGCCAGCTTTACCCAACACCCTGGTGACTATACCCTCTGGTTTTTTATCTCTTTCAGGCCATTGCGTGATCTTCACGATCACCTTGTCGTTATGTTGAGCGCCTTTTAGGTCATTTCTGTGCACATAGATGTCGTGAAACATCTTCTTGAAATCAGGAATGACAAAACCATAGCGAGTTGACATTTCGACACGCCCCACGAATTCATCACGGTTCCTTGTAAGGATCTCGACCACTCTGCCCTCGGGGTGTTTGCCGTGTCTTTTGGATTTGAGTACCACCTTGACCTCATCGTCATCCATGGCACCCATTAGATCTTCTTTGGCCACCCAAACATCTTCTTGTTCTTTGTCGCCTGCAAGCACGACATAAGCGAAACGGGCATTTACAAAATCGATGACACCGGTTAGCGTTTCTGACACTTTTTCAGCCGTAAAAGCGCCATTTCGCAGTCTTTTAATGGTGCCACGGTCGGCCATGGTAAAGATGACATCCGTAACTTTTCCCTTCGAAATCGCATCTCTGACGCCAACACCTTTGAGGATCTGCTTAAGCTGATACCCTCTACCGGGGTTTTCTTGCAGGAAGGCTAAAACAACCGCCCCGATCTGGTCAAATCCTCTTTTTGTAACTTCTTCTTTTTTCTTGCTCTGCTTACGTTTTCTGCCCATTCAATGATTGGATATAGCTAAAATTAGGAAGATTTGGGTGAAGAACAGTTCTGGGCTTGAATTATTTACAGCAGCTTAATATTTAATTGATCAATGGTTTCTTCTTGAGTCAATTTGAG
>CBFHYE010000098.1:0-2601 GCA_965659985.1 Roseivirga sp. | reverse complement strand
GATTCTTTACCTTTATGAAATGAGTAAACCCGAAAAGACCCTCTTTCTGCTCGATGCTATGGCATTGATCTATCGAGCACATTTTGCCTTCAGCAAAAACCCAAGAATTAACTCTAAAGGCCTCAATACAGGGGCACCCTTCGGTTTTACCAATAGCCTTTTCGAGATCATAGATAAGCGTAAGCCTACGCATATTGCTGTGGCTTTTGATACAAGTGCGCCTACTTTTAGGCATGTACAATTCCCCGAATACAAGGCCAACAGAGATGAAACGCCTGAAGACATTAAGATCGGTACCCCAATTGTAAAGGATATTGTCAGGGCCTTCAATATTCCTGTTTTGGAATTGGATGGCTTCGAAGCCGATGACATCATAGGCACCTTTGCTAAAAAAGCTTCTAAAGAAGGTTTTGAAGTTTTTATGATGACCCCCGACAAGGATTATGGTCAGCTGGTGGAAGAGCATGTTTACCTCTATAAACCTGCCTTTATGGGTAATGCAGTAGACGTAATGGGTATCCCTGAAATTCTTGCCAAATGGGACATTGAACGAATTGATCAGGTGGTTGACATGTTAGGTTTACAAGGCGATTCAGTTGATAACATTCCTGGAATTCCTGGAGTTGGCCCAAAAACGGCTTCCAAACTGCTCAAACAATATGGTACGGTTGAAGAAATCGTTAAACATGCACATGAACTCAAGGGTAAGCTTGGAGAAAAGGTTGCTGCCTTTGGTGATCAAGGTCTTCTTTCTAAAGAACTAGCGAGAATAAATACTGAAGTTCCGATTGAATTCAATTCGGAAGAAATGAAATATGAAGGCCCCAATGTAGAGGCCCTCACCAAGGTTTTTGAAGAACTTGAATTCAGAACCACGCTCAAGCGAGTTTTGGGTGGCGGCATACTTTCCAAATCAGCTAAACCCAAGCCCGCTGCGTCAGAACAAATGGGTCTTTTTGGCGATAGCGCGCCTGTTTTAGAAGCGGAAGTCGATCAGCCTGAAGAAAAAGCCAACATTGCCAATACCGAGCATGATTATCAATTAATCGATACGCCTCAATTGAGAAAAAGATTGATCAAATATCTTTTACTTCAAGATGAGATCTGTTTTGATACTGAGACCGATAATCTCGAGGCAATTGAAGCCAATTTGGTCGGATTAGCCTTTTCTTATCAAAAAGGCGAAGCATTTTATGTTCCTACCCCACAAGATCGAATGGAAACTCAGGCCATCGTTGATGAATTCAAGCCAGTATTTGAAAAGGATGATTTAACCATCATCGCTCAAAATGCTAAATACGATATTCAAATCATGAAGAACTACGGCATCGAGATCAAATCTAAGATCTTCGATACCATGCTGGCGCATTACCTTGTTGACCCGGATACAAGACACAATATGGATGTGCTTGCTGAAAATTATCTGAACTATACACCGGTTTCAATTACTGAACTCATCGGTAAGAAAGGCGTCAAGCAAGGTAATATGAAAGATGTGCCTGTGCATCAGGTAGTAGAATATGCCGGGGAAGATGCCGATATCACTTTACAGTTGAAGCAGGTTTTAGCACCAAAAATCTCGGAGGAGAGAATCAATTCTTTGCTCAATGATGTAGAAATTCCACTAATGCGCGTTTTGGCTGAAATCGAGTACAATGGTGTACGTATTGATACTGATGTGCTGGCCAAAATGTCTAAAGAATTGGAAGAAGAAAGCGCCAAAGCACAAGCGGAGATTTTTGAAATGGCTGGCGAAGAATTCAATGTTGCCTCGCCAAAGCAATTAGGTGTGATTCTCTTTGATAAAATGAAATTGGTCGATAAGCCTAAAAAGACCAAAACCGGGCAATATGCCACCGGTGAAGACATTCTGAGCAAATTGGCGGTTGAGCATGACATTGCCAGACGAATCCTTGAATTCAGAGAATACCAAAAGCTAAAATCCACCTATGTCGATGCACTGCCCAACATGGTCAGTCCTGTCGATGGATTGGTGCACACAGATTATCGCCAGGCCGTAGCAGCAACAGGTCGACTGAGTTCAAATAATCCAAACCTTCAAAACATTCCGATAAGAACTGAAAAAGGTCGTGAGATCAGGAAGGCCTTTATTCCTCGTGACGAGGACCATGTATTGATGGCTGCGGATTACTCTCAAATTGAGTTGCGAATTGTCGCAGCCTTTGCCGAAGATGAAAGTATGATTGAAGCTTTCAAATCAGGCAGAGACATTCATGCCACAACAGCTTCTAAGGTCTTCAATATTCCTTTGGAGGAAGTCGATCGGGAGATGAGAAGCAAGGCTAAAGGCGTCAATTTTGGTTTGATCTATGGGATTTCTGCTTTTGGCTTGGCCCAAAACATCGGCATTTCAAGAACGGAGGCTCAAGAGATCATTTCTGCCTATTTCAATGAATTTCCGGGCGTAAAAAGGTACATGGATGAGCAGGTGAATAAGGCACGTGAGCATACTTTTGTTGAGACCATTTTAGGAAGAAGAAGATATCTGAGAGACATACATTCAAAGAACATGACGGTCAGAGGTCATGCTGAACGAAATGCGATCAATGCTCCTATTCAAGGTTCTGCCGCTGACATGAT
>CBFHYE010000097.1:0-39245 GCA_965659985.1 Roseivirga sp. | reverse complement strand
TGCATTATAAAATAACTTTAGTACAACTAAATTTATCCTTTTCATTCAATCAGTTTCGTTTATCTAGAATTTAAATTTGGCGGTTTGAACTGTTGAATTTTCTGTGTTTGATGTCCAAGCAATGATGACCTCCATGTCCTTGCTTGTGATCACCGGAAAACCGCTTGCTCTTTCAATACTTGTTTCACTTACAGTGAGCTCTTTGATTCGGTTACCATTTTTATCAAATTCACCTAGTTTGATCAAAGCTTGGTCATTCAAAGTTTCTACCCAACTCGCGACAAAATGGCCATTGCCAAGTGAAGTGATACCTACTCTTCCTATTGTTTTTCCCTCGATAATATTGATTGGAGGATCAAATGTCTCACCATTGTCATTGCTTATGGCTAAACGAACTTTAGGAGTATTTCCAGAAGCTGTGTACCAAATTACTCCTACGTTTTCACTTGATATTGCGACTGATGGGCCATTTACAGGGCAGCCTGGTATTTCCCAAAAGTCATTGGCGACTGGCATTGGGGTACTCCATTCGTTGTTTGTAAATCGGGTAATGTAGATGTCTCGAATTTCATTTTCTGATCGATCACGATAAACTACGATAGGCCCTTCTTGAGACATGATAGCATTGGTTTGACAACAGTCACAGGTTCTGTTGTCCAATTCCCATGCATTGATCGTGTTTCCAGCTAAATCGAAAACGCCTGCTCTCAAGGTCATAGCACCAGCATGTTCCATTGTTGCATGATCTTCATTTTCCATTTTCGTATTTCTACCATCGAGCCATGTAGCGAAAAACTGTTGATTCGCCATCGGAAGCATACTCACAAAACCATGCTCGGCACTCACTCCATCTTTATGTGGAATGAAACCTTGTGTCCAATTTTTTCCTTCTTTAGAGGTGGAAATGTAGACATCATAGTCATAGGTGCCCTCTGCTCTTTTCTGCAGCCAATGAGCAGCGAAAAAATCATCACCAGCAATAAATGAGGGAAAATCAGCCCAATTGACAAACCAGTTATTGCCTTCACTGATTAGTTGAGGTGCTTGCCATGAATCATTCTCAAGTTTACTGTAGTAGAGTTGGCTGACTGATTCAGTTTTCTCGATCCAACTTAAATAAACTTCGCCCTTTGCTGAGGTAAAGAGATTAGGTTCACCACTATTCGATCCCGAGGGAGAATCTAAAGTAGTAATGCCTTCGCTATCTGAGCTGTGGTTGAAACATGAAGACATACAGAGTATAGACAGCAGGCAAAAGCAGAGCAGGCTTCTCATAGGACACGAATCGTTTCTTCTACTCTTCCGCAATTCAACATTACGCTTCCAAAGTATGGATTCATCACCTTCTCCTCCTTACTAAGCCAATAAGCTCCTTCATTATCGAAAGCCATCGGGCAATATTGGCGATAAATCGTAATGTCAGGTCTAGTAGCCTTTATAGTTTTATACATCACCTTTGAAAGCACATCGAAAGCTTCTCTTTGTATCTCAACATTCGAGGTTGCTACAATTTGCTTCAGTGGTTCAGCCAATTCAGTATTAGTTAACTCTTTTAAAAAATTCTCAGCTGCCACTTTTGCTTTTGTAGCATCGGTGGCAACAAGTGCATCTTTTACAACTAAATAGTGCGCTAAGTCAGTTAGCTCGGATGCTGTACTTTTTTGGTTAGAGTTTCCTCCGCAGGAAAATACTAAGAAAGAAGCGAGTAATAGAAATGTTAAATTTTTCATGTTGTTAATTGTTAATTGTTTTTGTGAGTGATCCACAGGTTAGCATCATATCGCCAAAGTATGGATTGATAATATTTTCGTTTAAGCTGATCCAATTTGCGCCCTTATCGTCATTAGCCATTGGACAAAACTGAATGTAAAGCGGTTGGTCATTGGTGCTTCCAAAACTTTCAATCGCATTGATCGAGGCCTTGCTTAGATTGATAAATTCAAGTCTCTGCTCATCTCTATCTATGCTGGAAGTGATCTTCTCTAAACTGTTGTTCATTGCATTTAGAAGCTCCATCCAGTGCACATGAGCCTCACCTTTAACTAATGACATGTTGATTTTATCGAGAGCATCTTTGGTCAAAGTGGATTTGCTAGTAATACTATTGGCTTCGCCCTCGACCATGGCGTCTTTCAATTCTATATAACTCATGGTGAACTCAAGAAGTTGAGCTTTAAAAGCATTGGGAGTTTCTGTAGAATAGTCCTTTACTTCAGTTAATTCAATTTCACTAAAGACCTCCGTACTTTCTACCTGGGCCGATGATGTATTCATCATACTGATCTTTCCTTGTAATTGTGCTTCTGCATCTAAAGTGAAGGTACCATTGGTCACGATCTCCTCGCCAGCGTCAAGTCCACTCAAAACTTCGAACTGGTCACCATTTCCAGGCCGAATTTCTATTTCTCTTAATTCAAAAATTAAGTCGCCAGGATGCTTGACATAAACAATAGATCGTTTGCCTGTCCATAATACTGCTGATTTTGGGATTGTGATTGCCTCTCGTGCTCGAGCATCCGTACTTATTTCTCCATCAATAAACATTTGTGATTTCAATTCTCCTCTCACATTATTGACATCTGCTCGAACTTCAATGATTCGAGAGCTTGGGTCGACTTGAGGTGAAATGAAGGATATCAGTGCGTTGAATTTATTCATTGAGCCATTAACCTCGAATTCAACTTGATTACCCACATCAATCTTATTGATGTCTTTTTCATAAACTTCAAAAACAGCCCATAATTTCTTGGGATCGCTGATCTCCATCAAAGCTTGTCCTTCCATTACATGATCTCCATTGTTCACATGCTTTTTAGAAATAATACCGTTGAATTGAGCCAGTAATGGAAATTGCTCAATCGGCTTTTCACTTTGCTCGATATCTGCGATCTGTTGATCTGTGAGTTTCCAATACTTAAGTTTCCGCCTTGCAGAAGCCAAAAGGAGCGGGTTGCTCTCCTGTACCTTTTTGGCCTGTAACAGTTCTTCTTGAGCGGCCACTAATTCGGGAGAGTATATTCTAGCGATGATCTCCCCTTTTTGAATGGCTTCTCCTTCATAGTTTTTGTATAGCCTTTCTATTCGTCCACCAAAATGGGTTGTTTGAGAATGGGTAGCTCGCTCGTCATAAGTCAATTTTCCATTTAATGACAAACCTTGATTTGTGGATGCACTCTGAACCTTTGAAGTTTGAATGTTGGCAAGGGCAATGGCTGATTCTGTAAGCCTCAATTCTCTTGGACTTGTTTCTGCATTTTCGGATACAGGAACTAGATCCATACCGCAAAAAGGAC
Source organism: Roseivirga sp. (assembly GCA_965659985.1). GTDB lineage: Bacteria > Bacteroidota > Bacteroidia > Cytophagales > Cyclobacteriaceae > Roseivirga. Next base: position 35,952 of record CBFHYE010000097.1, on the reverse strand, counting down.
AAGAGCCTGCTTCGTTCTGTCTAACCTGAGGATGCATTGAACAGGTCCAAACCCCGGTTTCATCACTATGGTCATGAGATGTCATCATTAATTCGGAAGACTCATTTTTTCCTCCAAAGAAGAAAGCACCAGCAGATATGCCAACCACCAAGGTGATCACTATAGTTAGGATGTTTGATCTATTCATTTTCATATTGCACTAGGTTTTTTAAAGTGGAACCGGACAAATATTCTTTGTTGATACTAGCTTTGAATTGCTGTATCAATACTTTTTCTAATTCTATCTTCAATTGAATAAGCCTTTTTTGGGTGGCTAGAAGTTCTTCGAAATTCGAGTTTCTGTTTGTGTACTCACCGATCAATACATTAAGCATTAATTCTGTCTGAGATATCTCTTGAGCTATTTGTTCATTTAAAAGCGTGGCCTTTTCAGCCTCAAACTCGCTTTGCTTCCAGGCATTGGTTAATTGATCGATCTCAGCTTCTAGCGAATACGTTGCGCTAGATCTAAGAAGTTTTGCCTCTTCCTTAATCGACTTGTTCTTTTTACCAAAAAGAGGCAGACTTAGCGAGAACATAGGCATCAGGATATCCTTTCCATTGTCAGGTACATTGATGTCATCTCGTTTTCCAACAAAGGCATAATCAAGGCCTATTCCGAAACTTGGTCTATTTCTGATTTCGCTCAATTTGATCATTTCATCGGAGGCATCAATACGAGCCTTTGCTGTCAAAACTTTCGGGTTATTTGATAAAGCTGAATCGAGCATTGAGGCTTCAGGAGCTTGTTCTTCTGATATGCTGAGGTTGCTCAATGGAGTAGTTAAAGGTCGATTAAGCAATGTGTTGAGCTGGCTTAAAAGTGCTGATTCTTTCTTCTCTAAAATGCTTAACTCAGAATTGGCATTTTCTACTGAAATCTGAACGCGAATCAGGTCAGTCAATGAGACTAAATTAGATTCGTATTTAGTTCTTACTGTTGGCTCAAAGCTTTGGAGAATAGCGACTTCCTCTTTTTTAAAATCCATCTCCTGATGGAGCAGGTAGAGGTCAGCGTAAGTAGATTTAACATTTAGAAAGAGTTCGTTTCTCAGATCCATGAATCTTTCAAACTCAACTTTTGCTTGAGCCCTTGCTAGACTCCCTTTTTGTTTATTCGTTCCAAGCCAAGGAAACATTTGAGAGATGGAAAGCTTGAATCTTTGTGGGCCTACTCTTGTTTCGACAGGCGAAATAAAATAGCCGAAGCTTAGTGTCGGATCTGGTAAAGCTCCATGCTGGTCAATACGTTGAAGTGCCGCCTGATAGAGATCATATTGGGCTTTCAGTTTGGGGTTGTTTTCTCCCGCTATCAATAATAGCTCATCTATAGGTGTCTGGGCCAAACTTATTTGACTATAACACCAAAAAGATATCATTAGGAAAGTTTTTATATATCTAGTCATCGTTTGAGACTCTTTTTAATTGAAATTCTTGGTAATAGGAGTAAAGTACCGGAACCACGAAGAGTGTGATCAAAGCAATGGACATGCCTCCGAAAGAAGGGATGGCCATAGGTACCATTACATCAGAACCCCTACCTGTTGAGGTAAGTATAGGTAGTAGAGCAAGCAGTGTTGTCGCGGTGGTCATTAGACATGGACGAACCCTTTTGCTTCCTGCTTCTATGACTTTATTAATAATATCTTCCTTACTCTTAGGTGCTTTTTTGAAATTCTGATCCAAATAAGTAGCCATCAATACACCATCGTCTGTGGCGATGCCGAATAGTGCGATAAAACCTACCCAAACGGCCACACTTAGATTTACAGTTTCCATCTGGAATAAGTCGCGTAAATTGGTGCCAAAAACTTCAAAATTGAAGAAGCTTTCTTGTCCATAAAGCCAGAGCATGATGAATCCACCTGCAAAGGCTACGGCCACTCCGCTGAAAACCATTAGACTTACTGGAACAGATCTAAATTGGAAATAAAGGATCAAGAATATGATGATCAATACCACCGGTATTACTATTGATAAGCGTTGCTCTGCGCGAAGCTGATTTTGATAATTACCAGCAAATTCAAATGATACACCAGCAGGAATCTCAAGCTTGCCATTTTGAATGTTTTCCTGAATCAATCTATTGGCATCTTCTACGACTCGAGATTCAGCAAACCCTGTTGCTCTGTCAAAAATGACATAGCCAACAAGGAAGGTATCTTCACTTTTGATCATTTGAGGTCCTTGCTCAAATTTTATATCAGCAACTTCAGAGAGAGGAATACTCTGTCCTGAACTGGTAGGGATTAATATCTCGCCTAAAGCCTCTACATCATTTCTGAGCTCACGCGGATATCGTACCCTGATGGGGTAGCGCTCTCGACCTTCAACAGTAGTTGACAATTGCATGCCGCCCACTGCAACCTGAATATACTCTTGTACTTGTTGTATCGTTAGGCCATAACGACTGAGTTTCTCTCTGTTGAGATCAAGCAATAAGTAAGGTTTACCAACAATTCTCTCAGCAAAAACAGTCTCTTTTTTAACTGAGGGTACTTGTTTTAAGATCTCTTCCAATTCAAATCCCACTTTTTCAATGGTTTTGAGATCGGGACCTTTGACTTTGATGCCCATAGGCGCTCGCATACCCGTTTGAAGCATGACCAGTCTTGTTTCTATAGGCTGTAACTTGGGGGCGGAGGTAACACCTGGAAATCGTGTGACACGTACGATCTCAGCCCAGATGTCATCTGGAGATTTAATTTGATCTCGCCATTGCCTGAAATACTTTCCACCACTATGCGCGATCAGTTCCCCATTTTCATCTCTTACATAGTCTCCATTTTCATATTTGAACTTTATTCGTTTTCCCCTTGCATCCGTTTTGTACTCACTTTTATAATTGATGATATTCTCATACATAGAAATAGGAGCGGGGTCTAAGGCACTTTCAACACGTCCTAGTTTACCGACCACTGATTCGATCTCTGGGATAGCAGCAACCGCCATGTCAAGCATTCTCAACGTTTCTCTGTTTTGCTGAATACCAGCATGAGGCATCGAAGTGGGCATGAGTAGAAAAGAACCCTCATCAAGTGCTGGCATAAATTCTTTACCAATTCCTGGAAGTTGTTGAGAGAGGCTTGAATATATGGAACTTGACTTTATAGAATTGCCAAAGGTTTGAGGTAGAAAGCCAAAAACTTTATCGAAGCCGAGCCAAATGTTGATTCCGAATAAAACGAGAAGTGCAGGAAGGAGTAGGAATTTAATTCTATTGTTGAGACACCAATTGAGGAGCCTGCTGTAGTAGGAAATGAACAGTTTGAAAGCCCCTAGCGTAAGGCCTATGATAAGCACAACAAATGCAAAATTAGCGAACACTCCTGTATTTGTTCCGAGAGGGAGCCAAAGGTCACTTAAAAATATTGCTGCTGCGATAAGAGCAATAGAAAGATTTACATGACGTAAGTATTTCAATTTCTTTACAAGAAATACTTTCAATAATCCTGATGTGCCAAAGCCTATCAAGACGAATGCAGACAGATAATTTCCAATGATCAAAACATAAAGGCCAAAAAGAAGAATGAAGGCATTGATCGCGAGCTTTAACCATTTTTGCTTTGGTCTATAACCAAAGAACCAATAAGCCAAAGTGGGTAGAATAAACAATGCTACCACTATGGCAGCGAGCAGGGCAAATGTCTTTGTAAAAGCTAGTGGGCGAAATAGTTTCCCTTCAGCGGCTTGTAAAGTAAAGACCGGAACAAAACTCACAACCGTTGTCAATACCGCAGTAATAATTGCCGGAGCAACTTCTTTAGCCCCATCAAGTATAGACTCTTTTAATTTTTTCGCCTTGTCGTTTATATGTCTAGTGATGTTTTCAGTCAGAATTATACCTACGTCAACCATAGTTCCAATGGCAATGGCAATTCCGGAAAGCGCGACAATATTTGCATCTACGTTTAGGTAGCGCATGGCAATGAAACAGGTGAGTACTGCAATTGGGAGAAGCGAAGAAACCAGAATGGAGGCTCTCAGATTGAAGAGCATGACTAGAATGACAATAATGGTAATGATGACTTCTAAAGTCAGTGCTTCCTCAAGGGTACCAATCGTTTCATAGATCAGATGGGTACGGTCATAGAATGGAACAATAGTTAGTTTGGATGTCCTTCCATCAGATAGTTTTTTAGAAGGCAGCGCACTTTCGATATTGGCTATCTTCGCCTTAACATTTTCAATAACAGACAAAGGATTCTCACCGTATCTGGCGACCACGACACCCCCAACTGCCTCAGCACCTGCCTTATCTAAAGCTCCTCTGCGAGAAGCAGGCCCCAAGCTTATTCGGGCAACTTGTTTCAGTAAGATAGGCGTGTTTTTTATGACTTTAACTACCGCATTTTCAAGGTCTTCGATATTCTCTATGTAGCCTAGTCCTCTCACGAGATACTCCGCTCGATTGATCTCTAGGGTTTTAGCACCTACATCTAAATTTGCCTCTTTTACGGCTTTGGCGATCTCAGGAATGCTGACACCATAGCCTTGCATGGCGACAGGGTCAATATCCACTTGATATTCCTTCACGAAGCCACCAATTGAAGCTACCTCAGAAACACCCTCAGCCGAGGAAAGTGCATATTTCACAGTGTAATCTTGAACAGATCTGATTTCTTGCGGGTCCCATCCGCCAGCAGGTTTTCCATTTTCATCCCTACCTTCTATGGTATACCAGAAGATCTGGCCTAGTGCTGTAGCATCGGGTCCCAAAGCAGGTTGAACACCCTGAGGCAAAGTGCCAATTGGTAATGCATTGAGTTTTTCTAGAATTCGACTCCGACTCCAATAGAATTCCACATCCTCGTTGAAGATTACATAGATCGAACTCACACCAAAAATGGATGAACTTCTAATAGTTTTTACACCGGGTATACCCAAAAGGCTTGAGGTCAATGGGTAAGTGATCTGATCCTCAATATCCTGTGGTGATTGACCCGGCCATTCGGTGAATATGATCTGTTGATTTTCACCAATATCAGGAATTGCATCAACAGGGACAGCATCTTTTGGGAGTCCTGTGTTCCAATTGAAGGGCGCAGTCACCAATCCCCAACTTACCAAGGCAACTAATAGTAAGAAGGTAACCAATCGGTTCTCTAGAAAAAATTGAATAAGTCTGTTAATCATTGATCATTAATTACAATCCAAATAAGAATGAGCTACTAGTCAAAAAATGAGTAGTGCTAATGATGAAGTCCGTTTAGGACATCATAAGCTTAGGATTGTAATTCTGAAGGGATCTTGATATTGCTGTAAAAGAGATAAAGCTCTGGATAGGAGCTGAGGGGAGGACCCGTATCATTCTTGAGTATATCGATTTCGGCATCGAGGTCATCAAATTGTAATTCTGCCCAAAAAACCTCAGCAAGAATGATATAAGTTGTTGTTGGCGCTTTAAGATAATCAGAAGCACTTTGTACATCATCAATGATTTCCAAAGCCCATTCGTCATCACAGCAGTGATCCATGTCCTTGTGCATGTCAGACGACATTCCACATTTAGTCTCTACCTTTTGATAAAGGGCAGCTTCACTAACTCTACCCATGCATAGATGCTGGCCATAAAGGACACCACTCACAGAAGTAAGGTAAATGAAAGTGAAAAGTATGGTCAAAAACTTTTTCAAGACCCTCAAATATACGTAGAATTTGTAAATGAGTTGATTTTAGCGTTTTAGTACAAGATAGCGCCTTTTTGAAAGGTTTCTTCTCCGATGCTGCCGTCCTCATTGGTGTCAGCATCTATCTTGATCTTCCAAATGCCATTAATCTTTTTAAGTGTAACATTGAATTTGCCATAATAGGATTGTGATTGCCAACCGTTTTTTCTGGTAAGCTTAAAAATACCTACTTCATAAGCCCAATCATCCTTTCGCGTCCTACTTAAAAAGCTAAATTCAATTCGCTGGTCGATTCGATTGGCATTCCATCGATTAAAGGTTTCTAGATTTCGATCCAAATATTCGGAACCCACCATCATCATTTCCTGATCCACAATTACCCTGAGCACATCGTCCGTATGAATTTGATTGAATAGACTGGCATCGAGCTCTTTGTAGGCCTTCATGAAATTATACCATACATCTTTGTTGATCTGGATTTGTTCCAGAGAATCTGACTGTCCAAATAGGGTTTGGGCACACAGTACTAAAGCAAAAAGTAACCTGAATTTCATATGCAAGCTAACGTTGACTTTATACGAATGTTATCGCAATTGAAGCAAAGTTGTATTGGCTTTATTCTGCAATAGGTTAGGGTCTCGGAAAAGATCAATTGCTTTTAAATAGATCTCATTGGTTTGGTTATAGATCTTAAAGAAAGCATCATCATCATAGAGATCGCGAGCGATCTGCGCCTTGATCAAAAATCTTAAAAACTCACCTGACTTCCTTAGTGCAGTTGTATTTCTGCCGATACCTTTTCCTTCTCCAATGCTGATCACTTCATCCATCATTTGTTGAGATACAACAAAGTCCCTAATGAAATCTTCACTATCTATTTCTTTCAATTCGGGATGTGTGTCTCTATAATCGAGTGTGTACTCTCTTATGGCATTGCTCGAGAATAATCGATTGACATAGATACTATTGTCAGTGGTATCTAAAGGCACGAAGTAATCTGGCATGATACCACCACCTCCGTATACAGTTCTTCCACCTTTGGTCTCGTAGGCTAAACTTTCATCAAAATTGACACTGTCTTCAACAAACAGTTCACCTGATGTGTAGCGCTGGTAGTAATCTGAATTATAATCTTTTTCCTCATCGCCATAAGGTTTTTGGATACTACGACCTGAAGGGGTATAGTATCGCGCGATGGTCATCCGCAATTCTGAACCGTCTTGAAGGTCAAAGGGAAGCTGCACTAACCCTTTTCCAAAGCTTCTTCTGCCAACGATCAATGCCCTATCGTTATCCTGTAAGGCACCTGCTACGATCTCAGAGGCACTTGCGCTTCCCTCGTTGACAAGCACCATAAGTGCGCCTTCTTGAAAAATACCGTCTTCGTCAGCAAATGCTTTGCTGTCATATTTAGCGCTCTGGCCTTTTTGACTCACGATCAATTGATCTTCTCCTAAGAATTCATCGCTGATGTTGATCGCTGCACTCATATAACCACCTGAGTTATTTTGAAGATCCAAGATCAACTTCGTCATTCCTTTACTCTTCAAATCCAGTAAGGCTTCTTTAAATTCCGTGTAGGTAGATTCAGCAAACTTGTTCACTTTAATATACCCGATCTCATCATCGATCATATAGCCGGCATCAACTGAATATTGAGGGATCGATCCACGCTCCAACAAAACATCGGTCACTGTAGTTCTTCCTTTTTTCATTATGCCAACGGTTACTTCTGAGCCGCTAGGACCTCTGAGCATATCGAAGATCTGTCTATTGGTAATGCCAATACCCGCTATGTTTTCACCGTCTACCGAAACGATCTTATCGCCTGCAATTATTCCGGCCTTTTCTGAAGGGCCACCAGCAAGGGGTGTCACGACATATAGCGTATCACGTAATACATTGAATTCTACACCTATACCATCATAGGTTGCTCTTAATTGAGATTGTGCCAGTTCTGCATCACGAGGAGGGATATATACGGTATGAGGGTCGAGCTTGTCTAGGATGTTCTCAATCGACTCTTCTATGAGTTCTTCCGTATTGACAGAATCTACATAGTCATTTTCAATGTATTCCATCAATTGCTGAAGTTTTTGGTAGGAGCTAAGAAACTCTTTGCTCACGCTAGGCTGCGCAAAGTTCTTGCCTAGGAACATGCCAATGATCAGGGCGACTGAAATAAGAATAGGTAGTCTGATCTGGGTACTTGAATTTTTATATTCACTCACTTAGCGGAAAATTTTGATTTAATATCCTTATATGGATAAAAGTCATGGTATCGTACTAACGAATTGATTTTGTTTGTGTTTTCAATTTGTGTGAAACACAGAAATCCGAGTCAAATTTATTAGATTCAATTTACAGAACAGTGAAATGAAGAAAATTCTCAAAAGAACCATCAACGAGCTAGTAGCAGAAAATCACATTAGGGCATCCGTACTCTACTATTTTGGAGTAAAGTTCTATGATTATGAAGCCTCAACTTTAGAGGAAGTTTGTCATAGAAATGGACTGAAGGCTGAAAATGTGACCAAAGCTTTGAACCTGGTGAATGATGCTTCTGAGAATACCTTGAATCAGTTAAGGAATTTTCCTGTTGAATTGCTTATTGAATATTTGAAGCATGCCCATTACCTGTTCGTCAAGAAACGCCTGCCATACATTAGTCAATTGATAGATGGCTTGACCGAGGTGAACTTTAGGTATAAAGCCCTTGCTAATGACCTCAAAGCGATCTTCCCTATGTTTGTTGAGGATTTTGTCCATCACATTTATGAGGAAGAAGACACTGTATTCACTTATATATCTCAATTGAAGAATTTTGAGGAGACCGGCAAGAAATCTTCAGATGTTCTTTATGCGATGAAAAGATTTTCAATCTCTGACTTCGCGCTTGATCATGAAGTTCATGAGCATGAAATGGATGGGTTCAGACAGATCACGAATAATTATCAATATTGCGATGAGGCCGATCTTCATATTAAGGTATTGTATTCTGAATTGAAGAGATTCGAAGAAGATCTTCTAATCCACGCGAAGATCGAAAATGACCTCTTAATTCCTAAAGCCATGCAGCTTGAAAGAGAAGTGAAACTCAAGTTTCATGAACTTTCAAAATTGAATTGATGGGTCGCATTTTAGCCATTGACTATGGTACCAAACGTGTTGGTCTTGCCGTTACGGATCCTTTACAGATCATAGCCTCTCCCTTAGAAACCGTTCATGCTAAGGACATTATCGATTACCTCAAAAAATATGATGAGGCAGAGGGGCTTGAGTCGATTGTTTTAGGTATGCCAAAAAAGCTAGATGGTAAGGACACTAACGCCACACAGCATGTAAGACAATTTCATAAGAATCTGAAGAAACACTTTCCACAAAAACCTGTTTATTTGCATGACGAAAGGTTTACCTCGAAAATAGCATTAGAAGCTATGATTGCAGGTGGTTCTAAGAAAAAAGATAGAAGGGATAAGGGTAATATTGATAAGGTGAGCGCAGCCGTGATCCTACAATCTTATCTGGAAAGTAAAAGTCTATGATCTACCCCATACTGGCATACGGAGACAATATTTTAAGAATTGAAGCGGAAGACTATCCTGTAGGCTCAAAAGAGTTGACGGAATTAGTTGAAAACATGTTTGAAACCATGTATAACGCCAATGGTGTTGGTCTAGCAGCTCCACAGATTGGTTTGTCACATCGAATCTTTGTGATTGATTCAACCCAAATGGTTGAGGAGCCCGAACAAGGAATCAAAAGAGCCTTCATCAATCCTGAAATATTAGATGAATACGGTAATGAGTGGTCGTTTGAAGAAGGTTGCTTGAGCATTCCTAATATTCATGGTGAGATCTTAAGGCCTGAAAAGTTGACCATTAAGTACTTTGATGAACTCTGGAATGAGCATGAAGAAGAGTTCGATGACTTAACAGCGCGTGTAATTCAACATGAATACGACCACTTGGATGGTGTGCTATTCACTGACTATATCAAGGGTATCAAAAAGCAGATGTTAAGATCAAAGCTCGTTGGAATTTCCAAGGGTAAGGTTGATGTTTCCTATCGAATGAAATTCCCTATAAAGAAATAGAAGGCATTTTCTATCTTGGATAAAAATTTAAGATCATGAAAAAGCTAAGTCTACTCTTTCTTCTTATTCTTATTGCGGGCTGCCAATCAAATCCTCAAGGTCAAATGAAAGATGAGTTAGAGCATCCATTCATTCATACCGCATACTTTTGGCTAAAAGATGGGCTGCTAGAAGAAGAAAAGAATGCGTTTATAGCTGATTGTGAAAAGTTAAAGGGAGTAGAAACGGTTAGGGCTTTTTACTCTGGTTCACCAGCAAATACAAATCGGGAAGTCATTGAAAACTCCTATGATTTTGCAGTCGTCTTTCATTTCGAAAACTTAGCTGATCAGGAGTATTATCAACAGCACCCTCTCCATCTAGAAATGATTGAAAAGCATCAGGATAAATGGGAGCGTGTGATGGTAACGGATATTGAGCATTGATCTAATTTCTTCTGATTTCTATTTTTTTGATGATTATTCTTAATAATGACACGGATTATTATTGAACGTCAGCACCATGGGTCAGACGTGGAGGCTTCTATATTTCAAATGCATACAACACACATGACCTTACAAGCGGATAAATTTTATCACATTTATAATCAATCCAATAATCGAGAAAAGATCTTTTTGATAAGGAAGACTATGAGTTTTTAGAAATAGAATTAGAAAATGGGTGAAGCCTAATTCTGAGATTTTAGCATACTGTTTAATGCCAAATCATTTTCATTTTCTCATTTTAACAACTGCCCTATCATTGCAAAAAAAGAAAGTAGGTAGTTTGAACTTAACCTATTTATCTAACGCATTCAGACTTACTCAGAGTCAATACGCTCAATATTTTAACAGAAAATATACTCGAGTGGGTTCAGTTTTTAGGCCGAAGATAAAAACAAAAGATATCGGAGAGGGCAATGATGATTTCGCCCATCTGACCTTTGGTACTGATGGGCTATAGGTTCGATCATCTTCTGCTCTGATAATAAATGATTGGTGATACCACTTTCTCATTTTTGTCTATCAAGTCAAGTAGTTACAATGACTTCATTATTCAGTATTTAATGATGCCCTACAGAGAATTCAACTTTGTTTGGAAGGTTTAATTGATATTTTTGCATGGTCTATCAAACTAAATCAATCACTTTATGCAGCAGCTCAACGAGTTTTTAAAGCTTATCGATAGTTTCATTGGGAGTTCTCCATGGTTTCCATTCGTGCTTTTAGGCACAGGTTTATTTTTTACCATTTATTTAAAGTTCCCACAGATCAGGTATTTCCGATTTGCCTTCAATGTTGTAAGGGGAAAATTTGATAAACATGATGATGAGGGGGATACCTCTCACTTTCAAGCATTGACCACAGCACTTTCGGGTACAGTAGGTACTGGAAATATTGCAGGTGTTGCATTGGCTTTGCATTTGGGTGGACCAGCTGCCCTGTTTTGGATGGTTGTTACCGCGTCTATTGGTATGTGTACCAAGTTTGTGGAGGTAACATTATCGCACAAATACAGAGAAAAAGCTGCAGATGGTAGTATGGCGGGCGGACCGATGTACTATATGAAGAACAAGCTGAATATGAAGTGGCTAGCGGTGATCTTTGCCATTGCCACAGTGATCTCATCATTTGGAACGGGTAACATGCCACAGATCAATAGTATTGCTGGTGCTGTCAAATCTACTTTCGCCATTGAGCCTTGGATTACTGGAGCTGTATTGTCAGTGATTTTGGCCTTTGTGATCATTGGTGGTATCAAAAGAATTGCTGCTGTAACTGAGAAATTAGTACCGGCAATGGCTGTAGTTTACTTTATTGGATGTTTCGCTGTGATCTTCGCAAACATTGGTAATGTCATTCCATCCATTGTATCAATCTTCGAGAGCTTATTTACCACAACAGCTGCTACAGGGGGGTTCCTTGGTGCCACTATTTCATATGCATTTAATGTGGGTGTCGGTCGAGGTCTATTCTCGAACGAAGCAGGTCAAGGTTCTGCTCCTATTGCACACGCCTCTGCTAAGGCACATGAGCCAGTTTCTGAAGGAATGGTGGCCATCCTTGAGCCTTTCATTGATACAATTATCATTTGTTCTATCACAGGTATTACGCTACTATCTTCTGGCGTTTGGCAAGAGAAACACTTCAATGATTTTGCCGTGACTGATATGACCATATTGGCAGGAACAGAATACACAGATGACAATAAAGATGACCGTATTGCTCTGAAGGAGCATTTATCAGGCGAAAATCCATTACCTGTATTCAGTGGCATGTTAGAAGTTGATAATGGCCAGATTCTTAGTGATGTGACTGTGATCCATGCCCGCTCGGTAGCAGAAGATCTTGTGGTGAACGAGTCTTTTGGAGGTGAACCACTTACTGGGGAGGTAGAGATCAAGAATGGTATTTTACAAGATGGGAATATCTCATTTTATGGTAAATCATTGGTGCATAGTTCACCATTGACTGCCATCGCTTTTACTAAAGGTTGGTTTGGTAATTCAGGCCAGTATATTGTTTCGATTGGTCTGTTGCTGTTTGCTTTCAGTACAGCAATTTCCTGGTCTTATTACGGTGACCGAGCAATGACCTTCTTATTAGGTTCAGGTTCAGTCAAGTATTACAGAGTTGTTTATGTTGCGGGATTCTTTGTTGCAGCCATAGCAGATACAACCATCATTTGGACAGTTGCTGCCATTGCCATTGCATTGATGACCATTCCCAACCTCATCGGAATATTTATGTTAAGAAAAGACATGAAGAATACGGTCAACGATTATTGGAAAGGCTTCAAGGAAGAATATCCTGACGAAAAGACTCCAGAATAAGAAATTGAAAGCCCTCAGATGAGGGCTTTTTTTATTCTTCTATTTTCACGCCATTCCAAAAGGCAACATAACCTTCGATCGGTTTAGCGGCTTCTTTCGTTTCAGGATAAAACCAAGCCGCATCCGGGTTCTCGGAGCCATTGGCTTCTATAGAGTAATAACTCGCTTCACCTTTCCAAGGGCAGTAGGTATGCGTATCTGAACTTTTGAAGAATTCTGAATTTATAGATTGCGGAGGAAAATAGTGATTTCCTTCTATGATAATCGTGTCATTGCTCTCGGCAATAATGGTCTCGTTCCAAATAGCTTTCATGTCTTTTTAACACGAAAGAACAGATTGAGTTCATTTACCCATTTTTGCTTCGGCTGCTTCTATTTGCTTTTCCAACGCTCGTTCTGAATAGACTGCTTTTTCTACAGCATCGGCTACAGTTTGCGCAAGGCTTTTGTCTAAAGCTGAAGGAATAACTTTATCAGTTGAAGGATCTTCTAGAGAATTGGCAATAGCATAAGCTGCAGCCAGTTTCATTTCGGTACTGATGGTTTTTGCACGAGCCTTGAGAGCACCTTTAAAAATACCTGGGAAGGCCAAGACATTATTGATCTGATTAGGATAGTCGCTTCTACCGGTTCCAACTACTTTAGCACCCGCTTCTATCGCATCCTCAGGCATGATCTCAGGTGTGGGATTGGCCATGGCAAAGATCAACGGATCTTTTGCCATACACCTAACATCGTCTTTTGTTAGGATATTGCCTATGCTTACGCCAATAAAGACATCTGCATCCTTGATCACTTCATGAATGTCTCCTTTAACATCGGTAAAGTTCGAGTATTTCAATAGTTCAGTCTTAGCTTTATTTAAGTCATTTCTGAATCTATGAATTGCCCCCTTAGAGTCACAAACAATCAATGTTTTGACTGATTGACACAAAGGTGAGTCAATATGGAAGCAACGCAATAGTTTGGCGATAGCTATACCGGCAGCCCCTGCTCCATTGATCACAACTTTCAATTCAGTAAGCTCTTTCCCTGTTACTTTGCAGGCGTTGATCAGCGCAGCCAGCGTTACGATCGCAGTTCCATGCTGGTCATCATGAAAAACAGGAATACCCAAGTCTTGAAGCTGTTCTTCAACTTCAAAGCTCTCAGGTGCTTTAATGTCTTCCAAATTAATACCACCGAAAGAGGGGGCTATCCTTCTTATGGTTTCAATAATATGTCGGGTATTTTTACTGTCAATACAAATAGGGAAGGCATTGATGCCTGCAAATCTTTTGAAGAGCATGGCTTTTCCTTCCATTACGGGGAGTGAGGCCAGTGGACCAATGTCGCCTAGCCCAAGTACTGCTGTTCCATTGGTTACTACGGCAATGGTATTGCCCTTAATGGTGAGGTCATAAGCTTTTTCAGGATCTTTTTCAATATCAAGACAAGGTTGGGCAACACCAGGAGAATATACTAAAGAGAGTTTCTCTTTTGTGTCTACAGGAATCTTGTTGACCATTTCGATCTTACCCTGCATTTTTTCGTGTAGCTCAACGGATTTCTTATATACCTCTTCCATAATTAAGATGGCTTAATGCCTGCGAAATTTACGCCCGCCAATTTATGCATATCCCATTTGAAAGTACTGAGGTCAGACTGATTAAATTTCGCAAAATCGTCATATCCACAAGCTCGAGAGATCACCTTCATTAGGTCTGTTGTTGCTTCAAAATAGTTGGCCAATTGCTTGGCAGACGATTGAATGACCAATCTGCTTCTTAGACTTTCCTTTTGTATGGCAATGCCAACAGGACAGTAATTGGTGTGGCAAGCGCGCATACCCAAATATGGCTTGCAAGGCTGAGTTAGAAACGGCTACAGCATCGGCACCGAGCATCAGGCTTTTGCGAAATCTTCTGCCACTCTTAGTCCTCCTGTGATGATCAAGCTGACATCATTGGCCTTTTTTTCATCCAAATGTTTTCTGGCTCGAGCCAAAGCTGGTATGGTTGGTACATTGATGTTGTCTCTGAGAATAGTAGGAGCTGCACCCGTTCCACCACCTCTGCCATCCAAAATGATATAGTCAACACCAACTTCAAGAGCAAAATCAATGTCTTCCTCAATACGTGAAGCTGCGATCTTAAATCCAACTGGAATACCTCCACTTACTTCTCTTACTTTATTGGCAAAGGCTTTAAAATCTTCGACTCCATTAAAGTCGGGGAAGGTCGCAGGAGAGATGGCCGCATCACCTTCACTTAGACCTCTTACTTCAGCAATTTTCTTATCCACTTTATGGCCTGGCAAATGGCCGCCTGTTCCTGTTTTGGTACCTTGTCCTCCTTTGAAGTGGAAAGCTTGAATGTTCTTTATCTTATCCCATGAGAAACCAAATTGTGCTGAGACCAACTCATAGAAATACCGTGAATTGGCTTCTTGTTCTTCAGGTAACATGCCACCTTCTCCAGAGCAGATCCCAGTTCCCGCCATTTCTGCTCCTTTAGATAAAGCAACCTTCGCCTCGTAAGAGAGGGCTCCAAATGACATATCAGAAACGAAAATGGGAATATCGAGTTTCAATGGTTTAGCTGCTTTAGGCCCAATGATTGTTGTTGTTTTAACTTCTTCCTCGTCAAGAAGTGGTCTCTTAGAAAGCTAAGCAGGCAAGAACTGAATATCTTCCAATTTTGGAAGTGTGTCGCGGTCTACGCCCATGGCAGCTGTTGGTCCGTGATGGCCCCAGTTTTTTAATCCATTTTGAGCTAATTCCTTGATGTGATTGGTATAGGGTTCAGTCGATTCTGGATTGGTATCAGCATATTCTCCTAGATATGCTTCGCGATCAAATGGAGATGGGTTATCTATTTCAAACTCTTTTATTTCTGCTTCATCAATGATGACATCATCACCCTGAATCTTTGATTCAAACTTATGCAAGAACTCCTCATTATTGTATTCGCTGACCCCAGTGTCGATCCTATAATCCCAATTATGAAGTCCACAGATCAAATTATGGCCATCGACAAAGCCATCTACCAAAAGCGCGCTTCTGTGTAAACAGCGTCCAAACATGACGGATACTTCATCACCATAGCGAATAATAACCAAGTCTGTGTTTGAAGCTAATGCATGATTAGGGGCTTTCTCTTTTAAAGAAGAGAAGGAAGCGACTTTAAGTGGGTTTTCCATAAATACATCATTTGTGACCTTTGGAAGCTAATCAATCGCTAACCAAAATAAAAGCAGACCATAAATAGTAAAGATTTGATCAATCAGTCAGCTGCACATCCCTTTTTTGTAAGGGCTCTCCACCAACCGCTTTTAATTCTTGGTTTCTCATAAAATATAAGTAATCGGCTAGAAGAAAGGCTCCAACTCCTGAGAAGGTATGCCACAAGAAGTGGGTTCCCCAAGGAATGTATTCTACGAAGTCTTTGTCTACCTGTCTGAACCAAATGGCGGCAATAAAGCACAAGGAACCTAAAATGATGTTGGCTGCTTTTCGGTATTTAAATTTTCTCATAATGAGGAAAAGAGGAAGCAAAAAAGCAATGCCGCTGATCGTGTAAGAAAGGTTCATTCCTCCCTGACCAGGCCAAAGGTCTATCACCCCAAAACGTAATAAGAAGACTGGCGCTACAGCAATAAAGCCCATCCACCACTTGGGCAAAGCTTTCGCCCAGAAATATACGGTGATCATTAATGTGAGGATCAATGCTGGCAAGAAATCCATGACCAAGAAGATGCGGGAAGTTCTCAATCCATGAAAAAGCGTACTCCCAATACCATTGAGCATTAAAAAGGGTATTGCTGCGAGTAAGAAAGCGTACTGCTTAGGTTCTTTTCTGATCTTCCTGAGAAAATAAAATGCCGGTGCCGCGATCAATAATGATGAGAATGCATTCCAAGGCTCTACTATGAAGTTTTCAGTAATGTGGGTTTCAGCGTACCATGGTCCGCCATCTGTGATTTGATCGGGTAAAAGCATCATTTATAAAACCTAAGAATTTTGTTTTAGTTCTTGAGCTAAGGGGCTTTTCGTCTAACGGTTAATATTTAGTGTTAGATGGACCAGAGTTCCTGATAATCTCCTTGCGGATCATAAGTCTCTCTTTGCCTTGAGATATTGAATTCTCTTCCACCTCGTGGGTCATTTCCAACCCCAGCGATATAGATCCAATTGCCATAATTAGAGCAAGGATCATAATCAATCAGCATTTTCTCGAAATAAGCGGCTCCTAAACGCCAATCGATACTCATGGTATGCATAAGGTAAGAAGCTACGATCTGTCGACCGCGGTTGCTCATGAAGCCCGTGTTGTTCATTTCACGCATATTGGCATCAACAAACGGTTCTTTGGTCTTACCATCTCTCCATAGATGAAATAGTTTATCAGACTTCCACTGGATTTTTTCATTTCCTGAAATACCGGAACGTCTGTAGATCTTGTGTCCATATTTAAGTGCCACAAAGTGAAAGTAATCACGCCAGATCAATTCAAATACTAACCAGTAGGTTGAGCTATTTTTAATGATGTATTTTTCAAATTTCTTGATCTGCCAATAGATTTGTTTTGGTGAAAGACAACCTAATGACAACCACGGAGAAAATTTACTAGAGTAGTCTCCACCTATAAGTCCATTTCTGGTTTTCTTATATGTTGAAAGTAATTCCTTATCCCATAAATAGTACTGCAGTCTTTCTAAACCTGCTTTTGCCCCACCTTTAAAATGAAGCACTGCGCGTTCATCTTGGATTCCTTCATCATAACCTAAATCTGCCATTTTAGGGATTTCAGTACCAAAATCTTGAGGACTGTTGATGGCAAGTGGTGCATCAAATTCCTCTCTAACTTCTGCTTTTTTCTCAACTTGCTTTCTGAAAGTAGTGAAGGTATCTGGTAAATCATGGATTGATATGGGTAGATCATCTAGATGGTAGAGTGTTTCTCCCCAAATAAAGCAAGAGTCTATTTCTTCTTGAACTTCTTTTTCAAGACTGGTTTCTTCAAAAGCGGAGGCTTTTTGAGCAAATAGCCTATTGCATCCAAATTCATTTTTGATTCGTTTAAGCTCAAGGCTTGTGTTACCCATACTGAATATGAGATCAGAGCCAATTAGTTTTAATTCACTTTTAAGTTCCTCAAGAGATTCTAGCAAAAATTTGAGCCGAAAAGCACCCATTCGTTCAATTCCGAATTGCTTTTTGTTTAACCAAGATTCGTCCAATATGTAAACTGGAATAATCTCGTTACTTTCCTCAATAGCATTAATTAAAGCCTCATTATCTCCTAATCGAAGATCATTTCTAAACCAGTAAATGGATCTACTCATAATTCCTCAATTGCTTCTAGATACTTAGCCGCCTGTTCAAGGGTTTGGTTTTTCTTTTCAACTGAATTTTTATCCCAAACACGGTAGATCATACCCATTCTTGGGTTCTTTCCAAGTTGTTCTCTATGTCGATCGATAAAATTCCAATAAAGGCTGTTGAAGGGACAGGCATTTTCACCTGTCTTAGCTTTGTAGTCGTAACTACACTGAGTACAGTAATGACTCATCTTGTGCATGTAATTTGCCGAGGAAACGTAAGGTTTTGTGGCAACTAATCCTCCGTCAGCAAATTGGCTCATGCCGCGGGTGTTGGTGATCTCCACCCATTCGATCGCATCAATATAAATCCCCAAATACCATTGATCCACTTCGTCAGGATCGATACCAGCCAAAAGCGCAAAATTACCCGTGACCATCAATCGTTGGATATGATGTGCATAGGCATGATCCAAGGATTGCGTAATAGAATGGGAGAGGCATTCCATTTTAGTCTCACCCGTCCAAAACCAAGAAGGAAGTTTACTAGTGTATTCAAAATAATTTTGCTCCGCATAGTCTGGCATGTTTCGCCAATAAATGCCCCGCATATATTCGCGCCAACCGAGGACTTGTCTGATGAAACCCTCAACAGCAGAGAGAGGGGCATGCTCAGGGTTTTCTAAATATTTCTTTTCGACTTCACGAATCACTTCCAATGGATCGATCAATTTAGCATTGAGCGCAAAAGAAATACGTGAATGAAAGAGCGACCATCCTTTGGTGGTCATGGCATCTTGAAAAGCACCAAACTGTGGTAAGCAGTCTTCAATGAAAAAGTCTAATTGTTGAAGTGCTTCTTTCCTGGTCGTTGGCCAAACGAAGTTTTTGGGTTCTACACGGCCAATTGTCTTTACCTCTAGTTTCTCTAAGAGTTCAACAATAGAAGAAACATCGTTTTGGAAAGAGTTCACTTGGGGAATAGAAGTGTCTTTCGGCATCTTTTTACGGTTCTCATGGTCGTAATTCCATTGACCACCGATAGGTTCTGAGTCATCCATCAAAACGTTATGCTTTTTTCGCATATGACGATAGAAAGACTCCATTAAAAGCTGCTTTTTACCTTCGAAGAAGTTCTTTAGCTCTTTTCTTTCTGTTAGGAAATGCTCTGTATCAAATGCTTCGAACTCAATATTTAAGGATCCGCAATAGCCTTGAAGTTGTTTGTCTAATCGATATTCATCGGGTAGCTGATATTCGAATTTTTCAATTCCTTTTTCTTTAATGATCCACGATAAATTATCAGTCAGTGATTGTTTGTTACGAGAGTCATCAAGCCTTAGATAAAGTACCTCATGGTCTTTTTTTGCTAGTTCTTCTGAAAATGCCCTCATAGCAGAGAAGAAGGCCACTACTTTTTGGATATGATGAGTAACATATTCCAGTTCCTGTTTCATTTCCATCAACACATAAAGCGTATCACCTGATGATTCATTATACCAGCTATGTTTATGATTAAGCTGATCGCCTAGTATAAGTCTTAGTCTTTTCATAACGCCTTGCTAACCGCGGTTAAGAATTAGAGTGTTTATTTCGTCTGCACCTTTCCGAACAATAGACCACTTCTTCCCAGCAATCTTTCCACTTTTTGCGCCATTCAAACGGTCGATTACAGATGGGACAAACCTTTGTTGGAAGCTGACCTTTTTTCATGAAGAATTAACCCTGAGATAGGGGCAATGTTTAATTACTCCATTGCACAGTATAAGATAAGTTTCCCTCCAAAGAAGAGGATGAGGTTCACTGCATTCTCCTTCCAGGAATTGTGTGCTTTTGTAGAATTCGGTAATTCTCTTTCCTTACTTCTGGATGCTTTTTGTGCGCCCAAAGAGTCTTTCTCGCATGTTCGGAGGCCTTCTTGATATCAATGATCGGTTGTAATTCTTCTGGCTTGATATTTAACATGCGCGCTTCAATAGGTGGCATTAACCAAGGCTCATGGATGTATTCTATGGGGATATTTTTCAATTCCGGTACCCACTTTTTAATGAATTTTCCTTCTGAGTCATGCTCCTGGCTTTGTTTGATGGGATTGTAAATGCGAATGGTATTGATACCCGTCATGCCGGCTTGCATTTGAAACTGGGGATAATGAATGCCTGGTTCGAAATCGAGGAACTGGGAGGCGAGATAGATAGCCCCATCTTTCCACGATTGCCAAAGGTGATGTGTTAAAAAACTGACCAGCATGGCGCGCATACGGAAATTGATGTATCCTGTTTCATGCAAACAACGCATGCAAGCATCTACTAAGGGTACTCCCGTTCTGCCATTTTTCCAAGCCTCTAGATATTCTGGCTTAATTGCTTTGTTGAGGAGATCGTAGCCACGATTGATGTTCTCGAATTCATAGCTTTCCTCCATTTCGAATTTTTGAACGAAATGGTCATGCCATTGTAGTCGAGACCCAAAATTGGATGATTGCCTTTTGAAACCAAAGTGCTCTTTGGCTTCTAATCTCGCTTGATATACTTCTTTTATACTCAAATTGCCCCATGCGAGATAAGGGGAGAGGCGACTGCATCCTTTTCTGCTTTCTTCAGGTTTTGAGATAGATTTGGAATAATTCGCAACCCGTTCCGTGAGAAAGCTTCTCATATATTTCCTACCTGTTATGGTGCCTCCTTTTTGAAATGATGGATTTGATCTTTTAAAAGAAGAATCAACTGGCTTTCCAAATTTGGTCTTTATCGCTGCAGCTAAATCAATCGAGTTCAATTCAGCAAGATCAGGTTGTGCTTGAGGTGATTTCATAAACCCGTCCCAATGCGTCAACCAATCTTGTCGATTTTTCATTCCTCTCAGCACTCCGTTGTACATGAACTCCTGCCATTTGATGTTTTGAGAGCTACAAAAACGAGCAATCCATTTATCCAGATCATAGGTCACCTTCAACCCTGATTCTTCATGTGAATAGATGGTATTGATGTGGTAGTGTTTTGAAATTTCAATCAAGAGTTGACGAAATGGCGCTTGAAAGACTTCAATCTGATGACAAAAAGGTCGAAGTATAGCATTCATTTCTTGAATTGACTCCCAAACAAATCGCCAATGACGATTTTCATAGTGCGGATCAGCGATAAGTTCAGGGTCAAAACAATATAGGAGAAGCAACTTGTCTCTTGATTCAATAGCGGTTTTCAGGGGTTGATGATCTGTTAAACGCAGATCTCGCTTAAACCAAACAATTGACATCTCCTGCATTCAAGATGAAATGACCTGTAAAAAGTTTTTGTTCAAATGTTGTTTGATATTTTTTTGATATCGCTTTGAATCTGGTCACACACAATTTGACTTGATTCGACTGCTCCGTCCAAATAACCAGGGAAAGCAATTGCTTTTTCTGAACCCGCCATATACAACTTTCCATCGAATAAAGGTTGACGTAGTTGCTCATGACCATTGTTTTGGTGTGGAAAGACGTCATTGTCGTATGCTGCATATGTGAATTGCTGGTTTTTCCATGTTTCTTCTACATAAGAACACTCATCAATGAGATCTTTCCCAAAAAATGAGCTCAGCTGCATTCGTGCTGCTTTTTCTCTTTCTTCTCTTGGTAATTGGATGTATTGCTCATGAATGAAGCCGTTTAATGCATATCCCGATTGATTAGAATGATCATACATTTCTGTGATGGGTCCCCTTTGAGAATAGATGGTACCGATCCCTCTTTCTTTCCAAAATGGACGAGGGGAGAAGAGCCCTACTTTGATTGATTCGCCCATCCAAGTGTGTGTGGTTTCATGTAGCGACCGTATTTCAGAGGGTAAATTGGGTGTGCATTTTATTAGCTTGTGGAAAAGATTTGGTGGAAGCGTATTGATCACTTTTTGAGCCGAGAATGTGCCTTTATTTGTAGTTATATCTATTCGATCATTGGAATATCTTAGTGTATTGACCTCGTGTTGGAGTAAAATTTGACCCGAACCAAGCTCACTCTTTAAGGATTCAATCAATTGACTTGTACCTCCTTTGATTCGGTAACTGGCTTCTGTTTGAGGAGGTAATTCATAAAGCTGTGATTGTCCATCGGGGTGTTCATAGACAGCATATTTGCCATAATCCTGTTCTATCTTTTCAAGGCCCAGTTCGTTAAGCAAGCTAAGCAAGTGTGTATGCTTGTCTGCAAACCAGGTGGCGCCAAGTTCTAAAGTGGTTCCTCCGTGATTTATGGTTTGAATCCTGCCTCCAACACGATCTCTAGCCTCTAGAATTAAAGCGTCAATCCCAAGCTTCTTCAATTGATAGGCTAGAGAGAGTCCAGCCAAACCCGCACCTAAAATTATAACTTCTCTGGTTTTCATATTCACAATGAATTAACAGAGAAGTCGAGCAATTGATTCTGAATTTTAAGAATGATTTTTAATGATTAGTTTGTTCTTGTATGAACGAACCTACCTCCATTTTGAATTTGGCCAAAGAAGCGGGATCCGTATACATCATGTGCCCAGCTTCGTAATATTTCATGATGATATTATCTTTTATCTCTTTCGGGAGACCCAAATGATTAATAGAGTGCTCGACACCATAGAATACCGTTGCAATGTCTAAATACCCATTCAAGATGAGTACCTTCATATTAGGATCATAGGTCAATGCTTGCGCCATATCTGGTCCTGTATTAATGGCTGACATGCTGCCGCCCCAGCCAGTATTTCCTCGATGCGACCAGTCCCAATTAAATCCTTCTCTTCGGCCTGCTGTTACTGTGTACATAAGGTCTTTACTTACACCCAATTCACCATGAAAATAATCCAAGAAACCTTGAATATACGCAGGTGAAATGGCTGAGCTTTGTGGATCATAAGCGCCTTCTTGGGCAATACCATCTTGACTATAACCTGTGTATCGCGAGTCTAAACGGCCTACAGTCTTTCCTTCATCACGTAAGAATTCTGCAAAGAACTCGCTGGCGGTCACCCTCAAGTCGGCTTTCAGCCAGTAGTCTTGATCTGTCCCGGTGTAGCGAGCTAAACTGGAGGCAATGTTCTCTTTTTCTGCTGCTGAGAGTCTGTCACCTTTGAATAAGGCTGGAGCATAAACTTCGTCAACAAATTCCCTCATGTCTTGCACAAATGCATCCATATTGGCCCAACTGCCTTCAACTTTATTATGATAGAATGCCGTAGCAGCGTAGGTTGGGAAGTGCACTATGTAGGGCATGTCATCATTTGGAGGAAACATAAGCGTTCTTAGATCAAATACGGCTGAAACCATGATCACACCATTCATAGCAACACCTTGACCTAATAATTCATTCATGACTACGGCATTTCTAAAGGTGCCATAGCTTTCACCCAATAAGAATTTGGGCGAATTCATTCTGCCTTCGTTGATCAAGTATTGCGTAATGAAGAGTGAGATACTTCTGCTGTCTTGATCGACACCCCAAAAATCCTTGAATTCCGCTTCTCTAGCAGGTATACTTAAGCCAGTACCTACAGGGTCGATCATGACGAGATCGGCAATATCTAAAATGGAATAATCATTGTTGACGATCTCATAGGGAGCCGCCTTATTAAAATTGGGGTCGTCAACAGCTATTCTTTTAGGTCCTAAAACGCCCATGTGCAACCAAAAAGAAGAAGATCCAGGGCCACCATTGTAGGCGAACATGATCGGCCTAGACATGTCATTATCTTGTTTCGTATAACTGGTGAACCCAAAATGGGCGATCAGTTCATTGTTCTCATTTCGTAAGGGCATGGTACCTGCCTTGGCAGTATAAGTAATGTTCTTTCCGTCAATTTTTACCTGATGTACGGTGGTAGAAACATTGTTGGGATAGGCAAATCTCTCTGGACTTGACTCTTGGGCAAAAGCAAAAAGAGAGACAAGGCAGAAACTTAAAAGGAGAGTGACTTTCTTCATAGTAGGTTAAATTGATTGTTTTTGAATTTACTGAATTTCTGCATCAATTAAGCGAAGCACTTCTTCAGCATGAGTTAGCATGTTTAAGTATCTGGGGCTGTCCTCGACCGCCATTCTCTGAATTTTTTGATATCAACGGTTTCGACTTGGATGTTCTTTTGAATAGCTCGTAGGTATTCTACCAATAAGACCCGATCTATTCTGTTCTCATTCCAGTTGTTCCTGCCAACGAAATAAGGATCACAATCACTACAAGAAAAATCTCTAGATCAGCTTATTTGAAGCTAATCAATTTCATTTAATTCTTGAATATCAATCAATTGCTTTGCCATAAGATCATCGTTAATTTAGGCATATGCAGATCGAATCTAAACTCCCTGAGGTAGCTGTTACCATTTTCACCAAAATGTCAAAAATGGCTAATGAATACAATGCCATTAATCTTGCACAAGGCTTTCCTGACTTCCCTGTCGATCCGCAGTTAATTGATCTGGTGTCACATTATATGAAAATGGGTCATAACCAATATGCACCTATGCCTGGCCATCCGGCTTTGAGAGAAGCAATTGCCAATAAAACGGAAATATGTTCTGACTGGAAACCAGATTTAGATTCAAATATAACCGTGACTTGTGGAGCCATTGAGGCAATAATGAGCACTATTTCGGCATTAATTCACCCCGGTGATGAGGTGATCATTCTGGAACCGGCTTACGATGCCTACGAACCGATTATTAAACTGCAAGGAGCCAGAGCTGTTGGCGTGCCTCTAAACGCGAAAGATTATGCAATTGATTGGCAATCGGTTTGGGATGCTATTTCTGGTCGCACAAGAATGATTATCTTGAATTATCCCCACAACCCAAGTGGTGCTATTATGAAGGGAGCGGATTTAGAGTCCTTAGAAGATATAGTGGAAGAAACTGGTTTAATGGTTTTGTCAGATGAGGTATATGAACACATCGTTTTTGACGGGAAGCAGCATAATTCGGTATTAAGGTCTGAAAAGTTGAGGAAACATTCGATTGTCGTGAGTTCATTTGGGAAGACCTTTCATGCTACGGGTTGGCGGATGGGCTATTTCATTGCTCCGGAAAAGGTGACCAGTGAGATCAGAAAGGTCCATCAGTACAATACGTTCACCATACATACTCCTACACAGTTAGCTTTGGCTGATTATCTCAAAGAACCTAGTCATTATCAAGGGGTAGCCGAGATGTATGAAGAAAAGCGTGACTTTTTTTTGGAAGAAATGAAAGGTTCAAAGTTTAAGCCTGTCGCATCTTCTGGTACTTATTTTCAATTGATGAATTATTCCGAGATCACCAACCAAAATGATATAGAATTTTCAGAATGGCTATGCAAAGAGATCGGTGTAGCAGCGATACCTACTTCTGTTTTTTATCAGGACAAGCAAGACAATAAGGTATTGCGTTTTTGCTTTGCCAAAGGTGAAGAGACCCTAACCAAAGCGACCAAGCTGTTGAACCAATTGTGAGTGATTTCACTTCAATAGTCAAACCCATTGACATGAAAAAGCAGTTTTTACCTGAATTACCTCTGGAAATGTGGGAAGCGACTCAGATCACACTTCATCTCTGGATGCAGATCGTTGGAAAGATAAAATTAGCGGTTATGCCCCCTCAAAATCATTGGTGGCACATCACTTTTAGGCTGTCAACGAATGGATTGACAACGGGTCCAATGCCACACCCGCGAGGAACTTTTGAGATCGAGTTTGACTTTGTTAATCATCAAATGTTACTCAAGAATTCATGGGGTGATGTTGGTGGATTTAAACTAGTGGATGGCATGAGTGTAGCCCAATTTCATGACCGGGTCTTTGAGGTTTTGAAATCAATTGAGGTATATCCAAAGATCTTGGGGATTCCTTATGATCATCCTTGTGAAGAACCTTTTGCAGATTGCGAAACGCACCATACGTATCAATCAGAATGGGTGAATAAATTCTTTCAAGTGCTCGTTTTTGCGCACCATACTTTTACTGAATTTAATAACCGTTTTTCTGGGAAAGTGAGTCCAGTGCAGTTGTTCTGGCATCATTTAGACATGGCAGTTGCTCGTTTTTCTGGAGATAGGGGGCCATTTATGCCTGATGATGCTTCGCTTGCTGATCAGGTCGCTTACTCACATGAGGTGTTTAGCGCAGGCTTTTGGTCTGGCGATGAAAATGTCAGAGCAGCGGCTTTTTATGCTTATATGTACCCTGCTCCTCAAGGTATGGGCAAAAAATCGTTAAAGCCCCAAGTTGCCTACTGGCAAAACCCTGAAGAAAGCCCTATGGCCATGCTGATGTATGACGATCTTTTAAAGTCAGATGATCCTAAAGCAGATCTATTGGATTTTTTACAATCGAGTTTTGAAGCTGGAAGCGAATTGGCGGGTTGGTCTGGAGAATTGCTGGCCGATCCTTCACTAATTGATTAACAGTTCTTTCCAGTTAATGGAATTTATACACACTCAAATCGTACAAGTAGTTTATTTTTAAGCAATGGAAAACCTCAAAATTGCTCTGATTCAATCGGATATTCACTGGCATGAGATCAATGCGAACCTGGCCATGTACGAAGAAAAGATCTGGCAGCTCAAAGGTGGCGTTGATGTCATTGTATTGCCTGAGATGTTTCAGACGGGATTTACCATGGAAACACATTTGGCTGAGCCTATGAATCTGACCACGTTTAAGTGGATGAAACAGATGGCAGCTCAGACCAAGTCGGTGATTACCGGCTCCTACATTGTCAAAGCAGAGGGGAGAGTATTCAATCGTCTCATATGGATGCAGCCTGATGGTGAGTTCAAAACTTATGATAAAGCACATCTATTTCGGATGTCCACCGAGGACGAATTCTTCGATGAAGGCAAATCACGATTGATCGTTGATTGGAAAGGCTGGAGAATCTGCCCAATGATCTGTTATGATCTGAGGTTTCCTGTATGGTCTCGCAACACCAACCTCGAATATGATCTATTGCTCTATGTCGCCAATTGGCCAGCTGTAAGAGTTAGCGCTTGGGATGCTTTATTAAAGGCACGCGCTATTGAGAATTTGAGCTATTGCCTAGGGACAAACCGCATTGGAGAAGATGGAAATGGTGTGCCATACAATGGGCATTCAGGTGTCTATGGTCCAAAAGGAGAAACATTAGCATATTCTGAGAATGAAGAGATTTTGATGGTAGAGTTGATTAAAGACGAGCTTTTTCGTTACAGAGAGAAGTTTCCGGCACATTTAGATGCCGATGAGTTTAGCCTTGCTTCAAAAAACCTTTGATCGCCAATCGATGATCTTCATTGGAGTGCTTAGCGTTTAGCAACTTCAATATTTTGGCGAGTTTAGTGTCGATCTGAGATTCCAGAATAAGCACCTCTTTCTTTTTCTTTCTTAATGCTTCCAATGCTTTGATCAATGAGCCAAGTGCTGTTTTTTCTTCTTGCTCAATATGGAGAATGACTTTATCGGATTCTTCAATCAATTTAATTCCGATTTGAACATGAAAGCTATCAGAAGATTGATCGGCATCAAACTGGATTACCTTCGGATATTTCTCAACTAAAAAGTCTTTCAATGGAGACTTGAATTCGATCTTTTGATGCGGTTTGGCTTGAAAGTAAATATAGACCGCACTCATTCAATGATCACTTTGATACTCTTGGTTTGATTTTGCTCGCTGATCACACGGAAGATGTAAAGTCCATTCGGAAGATCTGTAACATCGATTTCCTGCTCTTGTCCTGGTACAATGGAAAAGTCTGTATTTACTCTTTTGCCCATGAGGTCATAAATGTGCAGTACTCCATTGACATTGGTCAAAAGTGTCAAGGTATTTGAGGCAGGGTTTGGCCTTACCCTAACAATGACCTCATCAGTTTCACCGTTATTTTCACTAATGTTTTCTATGAATTGTAAACCGCCTTTTAGGCTGCCCAGAATCATGTCTGGCTTACCGGCTCCTAATAATTCAGCCGTAGCGATGGCGTTTTGTATCCCAAAAGCGGTCGCAGATGGGTTATTGTTAATGAAATAAATAGCTGAAAGTGGGTTTGTTGCTAAAAAATCGAGATTTATAGGGCCTCGATATGCCCTTAGTTCCCCACTAAGGTCTATGGTCAATAGGTCATCAATTCCATTGCCATCGATATCAGCAACGGCTAGGTTCAAGTTCAATCGATTAAAATCATCGATTAAGCCTGCAAACCCATTTTGTTCAGGCGAAAAGGTCAAATCCCCCTCATTGACGAATAATGAAAGTGATCCGAATTGTTTGCCCAGCAATAAGTCAGGGTCACCGTCATTATCAATATCGTACCAATGCGGATTGTCATTTACGGAGCTGTTGATACTTAAGGTTAGGGCTGGAGCGAAGTTCTGATTACCAAGATTTTCTTGATAGTAGATATTGGTATTGCTCGCAGAAAGTGTCGCCTGATAGACAAGATCTTGATCGCCATCCTTATCCATATCAATAAACTGCGGTTTGATAAAGGAGTAGCCTTCGGCCGATAACCCTAGGAAGTCGTCATTTATAAGTGTGAAAGCAGGCGAAACGACATTGCCTGTATTCTCAAATAGAACGAGTTTAGCGCTTAAGCCTGAGTTCTCTGGAGTTCCCTTATTCCCAAGAATTAGGTCTTGATCTGTATCTCCATCAATATCAACTAAGCTCGGATACACATGCTCACCTAAGTCCAACATTTGATCTTGAAGGAAAGGTTGACTACTGGTAAACTCCGGTATTTCAGAAGAACCGGTGTTGGTATACATTTTCACATGGTTTGCCAATTCAATTTGATTTCCGATGTTTTCATCAGCATTGGTGGCGATCAGTAGGTCTTTCAAACCATCTTGGTCAACATCTTCTAGAAATGCACCTGGAAAAAATGGAAAGCCAGCCGGTTCAGCAGATGGAAATGATTCTACTGCTGTCATTAGAGCAGTTGTAGGATCTCCTTCATTCTCCAAATAGTATAAAGTTTCGCAAGTCTCATCTGAACTGATCAGGTCCATGTCCCCATCATTATCAGCATCAAATAGCAATATGGTCTTACCACCGATGTGTGTAATACTTTCTGGTTCATTCGCGCCTAGGTCAGATTTCGCAACGCCACCTAAAGGACAAGCTTCACCAAACACAAAATTATTACAACCGCATTCTTCGAAGTTGCCCCAACGTCTTTCTGCACGGGTAAACTCTAAGCTTCCGCAGGTGCCCGTATTGAGGTAGAGGTCTATTGAATTGGCATTACCGAAACGAAAGGTCAATATATCTAAAGCACCATCACCATTCACATCTTCGATTCCGGGGATGTCTGAAGGTGCCATCTGGATATTCGCTCCACTATCAAAGGACAGAAAGTTCTTCGCTACCGACCATGATATATTTCCATTTTCACTGGTGTTTCGATATACTTTAATACCTAGAGTCGTGGTGGTAAAAAGGTCTTTTTTTCCATCACAATCAAAGTCTTTCAGGAGCAGTAAAGAACGTGTGTCTTCAGGAAATACTTGATCATATTGAGGAGACCTGACATATGAGCCATTGATAAGCAGATAGGTGGTAATGTCTCTTGAGATGCGATGGTATAATACCAAGTCAGCCACCTGATCGTTGTTCAGGTCCATCGTTTGGAATTGAGTAGCATTTAAACCGCCTTCCCAAGCCCGCTCAAGAGACACCCCATTTATACTCAAAGGCACATCAAACTTAGACTGAAATCTAAATTGAGCAGATAATGTGCTGAAAGTGAAAATTAATATTGTGATAATGAGAAATCGGCTCATTGCATGCAATCTAGCTTCAAAATGCTTGGCTTTCAATTACAATAACGATGAATTTTGCGTTACTGTATTAACTTTGAGTTTACCTTTTCCAAATGATCGAAAACCTTTATAAAACCTACCTTCAAAGTAGCGGTGTTTCAACCGATACCAGAACAATTGAAAAAGACAATATTTGGTTCGCTTTGAAAGGGCCAAATTTCAATGCCAACAGCTTTGCTGATCAAGCGATAGAAAAAGGAGCTTTAGCTGTGGTTATTGATGATGACGAATATGCAAAGGACGACCGTTATGTAGTAGTGACTGATGTACTTGTAGCATTACAAGAGTTGGCAAATCATCACCGTCACCAATTGAGCATTCCTGTATTGGCCATTACAGGTTCAAATGGTAAGACCACAACCAAAGAATTGATACGAGATGTTTTGTTAAAGAAGTACAAAGTGTCCGCAACTAAAGGTAACTTGAATAATCACATTGGTGTGCCTTTGTCTCTATTAGCCATTGATGATTCGGTTGAATTTGCAGTGATAGAAATGGGCGCTAATGCTCAAGGAGAGATCAAAATGCTCTGTAATATCGCTGAACCAGATTTTGGTCTGATCACTAATATCGGGAAGGCGCATCTGGAAGGTTTTGGAGGGATCGAAGGGGTCTTCAAGGGTAAAACCGAGATGTATGATTTTTTGGCTAAGACTGGAGGAAAGGCATTTGTCAACACCAATTTTGAAAAGTTGGTGGAGAAGTTAGATCAGTTAGGAGTCGATTATACTCGTTATCCAAATCCTGGAGATGACCTGGTCGCCATTCTGGAAAAAGAAAAGCCTCAATTAGAAATTACAGCGCACGATCAAAAATTCACAACAACCCTTACAGGGGGCTATAACTTCAGTAATATCGCTGTGGCATTGTGCGTTGGCGAATACTTTGGTGTGTCTTCAGAAGCTGCGATAAAAGCCGTAAAAAGTTACGATCCAGATAATAATCGATCGCAATTAATGAAAAGGGGGTCTAATACCTTTATCATGGATGCATACAACGCCAATCCTTCTTCGATGAAGGAGGCACTTCTGAGTTTTGATAAAAGGGAGGCGCAACGGAAGGTGATCATTATTGGAGACATGTTGGAGTTAGGGGAGGAGTCAAGGAAGGAACATGAAGGTATAGGAGAGTTGACCACCACACTTAGTCAAACAGAGGTGCATTTGTGTGGTCCTGAAATGGAAGCCGCAAAAAGCGGAAATCCAAAAGCAAATTATTGGGATAATAAGCAAGATCTTGCTGCTTTTCTTCAAAAACAGACTTATCAGAATACATTGTTTTTGATCAAGGGCTCGAGAGGAATGAGTCTGGAAACTTTGTTGAACGTATTATAAAAAAGAGAGGGATGGCACCACCCATCCCTCAACCTCAACTTAAGAATTGGTGACTCGATTACTTAGCCATCTTTAATTGTCACCTTATCGTAAAAGCGTTATTTTCTTTTGAATGTGATGGTCTGACCATCACTAGAAACTTCTGCTTCAATTCCTTTCATAAATTCTAATGTCAAAACCGCCTGATCTAGATTATTGGTCGGGATCGTTCCAGTCATTGGATCATCAAGAGTCGTATTGTCTAAATTGCTTTCGATCTTGATATCATATTGTCTTTCTAACTCTTTGAAAACATCTTTCATACTCATGCTTTCAAAGTCAAATTCTTTATTGATCCACGAGGCTACTCTTTTCGTATTCACCTCTAATTTTTCGGAGAAAGTACCATCCTCGGACAAAACAACCATTTCTCCAGGCGTGATGGTGATCATTTCTTCGCTTTCTGTTTTTGAAACACCAACTTTTCCGGTTTTACAAGCAACAGTGAGTTCACCATTTCTCAAACGCACATTGAAGCTTGTACCTAAAACAGAAACTGTTCCTTTTGGTGTAACTACCGAAAATTTGCTGCCACGTTTCACTTCGAAGAATGCTTCCCCTTCAAGAAGGACAACCCGCTCTTCTTTCCAGTTATTCTTCGAAAATGAAACCGTGCTAACAGCGTTTAGATGAACAGATGAACTGTCCGGTAAATAGATCATGCGACTTTCCGCAAGGTTAGTCACATAATTTGATTCCTTGTTTTCATTAGCAGATGGAAGTAGAAAAAAAGCACCTAAAGCTAAGATGAAAGAGGCCGCTACTCCGATAACCCAATTTCTACGCGAAATTGATATCACTTTAGGTGAATGATCTTTTTCTGAGATCTTTTGTTCAAGTCTTTGCCAAGCATTTTCTTTTGATGATACCCGCAGAACATCAAGGTGTTTGACACCTTCAACAAATTTCTCAAAAGCATCAAAGGAGGCCATGTCAGCATTTTTGGCGGCTTCTTCTCTACCGATCTTTCCTTCAAGCCACTGCTGCTCCCAATTGATATGGTGCTTTTTTTCTTCCATTACTACTCTATTTACACGTGCTGATTTGCATACCCTACCTCATTTAGAAAAATAAATTAATAAATATTGAAGGGGTGAAATCCAGCAGCACCAAGTCTCGATAAAGATTTTGTGGTAATTGCGCCCCCGGTGCTCCATTAATCAAATCATCCAACTCATCAGTTTTTAAACGCTTACTCTGAATATTTACTCGGTTATAAACATTTAGAATAGAAAGGCCGAATTCTCCTTTCACATTCTCATTGCTAAATTTCAATGCGGCTGAAAGATCTAAACGGTGGTAAGCCGGCAAACGTTCTGTCGTTTTATTTGTATTGATGATCTCATAATTTATAATGTCATTTTGACCATTGCGTATAAAGTTGATTTCAGGAGCTAAGAATGGTGTTCCGCTTCCATAAACCCAGGTGCCAGATAGCTTCCATTTCGATAGATCAAGCAGATGCACAAACTTAATTTCATGTCTTTGATCCAGTCTTGATGCTAGCGTTGCGCCATTATGAAAAAGGCGTTGGCATCTGTAATTTAAATAAAACTACGGCAGAAGAAAGCCTGGCTTTTCTTTTGTGCTGAACGTAAAAAAAAGAAAATATTTTCAAGTAGGTGTTTGCAATAATAAAAACGAAAATTACCTTTGCACACCCAATCGGAACAATGGTTGTTAAAATCAAAAATTCCGTGAGAATGGGCGCTTAGCTCAGTTGGTTCAGAGCACCTCGTTTACACCGAGGGGGTCGGGGGTTCGAATCCCTCAGCGCCCACATCAAATATAAAGCTGCATCGAGAGATGCAGCTTTTTTCGTTTCCATCCCAATAGAAGCTTCCTTCGGTATGGCTCGAAACGAAAAAAACAAAAGCGTAGCCTTTATGACTTTTATTTGCAGAAGATGTCTCGCCCAGGGATCACCGTTGGTAATCCTTGATTATCCCTTGTTGGTGAGAACACCAACAATGGCGAAAGCTTGAAGAGTGATACTGCAAAACTTTCATCTATGCTAAAAGGATTTGAATAGGGTCTGGGGTTCGCCCCGATGCTTCGGGGCCCTCAGCCCTGCCTGCCGGCAGGCCGGGCCCACATCAAGCACAAAAGGCTGTCAGAAATGAAAAAAGAGCAGCAGCGAAGTCCCGATAGCTATCGGGATATTTGCAGGAGTGGTCTCGCCCGGGGATCACCGCAAGTAATCCCAATCGGTTCATAGTTGCTTGTTGGAAAATAACCTGCCTTTGCCATGCTTTTAATAAATAGGTTGGTTGGCAGGCAGGCACGAGCAAAGATTTGGTCTTATTATTGGCCCTCAACTTACAATCCATAGAGTCCTTCAGAACACATTCTAGAAGGTTGCAATTACATGAGTCGAGTCATGGTTTGAGCGGCTACACCTGTGTAAATTGAATGTTCATCAGCGCTTCTTTTTGATTCATCGAAAGTCACTCTTTTGAGAGGCTTTTCAGTGTTGGTTGGATAAAAATAAAGTGCGATATTGCAAAAAAAATTCATCTTATGACCAGCCAAAAAATTCTTCTTGTTTACTTTTTATTAAGCGTTTTTCAACTCTCTTTTTCTCAAGAATTATTATTCACCTCAACGATAGGTGGGGAAAATGGATCAGGAGCCATTGTTTCTTATAATCTTCAGACGGGAGAATTAAAAAATAGCTATAGCATGGATGCAAACCCACTCTGGGGTGGTAGCTATCTGAAGGCCGATTACGATTTTGGAGGATTGCACATGGGTAGCGATGGTTACATCTATGGTCTTGAGAGCTCGGTTTCGAGTCC
Source organism: Roseivirga sp. (assembly GCA_965659985.1). Taxonomy (GTDB): domain Bacteria; phylum Bacteroidota; class Bacteroidia; order Cytophagales; family Cyclobacteriaceae; genus Roseivirga. The sequence continues at coordinate 2,130 of CBFHYE010000097.1, read as the reverse complement.
TTATAGGGCAAGTACTTTTACAGGAGCACTGTATAGATTTCATCCTGATAGTTTGAAGTATGAAGTGCTTCATTCTTTCTCCTCTGGTATCGATTCAGAGTTTTATAGGCCAGCCTATAAACTAGTTGAAACCGAACCTGGTGTTTTTTATGGTATCTGCGAAAGAGGAGGTAGTCAGGACTATGGAGGTATATGGAAGTATACTTTGAGCACGGGTAAATATGAAGAGATCGGTGAGTTCAATACAGATTCAAAACCTGGCAATCATCCCGCTTCCTCCTTGGTATTTGGGCCTGAAGGTGACCTCTATGGGGTGTTAAGAAGGGGGAGCGATAGTCAATATTCGGCCGTGTCACGTACTGCTGATGCGAATGGTAGATTCACTAGAAAATTACTGGATCCTCTCAACTCGGGTATTTTGTACAAGGTGGATCTTGAGAAAGACAGCGTAGCTTTTGTAGATAATTTAAATGGAAAAGGCACCGTAATTCTCTATCATGGCAATGGAGATCTTGTTTATAGAGATAAGCCTCATCCTAGACTTTATGGTGCCATGAGATGGTCTATTATAGCGGACGCACAAAGCGGTGGAGGAGCCTATGCTCATACTTTTGATGACAATGATCCACTTTATGCTAATGTTGGTTTCGGAGATAAAAATAGAACAGCATACTTAGCACAAATCACCCAAGGTGAGGGCACTGTTTTAGGGGAGAGTTTTGCCAATATGGTGGCTGGTCCTAACGGTAAGCTTTATATCCAATCTAAGAAAAGTGGTGCAGCTGATAGAGGTGCTCTTGTATTGTATGACGGCCAGAGAAACTTTACACAAGTTGCAGCATTCTCTTATTATACAAACGAAATGGGTACAATGGCGGCAGGTCAATATTTGGTTGGTACCTATTCAGATATCGACATGAAAAGCGGGGTTTGGATACATAATACACAGGGTGCAGGCGTGGTTGATGCGGTAAATACTGCTGATTATGGGGATGTGCAACCATTTATGGCTTATGATGGCGGCAAACATCTCTATTTGAGAACCCGTTTTTTAAAGGATAAAAATCACAATCAAGGATACATCCTTAAACTCAATTTAGAGACCCTTGATATTCAGGTCTTAGATACCCTCTTTGCACCTAATGGCAGATATATAATAGGTAGCCTATCCCATCTCGAAGAAGATAAACTACTTTTTCATACTGCTTATGGTGGAGGAACAAGCGAGAAAATCGGGAATTTAGGGCCTACATATCTTACATATGATCTAAAGAGCCAAATAACTGAAGACAAATGGAGAGTCAATACTTATGATGAGGATGCCCCTGGTGTAGCGAGTGCTGTCAAAGGTACAGATGGTAATTATTACATGGCACAAGCTCAGAGTAGCTGGGGAACTGGTCTTGATGCGATCAACATTGTCAAAATGGATTCAACAGGTTCCCTATTGAGTTACAAGTCATTTGGAGATGCTGATGCTCCTTTTTTTGATGGTTACTCTTTAACACAATATGATTCTTTAAAATTCTTATTGACTACCACAAATTCCATTGTGAAATATGATGAGAACAGTGGACAAGCCATTCCATTTTTCACCAAGTATAATAATGAGAAGATAATGCCAAATGGCAGATTGATTACTACAGATAGTATTACTTACTACGGCTTAACACTTGGGATTGCTCAAACTTTTAAATCGGATGGTTCAATAGACAATAAGGGGAATACAGCTGTGCTGTTTAGTTATAAACCTTCCGATGACGACTTTCAAATCCTATTGGATTTAGGTAAGACTGATATTACACCTGGGAATGAGGTAACAATTTACAAGGATAAGATCTATTGGTTGGCTAATGAAGTAGACAAGACCGCTATTTATTCTTATGACCTCAATTCACAAGTAAATACTAAGCTGGCGCTCGATAAGGCTACTGAAGGGTCATTCTATATTGGGTCATTTACAGCATATAACGATAAGTTTTATGCTACTTCTTACAATGGAGGCACCTATGGTCAGGGAGTGCTATTGGAATTCGACCCGGCAACAGAGCAGATCCAAATTCTCAAAAACTTAACTCATAAAAGCGGTAAACCATTTGCAGCTAAAGTGATGGTTTATGACTCTGATTC
>CBFHYE010000096.1:0-2989 GCA_965659985.1 Roseivirga sp. | reverse complement strand
AGGCTATCCTCAGGAATCTGTTTAAAGAATTTTCTGACTTCGTTTGGGGTTACGCTCACATCCGCCAAAATATTTTGTTCTTGTTGCTGAACGAGTAACTGTTCTTCAACCTGAGGCCTCAGTTCTTCCATAAATTGGTCGATCGATTTGCCATAAGCTTCTTGGATAGCTCGCTCAGAACCAAACCGCTGTACAATACGCTGCATTCTGCCTTGAAGTTCATAATCAACTCTGCCGGGATCGAGCTGAACAGAATCGATGTCACTCATGACAAGCATGACCTTGTTTTCTACAAAGTTATTGAGGATTAAGCAACGCGCATCGCCTTGAAATTCGCGTGCCTGTGGACTCTGCAAAAAGCTTATATAGGCCGCTTCAAGCTCACTCTTCAAAATGATCTTATCATCTACTTTTGCGATGATTTTATCTACTATTTGCCCTTCTTGAGCATTTACTGTCGACTCAATACTGAAGACAGCGATAAAAAGTATACTAGCGATATATTTGGTAATCCTCATTCTGCTTAGCTTCTTCAAAAATTTCATTTTCCAACTCCTTTACCAAGGCTATTTTCCGCTTATTAATAATAATGTTCTTGATGTCATCCCTCACAAAGTCTAACGGGCTGACCTCCTCTGAAATTTTATACTCGTTAATTTTAAGGAGGTAAAGATAGAGAGAATCCTCCTCTTCAACGTATCTGTTTCTTCTAAGAAATTGAATTTTGTTGGTGATGGTCGAAAAAGGTGAGTTTTTAGTTAGTTGATCAAACTTTAGCCAGGTAGAATCTTCCAAAGAGTAATTGTCGGCAAATTGAAATGCATATTCCTGTAGTGATTCAAAGTCAACATCTCTATCTGATTTTATCCATCTTTTGACCGAGCGGAGTTTTTGTGCTTCCTTACTTACCTTCATAAATCGACCGCGCAAAATATTTTGCCTAAGTACAAAGCTATTCTGGTTTTGGTTGTAGTAATCTTGAATTTCTTGCTCAGTGACAACAGTATCAAGCTGTTGTTGGACAATATATTTTTGATATTCATACGCGATCAACGCATATCTGTAATCGGCTACCTTTTGCTCTATTTCTGTCAGGTCAATGTTGAAGTTCTCATCGGCTTTTTTGACGAGAAGTTCTTTCTTGATCCAGTTTTCGACAAATTTACTTACAATCTGTGCACTATCTTCCTTCGAGACATTTAATGCGCTAATGTCATTGACATCTAAGATATTTGTTCCGACTTGTGCCACGATAAGACTTTCAGGAGTTGAATTACTCCCTTGAGCACTCTCTTGTATGAGATCACAAGAAGAAAGCATCATGATTGAGAAGAGTAATATGTAAGTCTTAATCCAATTCATTCACTATTTCGCGAAGAGCCTTTTTATTAACTTTAATCTTACTTTTAGCTCTTAGTTTGGAGATAAAAGTTTCGTCAAGGGCTTCTTGAAAATCTGATATTACCAAGCCTTTGACCTCGTCATAAGCGAAGTATTTGTCCTTCACGACACCAACCGTTACCAACAATTTATCATTCATGATTATTGGTGTCCCCGGTTCCTCACTAAAGCCCTCAAAACTAGCGATTTCACTTACGGGAAGTTTCCTTTTTACAATTTTTAACGCGTTTGTCTCATTAGTCAAACTGTTCTTTAGGCGACTTAATAAATCATCCGCATATAATGTATTTATGCTATCCCTTAAACTCGCCAGACTGATTCTATTGCTTGTCAATTCAAATACTTCTAATCGCTTTGGAGCCACATACGATGACTTATTGTTTTTATAGAATTCTTTTTGACCTAGGCTATCATTTAAAGCCTTGTTCCAGACTTCTTGTTGCATGATCTCGAAGAGTAAAAGACCTTCTTCATATTCTTGACGTAGATAGCGGTAGGCCGGGTATTGATGAGGAGCTAGAGAATCGGCATAAGCAATGATCATTTCTTGTTCGAAAGTTGTCAATTGCTGCTTTAATGTATTTGCTTCTGGTTTATAATGAGTGAGAAATTCAGAAACTTTGTATTCGCGATCTTTTAGTGAAAAGAGGTTTTCATCAGTGAATTTTATAATGCTATCTGTAGAGAGTAGTTGTACTTTAAGCGAGGTATTCTCCTGATAGCCATACTCTTGTTTTAGTTTATTGATCAGGGCTTGATCAGAAAGGGCATTGCGTCCAGATCTTTTGATTTGCTCTTTGAGTTCATCTTCAATGGAAGAAAACTCAGGCACCTCTTGTATCGCATCGAGTTTTATGATGTGCCATCCGTAAGGGGTTTGAGCTGGTTTTGAAACTTGGTTCAGTTGCAATTTGAAGGCCACTTCGAGATATTCATCAGGTAATTGTCTTAGGCCAGCAAAGGGAAGGCTACCCCCTTTCATTTTGGTCTGTCCGTCTTCAGAGTACTTTTCTGTTAATGTATTCCAGTCTCCACCATTGTAAAGAGAGTCGTATACTTTTCTTGCAATCACTTTTGCCTCTTGATTGCTATGGATTTGGTTGGAGATAAAAATATGTGATGTGCGCACTTTAATGGGTGCTTTGATTTTGTCTTCGATGAATAAAAGATGGTAACCAAATTGTGTACGCACTACATTTGATACTTCTCCAACAGGCGTTTCATAAGCGGCCGATTCAAAAGGGTAGACCATCATAAAAACACTAAACCACCCAAGTTGCCCCCCTTTTGAGGCAGAACCATCTTTAGAGTATTTTTTTGCCAGCTCAGCAAATTGTTCTTTAGAGTTTACCCTTGCTCGCAAGGAATCTAGGAATTGATAAGTAGATAGTGTGTCTTTGGGCTTACTATTTGGATCAAGAGGAATGAGGATATGAGAAGCCTTAATCTTATAGCTCATTCTGTCATGAGCTTCTTCGAGTAGTTTTTGTTCTTGAGCTAAACCTTCAGCATATGGCTTTTTTAGTTCTCCCAAATAGCCATTGAGTTCTGTTTGGAATGTCTTTGTCGTATCTAAGCCTTGATTACG
>CBFHYE010000095.1:0-4116 GCA_965659985.1 Roseivirga sp. | reverse complement strand
ATAGATGTTGAATTCCTCACTGAATTGCTACAAACCTTTGGTTTTGAACCCACAGACTTCGTTTATGAAGCTGGCCAGTTCTCGGTGCGGGGTGGAATCATCGATGTGTATTCCTATGCGCATGACTTGCCTTATCGAATCGAACTCTTCGGCAACGAAGTAGACAGCATCAGAACTTTTGACCCTGTAAGTCAGCTGAGCCAAGAAACCGTCAAAGAGATCAACATCATTCCGAATGTGCAGACCAAGTTACTTGAAGAAGAACGTCAAAGCTTTTTAGACTTTGTACCCAAAAATTCAAAGATCTGGTTCAAAGATTATCAGCAAACGCTGGACATCATCGATAAATACTATGCCAAAGCCAGCGACAATTTTGACGATGTCTTATCTGCTACGGATGTGCAAGTGGTGTTAAGTCCTGAAGCACTTTTTGAAACGTCCGAGACCTTTGTAGAAAGACTCAATCATTACGGACAAGTCGAATTCGGTAACCGTTTTTACATCAATGCTACGCATGAACACCAATTCGATGTAGAGGCGCAATCCTCATTCAATAAGAATTTTGACCTCATTGTTGAAAACCTAGGCAATTGGCAAATGCAAAACATGAGCCTTGTGGTGGCTGCAGAATCACCAAGCCAGACCGATAGACTCGAAACGATTTTTACAGAACTGGATCCAAGTGTCAAGTTTCAACCGCTTCATATTGGTTTGAGGCAAGGCTTTATTGATAAAAATCGTGAAATGCTGGTCTACACAGATCATCAATTGTTTGATCGATTCCATAAATACAAGACCAAAACCAAACACTCAAAGTCTAAGGCCCTTACGCTCAAAGAGCTTCGATCTCTCCAAACAGGCGATTATGTCACCCATATCGATCACGGAATCGGTCGTTTCGCTGGGTTAGAGAAAGTAGATGTAGGTGGAAGAATGCAAGAGTCTATCCGACTTGTGTACCGAGACGATGATCTCCTTTATGTGAGTATTCACTCTCTACATAAGATCTCCAAATACACAGGCAAGGAGGGCGTGCCGCCTTCAATGAGCAAATTGGGTTCGCAAGAATGGGAGAATAAAAAGAAAAAAGTAAGGGGAAAGGTCAAAGACATCGCCAAAGACTTGATTGCCCTTTACGCTAAAAGAAAGAATGCCCCGGGTTACGCTTTTGCGGAAGATGGCTTTATGCAAGCTGAGCTAGAATCTTCATTTCTATACGAAGACACTCCAGATCAAGCCAAATCTACAGAAGATGTTAAAGCAGATATGGAATTGCCACATCCGATGGACCGACTGGTTTGTGGTGACGTGGGTTTTGGAAAGACAGAGGTGGCCATTCGTGCGGCTTTCAAAGCTGCGGCCAATAGCAAACAAGTTGCAGTACTTGTCCCAACAACTATTTTGGCCATGCAACACTACAGAACCTTTTCTGAAAGGCTCGCGAACTTCCCGATCAAAGTCGAATACATCAACCGATTTAAAACCACCAAGCAGATCAAAGAGACCTTGGCGAGGGTAAAATCGGGAGAAACGGAAATTCTCGTGGGTACGCACCGAATTGTCAATAAAGATGTAGAATTCAAAGACTTGGGCTTATTAGTGATTGATGAGGAGCAGAAATTTGGCGTTCGCGTCAAAGACAAGTTGAAAGAATTCAAGGTCAATGTAGATGTACTGACCTTAACCGCAACACCGATTCCAAGAACCTTGCACTTCTCTTTAATGGGTGCAAGAGACTTGAGCGTGATTGCGACACCTCCTCCTAACCGTCAACCTGTTACCACCGAAATTCACACATTGAATGAAACATTAATTCGAGACGCTGTGAGCTTTGAATTAAAAAGAGGTGGCCAAGTGTTCTTTGTACATAACCGAATCAACGATATCGAGCAGATCGGGAATATTATATTAAGGTTAGTCCCAGATGCCAGGGTCGGCATTGCCCATGGCCAGATGGATGGTGCATCTTTGGAAAAACGAATGGTCAAGTTCATTGAAGGCGAATATGATGTACTTGTTTCTACCAATATCATTGAATCAGGGCTCGATATTCCGAATGCCAACACCATCATCATCAATCATGCGCACATGTTTGGGCTTTCTGACCTGCACCAAATGCGTGGCCGTGTTGGCCGCTCCAATAGAAAAGCATTTTGTTATTTATTGACACCACCCACCATCGGTTTGACCTCTGATTCAAGAAAAAGACTTTCTGCACTAGAAGAATTCTCTGATCTTGGAGACGGCTTCAAGGTCGCCATGCGTGACTTGGATATAAGAGGTGCTGGAAACCTACTGGGTGCCGAGCAGAGCGGTTTTATCTCCGACCTGGGCTTTGATGTATATCACAAAATTCTTGACGATGCCGTCCAAGAGCTCAAAGAGACCGAATTTGCCGATCTCTTTAAAACTGATCTCGTCAAAGAGGCCGCAAAAGCCATTGCGCAGGACACAAGCATTGAAACCGACCTGGAGATCTTAATTCCGGATAATTATGTTTCGAACATCTCCGAGCGACTGAATCTCTATGCCAAGCTCGATAATATCAAAGACGAAGATAAGCTGGAGAAATTCGTACAGGAGCTGACAGATCGTTTCGGACCTATCCCTGAATCGGTTGATCAATTGATAGAAACCGTTCGGCTACGCTGGTTAGGTGAACAATTGGGTTTTGAAAAAATCGTGCTCAAAAATGGCAATATGAAATGCTATTTTGTTCCTTCAGACAATGAAAAGTACTTCCAATCACCTGTTTTTGGAAGGGTACTAGCCTTCATACAAGGCAATTCAAAGCGATGCAAAATGAAGGAGTACAAGACCAGGCTTATACTCACTATTCAGGAAGTAAACACGGTAAAATCAGGGATTGACCTGTTGAGCCAGGTTTAGAAGCTCATGATGTCCTTGAATTTCAAGGTTTGTCTTCTCGACACATCTATTTCTTCTCCTCCTTTTAAATAGATTCGCAAACTTCCGCTAAACCATGGTTCGATGCGTTCAATCCATTTGAGGTTGATGATCTGTTGTCGATTTGCTCTAAAGAAAGTTTTATCATCGAGACGCGATTCTAGATAATTCAATGTTCTCGTGATCATAGGTTTTGAGTCGCCAAAATAGACCGTGGTATAATTACCACTGACTTCAAAGAGTCGAATGTCCGATAACTGCACAAACCAACACTTCTCACCATCCTTAACAAAGACTTGGTCATTGATGGTCAGCTTGCCTTCTTGATTTTCTGAATCTTCTTCTCGTTTTTGAAGTTTGTCAAAAACCTTAGATACAGCGCCTGCCAAGCGGTCTTTTTGAACTGGCTTTACCAAATAATCTAAGGCATTGTATTCGAATGCTTTCAACGCATGCTCGTCATAAGCGGTCGAAAAGATCACTTCAGGCACAGACTCAAGCTCTTCCAGCAATTGAAACCCATTTTTACCAGGCATCTGAATGTCAAGAAAAATGAGGTCCGGTTTCAATTCAGTGATTTTTTCGATGGCCTCATCGACACTGGCTGCCTCTCCAACCACCTGCACTTTATCAAATTCTTTTAACAATCTCTTGAGTTCATTTCTCGCCAAACGAGAATCATCAACTACTAATGTTTTCATATTACACTTTCTTCTAAAGGAATTCTAACAGATGCACATACCATGTGCTCATTCATGTTCTCAACATTCAAGGTAGCCTTTTCTCCGTAAAGGAGTCTGAGCCGTTCTTTCGAATTATTAATACCAATACCTCTTCTGTTGTTTTTGTCGGTCTTGACCTTGAGTTGACCTGTATTTTTCACATAGATATTTAGAAACTCATGATTGAGTTTTGTTTCTACTATGATCTCGCCTCCGCCAGGCAATTCATTAATGCTGTGCTTAATCGCATTTTCAACCAAGGTTTGGACGATCATAGGCGGCACCTCTATTTTATTGGCTCCTTTGTCAATATTAAACTGATAACTGAGTCTCTCCTCCAATTGAATCGCTTCCAGATTTAAATAGTCTTTCACAACATCCAATTCTTTATCTAAAGATACCTTTTCGAACTGGTCGAACTGAATTGAAAACCTCAAAAGGTCGGATAAATGTGTGATTGAATCTCTTGCCCGCTCTGAATCTTCAA
>CBFHYE010000094.1:0-17636 GCA_965659985.1 Roseivirga sp. | reverse complement strand
AATGAAGTATAGGTGATATCGCTTTGCGCAATAATTTCAAAGGGCAAAAAACAAATGAATAAGAGGCTTAATTTCCTCATGGATTGATAGGATTAGGCTTTGCTGAAATTAGGCCGCAATATATCAATAAGAACCGCTCTCATCAACTCAGCCATTAATTAGGAAAAGCCTATTAGAACCTTGAATTGGAGCATCTAAATTAGAAAGATAGACAAGTGACCCTTGTGAGTGAGTTTTTAGGCCTATTTAAGAAATTAATACCTGCCTCAATCTATTGTAATTCAGTGGCCTTGATGTCTGCACTGATCTCTTTTAGTGAATAAAGGATGTTATCGATCTTTTGAGAATACTTTATTTCGTTTTCTGCCAAGGTCCAAACCATTACTTGATAATAGTGTTCCTTGCCTTCTACAACTGACATTGCGTAGTGTACTTCAATATCTTCAAAATTATCGCCAACGGTTGACATGGTCAGTTTGGCAACTTTTGCAGACATATTGTTTATGGTGGTGTCAACGATATGCTCAATTTGTTCATCCATTTCCATTAAAAAGCCATCCATGACAATATCGCTGTAGTTGTCCAGATTATTTTCAAAACCATCCGTCATGTCAAACATCTCTAAGGCTTGCTGCATCTCTTGCTTGGATTCATCGATAACGATCACATAAAAATCCTCCCACATGTCTTCATGTTGTAAAGAAGCATCGTCATTCAGTTCTGAGGATTCGGACATGTCGGCAGGTATTGATATTGTATACCGCTTATTTACACTGATCATTTTAGTATTTAAATCACCCTCGCAGGCATTAAAGGTGAAAATGATCAACAGGGAATAGACGTAGTTTTTCATAGACTTTGTTGCAAAGTGAAAATGGATCAGTGTTGATAAAGGAGGGTTGACTAATGAGATAAAGAGTTCGATTCATTTAACCTTGTCTTTTACTCTTTTTCAATTCACAATTGGTAAAATGAATATGGCATCAATGATTTAATTTTTCACCACCTTTTCTATTTTTGCCTATCAAACATTGAACTCATGGGAAGAGCATTTGAATACCGGAAAGCCGCTAAGATGAAAAGATGGGACAAGATGTCTCGTATATTTCCAAAATTGGCCAAAGCCATCACGATGGCAGCCAAAGAGGGTGGGGCTGATCCGGAAATGAATGCTCCATTGCGAACCGCTATTCAAAATGCCAAGGCACAGAACATGCCTAAGGATAATATTGACAATGCGATCAAAAGAGCAACCAGCAAAGATGTTGAAGACTTTGTGGAGATCAACTATGAAGGCAAGGGGCCTCATGGTGTATTGGTTTTTGTGGAATGCGCTACAGACAACCAGAATAGGACCGTGGCTAATGTCAAATCTTACTTTAATAAAGCAGGAGGGGGCTTAGTTCCTAATGGCTCACTAGAGTTTATGTTTGACCGCAAAGCAGTTTTCGAATTCATCAAACCAGAAGAGATGGATTTAGAGGAACTTGAGCTTGAGTTGATCGATGCAGGATTGGAAGAAGTCGAAGAAGTGAATGTTGGAGACGAGGAAGAAGAATTGAAAGTTTTTGTTTATGGAGATTATACCAATTTCGGAACCCTTCAAACCGCATTGGAAGCCATGAATATTGATTTGAACAATGCTGCCCTCAAACGTTATGCAACCACTCCGGTTGATTTTTCAGATGATCAGCTTGAAGAGATCGAGAAGATGCTGGATAAACTAGAAGAGGACGATGATGTGCAGGCAGTGTACACAAACATTTCTTAAAGAAAGAGTCTTTCACTCTTATTTAAAATACTGAATTCAAAGTCTTTAGGTAGTTTATTCGTTCTTTAAGAAGAGCAATAATTAGAACTGGCACTATTTTTTCATATGACCTGGTAACAACAAACAAAGGTCAATTATGAAACATATTTTACTTCCTTTATGCTGCTTAGCCGTTCTGCTTAGTGGCTGCGATATTGATATTTACGATACTCCTTATGATCCACGTCAAAACTTTGTAGGGTACTATGAAGCAGAGGAATTCAGTGAAACTTATGGTGTGGTTAGCTATTATGAACTGGATATCCTTACAGACAATGATCCTTACAGCAATAGAATTTATTTAAGAAACTTCTATGGTTATCCTATCGAAGTCTTTGCGCGTGTATCAGGTAATCGTTTTACAATTCCTCGACAAGAAATAGATGGCTTGATCATACAGGGTACTGGTCGTGTAAATGGCAATGAGATCGCCATGACCTATTCAGTGCAAGATTTGGCTGATAGGAGAGCGGTTACCGATTTCTGCAATACAGTACTGTACTTCCCTTGAATTTCTGAGATTTTTCAGAACCCTTGGTAGCTTGATTTAGTTATGATGGCCAAAACTAAATGCATTATGGCAGAAATAACTTTAGGGGGAACCCCAACAAATACTTCAGGAGATCTACCAGCAGTAGGCACATCTCTTGCAAATTATGAATTCGTAAAGCACGATATGTCTCCTTTAAGTCTTGATTCTTTGAAAGGACAGAAAGTAGTACTCAACATATTCCCAAGTGTGGACACAGGTGTTTGTGCTACTTCAGTAAGAACATTCAATCAAAAAGCTAGTGAGCTCGATGGGACTACGGTCGTTTGTGTTTCAAAAGACCTTCCATTTGCTTTGGCTCGTTTTTGCGGGGCTGAAGGTATTGAAAATGTTCAGGTTACGACTGACTTTAGAAATGGTGATTTTGCAAAAGAAAACGGTCTCTTGATCACAGACGGAGCTTTTTCTGGTTTAGATGCAAGAGCCATCATTGTACTAGATGAAACAGGTAAAGTTGCTTACACAGAGCTAGTGCCAGAGATCGGCCAAGAACCAAACTATGACGCAGCACTTGCTGCTCTTTAAGATTTAAGCCCTGCTCGCAGGGCTTTTCTTTACTCTATTTTTACCACTCACAGAAATCATTCTGTAAGCTTCTCGGTAACTTCCTAAATTCACCTCCGTTACTAAGCGAACGATGAAATTCTTATGAAAAAACTACTGACCAGTATTTTTGCATTATTATTCGTTTTTCCGCTTTCAGCGCAAACTCCCAAAAAACTAAATTCGGCAGAGATCAAACAAGCCCTCAACAAATTAGAGGTATTGGGTTCTGTTATGTATTGGGCTGCTCACCCTGATGACGAGAATACACGCTTGATCGCGTACATGTCGAATGAAAGAAATTTAAGAACAGCCTATTTGGCCATGACCAGAGGTGATGGCGGTCAAAACTTAATAGGTACTGAAATCCGAGAATACCTCGGTATCATTAGAACACAGGAATTGCTCGCGGCTCGAAGAACTGATGGAGGAGAGCAATTTTTTACAAGGGCGAACGACTTTGGTTACTCTAAAAATCCGGAGGAGACCTTTGAGATCTGGGATGAAGAAGCGGTTCTCGCAGATGCCATCTATAACATCAGGAGATTTAAGCCAGATGTGATCATTACACGCTTTGACACCACAAGTGGTAGAAATCACGGACACCATACAGCTTCGGCACTACTTGCACAACGGGCCTTTGACTTGGCGGCTGATCCGACTGTATATCCAGACCAACTCGAGTCAGTTGATGTTTGGCAATCTAAAGGACTGTATTGGAACACCTATAACTTTGGAGGTAACAATAATAATGAGCATGATGGAGAAGCTGGATACTTTTCTGTTCCTCTAGGAGACTATAACCCTTTATTGGGCAAATCCTACGATGAAATATCTGCTTTAAGTAGGTCTCAACATAAATCACAAGGCTTCGGTAGTACGGGGAGAAGAGGAGAGTTGTCAGAATATCTCAGGCACTGGAAAGGTGAAATGCCTAAAGAAGATGTTTTTGAAAATATTGATACTTCTTGGGAACGAGTAGAAGGTGGGAAGGAGATTGGTAAACTTGTTCAAAAGCTCAATGAAGAATACAATGTTCAACATCCTGAGAACAGTATTCGCGAGCTGATGCGCGTCCGCAGAATGGTTGTTGAATTGAAGAATGATTATTGGAGAAACGTTAAGCTCAAAGAATTAGACATCATTATTAAATCCGTTTTAGGTCTTTACCTAGAGGTGGTTGCTGATAGCCCGACTGCAACACCGGGAGAGTCAGTTACATTGACTATTGAAGCCATTAATCGTTCTGATGCTGAAGTGACCTTTGATTCATTCGTGGTTGAAGGAACCGATACCAAGATCGAATCTGAACGCTATTTAGGGAACAATGAACGCTACAATGCACAAACAGAATTAATAGTTGATCTGCCAATTTCCCAACCCTATTGGTTAAAAGAGGAAGCTTCTTTGGGCATGTATCGAGTTGATGAGCAAACCTTGAGGGGACTTCCCGAAAATCCTCCCGCATACATGGCCCGATTTAATTTGACCATTGAAGGCACGCCTTACAGTTATGCAACACCGGTAGTTTTCAAAAGAAATGACCGTGTGATCGGTGAGTATTATCGCCCTTTTGTGATCACTCCACCCGTTTTTGTCAATACGCAAGAATCTGTTCTGATCTTTCCTGATAATGAGCCTAAGGACATCAATGTTACTGTAATTGCTGGGACAGATGATGTATCTGGCACTGTCACCCTAAAGCTTCCGGAGAACTGGAAGATCTATCCTGATTCTCAGGATTTTGACATAGCCAATAAGGCGGGTGAGTATAGAGCAACCTTTCAGGTGTTGCCACCAGTGGGTTCGTCAGAGGGATATGCAACCGCTAGTGTAGAATATAATGGAGGAACCTACACTTCAGGATTAAAAGAGATCGACTATCAGCATATTCCGTTTCAAACTATTTTTCCAGAGAGTCAAGCCAAAGTAGTTAAGGTTGACTTAAAGAAGAAAGGTCAGTTTGTGGGTTACCTAATGGGTTCTGGAGATGCAATACCTGAAAGTTTGGAGCAAATAGGCTATAATGTGACGCTTTTAGACCCAAATAACATTACGGCAGAAGGTATTGCAAATTATGATGCAGTGATTGTAGGCATCAGAGCATTCAATACGATCGATCGTATGCCCGTCATTCAACCTGAACTCATGAAATATGTAGAAGCAGGAGGAACCGTCATTGCACAGTACAACACTTCAATGAGAAATCAGCCTGCTATTGGACCTTACTCGTTCTCTATTTCTCGTGATCGGGTAACCAAAGAGGAGGCGGAAGTGACCATATTAGCACCCGATCACCCATTAATAGATGGACCAAATAAGATCACCCAAGAAGATTTTAAAGGTTGGGTACAAGAGCGAGGCTTGTATTTTCCAAATGAATGGGATGACCATTATACACCTATATTAGCAGCTAATGATCCAGGAGAACCTTCTCGTAAAGGTGGGCTTTTGGTTACAGAATACGGAAAAGGATACTTTGTATATACGGGCTACTCATGGTTTAGAGAGCTACCTGCTGGCGTAGCAGGTGCATTCAGGATTTTTGCAAACATGATTTCCTTAGGGAATGTGTCGCCTGAACAAACTAAAGTAGACGTAGAAAACGATAAATAATGAGTGAACAAGAAGATGGAAAGCCCTTATTTGGTAAAAGCTGGAAGGGTACATACTACTTAGTTATGGCTGTATTGGCCATTTGGATCTTTTTGTTTTACCTCTTTACGATCAATTTTTCATGAGTACTATAGATTGGATCGTTCTCTTTGGCACCTTGGTGCTCATTGTTGCCTATGGTGTCTATAAATCTCGAGGAGCTCAGAGTATGGAGAGCTACCTTAAGGGTAATGATAAGACCAAATGGTGGGCGATAGGCCTGTCCATTATGGCAACCCAAGCGAGTGCAATAACCTTCTTATCAACACCTGGACAAGCCTATACAGATGGGATGAGGTTCATCCAGTTCTATTTCGGATTGCCATTGGCAATGATTATTATTTCGGTCTTTTTTCTACCGCTATACTATCGGGCAAAGGTGTATACGGCCTATGAATTTTTGGAGAGTAGATTTGATTTGAAAACACGGATGTTGGCTGCCTTTATCTTTTTGATACAAAGAGGTTTAGCCGCTGGAATTACAATTTATGCTCCAGCTATTATTTTATCTACACTTTTGGGTTGGTCATTGCAAATTACGACCATTGTCATTGGTGTATTGGTGATCATTTATACTGTATCTGGAGGTACTGAAGCTGTAACTCAAACGCAGAAGCAGCAGATGGCTGTTATGATGGGTGGAATGATCGTGGCTGGTATTTTGGTGATTCAGGCATTACCTCAGGGTGTTGGGGTTACTGATGCACTGCATGTTGCCGGTAAGATGGGTAAACTCAATGTAGTCAATTTCGAATTTGACCTCAGTGATCGGTATAATTTCTGGTCTGGAATAACGGGTGCAGTGTTCTTGTTCTTGTCCTATTTTGGTACAGACCAATCTCAGGTGCAACGCTACCTTTCAGGTAGGTCGTTGGCGGAGAGTCGTTTAGGACTAATGATGAATGGGCTTTTGAAGGTGCCCATGCAGTTTGTTATTCTACTGATAGGCGTCTTGGTCTTCGTTTATTATCAGTACAATCAACCGCCAAT
The DNA here is from genome assembly GCA_965659985.1 of Roseivirga sp. Lineage (GTDB taxonomy): Bacteria > Bacteroidota > Bacteroidia > Cytophagales > Cyclobacteriaceae > Roseivirga. The sequence continues at coordinate 11,088 of CBFHYE010000094.1, read as the reverse complement.
TTTCTTTAATGAGGCTGTGCGTGAGGAGATCTCCTTAGATACGGAATATGGAGAGGACTTTCAGGCATTTGAGGAGGAATATCAAACAGTATTCAAAGAAAAGAAAGCCTTGGTTGGCGTCCTCAATGAAGCAGTAAAGTCTGGGGATGAAACAGAGATCGCGGAGGCACAAGCTGACCTTAATCAACTACAAGCAGATGCAGATGCCATTCGTGAAAATGCCAAAACCCTGATAGGGGAAGCATTACCGGATAGGGAGACGAACGACAAGGACTATATCTTCATGAATTTTGTGATGAGTACCATGCCTGTTGGTGTGATCGGTCTTCTGTTTGCGGTGATCTTCAGTGCTGCCATGTCTTCTACATCCTCGGAGCTTAATGCACTAGGTTCTACCACCTTGATCGATTTTTATAAACGCAGGATAAATCCGAACGGTACAGATCAACATTATTTAAGATATTCAAAGCTATTTACCTTAATGTGGGGTTTGATCGCGATTATTTTCGCCTCTACCTTGAGTCTATTCGAGAACCTGATTCAGGCGGTAAATCTTATCGGTTCATTATTCTACCCAATCATATTGGGAATCTTCATAGTGGCATTTTTCTTTAAGTCCATTAGGAGTAATGCGGTTTTTGTTGCGGCTATCATAGGTCAGGCCATCGTGATCTTTGTACACTATCTAAATACAATTGATGCCGCTGGTCCTTTAACCATGGGATTCTTATGGTACAATGCCTTTGGCTGTATTATGGTAGTGATCATCAGTTTTATTCTCAATGCTATCTTTAGAAATGGTCAGTCTACTGTGATCAAGTCCTGACATTCTTTCATGATCTTCTGGTGCTTTCTTTGATCGATCAGTTCGAGTCGCTCAGGCTCGTCAATGATCTGTCTGCATAGCACCGTTTCTGCCGATAGAAGGCGTTGCTTTTCATTTTTAGTCAAATTATGCAAGCAGGTGATTGGATAGAGTCCAGAGATCTCAATTCTCTCCCTCAAGCTACCTCTATGTGGGTGATCCCAGCTGATCAAGGTGATGTCATAGCAATTGGCATAAGTAATCGCATCAGTCGTAAAACGGGTATTTGTGGCAACTACACAGCGATACCTAAAGCCTTCCTTGTCGGTCTGACCATTGATTATATCGTTATATCGTGAATGAACATACATCGCGATCTTGACATCGGATTTATAGCCTGGTTGGCTGTGGTGCTTGCATTCAACGATCAGCCGGAGGTCGTCTTTTTGAGCAAAAACATCTACCTCATGTTCTAAGCATTTCCCCTGCATCATAAGCCCAACTTTTCGATGAAATCCTTGATAAGCCAGCAGATGCCCCACATAATGCTCTAGTGGATAGCCTGATGGACCTAGTTGTAAAATGGCATTCTTGAGACGATACTTACCCGCCAATTTACTTGATGACTTTTTGAGAATAGCATAAGCCATGTTATAGATCTTTTTGGTTGTAGTGACCTTCTCAGTAGATCTCATGACTTCCTGAATGATGAATTGTATCAATTGCTCATTGGCACCAGAGCGAAAAAGACTTATTCTCAATTTTTCTGCATCGAACAGGTTTTGTTCACCATTCGATTTTTTGACCCATTTTTCTTCCATTCCTTAACAAAATACAAAGACTTACTTAATTTCAATTTGTGTATGCGATTGTAGATATAGAAACCACTGGTAGTTCAGCTAATTATGGTAAGATCACAGAGGTGGCCATTCTGGTGCATGATGGCCAGCGTGTTGTGGATGAATATCAAACGCTGGTCAATCCTGAGCAGGGTATTCCGCCCGGCATCACCACACTAACAGGGATTTCGAATGAAATGGTAGCACATGCGCCTAAATTCTTTGAAGTTGCCAAAGACATTCATCAAATGCTACAAGGGAATGTCTTTGTTGCGCACAATGTCAATTTTGACTATTCTTTCCTTAAAAAAGAGTTTCAAGAGCTCGGTGCGGAATTCAATCATAAAAAATTGTGTACCGTAAGGCTGAGCCGTAAGATCTTTCCAGGCCTGAAATCATACAGTTTGGGCAGGTTATGCGAACACTTTGATATTGAAAACCACGCGAGACACCGTGCGATGGGTGACGCACGTGCAACAGCGATCTTAATGAGCCTGTTGATCGAAAATGATAAAGGGCAGATAGAATCCTTCCTCAAAAAGAACTCCAAAGAAGCTGATTTGCCACCAAATCTACCTAAAGAGATTTTTGAAGCTTTACCTGATCAAACAGGGGTATACTATTTCCATGATGAAAAGGGCAAGGTGCTGTATGTCGGTAAAGCCAATGATATCAAAAAGAGGATAAGAGGGCATTTCTCAAGTTCGGATATTATTTATAAGCAAGGGATGAAGGATCAGATCTATGATATTAGCTATGAGCTTTGTGGAGATGAAATGATCGCCTTTTTATTTGAAGCGTATGAGATCAGGCGGTTATTTCCACCTTTTAATAAAGCACAAAAATATCCGGGTCGAAAGTATGGCATATTTCATTATCAGGATGGACTTGGAAATCATAGGCTATCAGTAGGCAAGGTGCAGAAAGGCATTCAACCACTTCAAGGATTTACTTCATTCGATAGGGCACGGAATGCACTCATTGAATTGGTGAAAACATATGAGTTGAATCCTGAACTGTGTAGTCTACCGGCAGAGGCGATGAAGTATTTTGGTTATTCATTTAAGCCTACATCAACACAAGAGCTCAATGAACGGTTTCAGCAGGCCATCAAATCATTCAGCGAGGTGTCGGAGACCTTTGCTCTGGTAGGAAAAGGGAAGGTCACACAAGAAAAAAGCATAGTATTGGTAGAAAGTGGCATCTACAAAGGCTTTTGTTTCGTAGATAAACAAGAGCAAATAGAAAACATTGAAGGGGTTCGAGATAGAATAAGAAGTTTTCCAGATCACCCTGATGCCCATAGAATCATTAATCAATTTCGGGAAAAGAGAAATTTTATAGAATTATTTTAGTGATTACCTAGGGGATGGTATTGTTAAGTTGTTTAATAAATACTAAACTTGAATATCAACTAAATAAGATGCGCTATTTGTTTAACAACCAATTAGTGTAAACCAACAAGTGATGAAAAGAACAAAAGAAATCGGAGAGAAATTTTTAAAGTACAGTACCGAAAAATTGCAGGAGCGTTCTGCTAAAACTAGTGAAAGGCTGAGAAAGTATGCGACTACCCTCAATGAAGTAAGCTCTGAATTAATGTATTCTAGTACCTTATTAGCCGGACATAAAAAGATTACGATCGACTAATTAGAGAGGAATTCTCATTTTAAGAATTTAAGAAACTGAAGTAAGCGTTGAATCGTTGATTTCGGTTTTTTTTTGTCTTAGCTTTCGTGCGATCCGAGAGGTAGGGTATTTACGTAGATATTCGTATTACTGGTATCGCACTGATTATGGAATTTAAAACTTCACCTAAGCCTACATTTTTATGTCCTTTTTCCTCAAAAGGTCTGAAACGATTGAATGCTGATGAACTCCATAGCATCAATGAGAGAATAGCGAAGTGTGAATTTTACTATTATCCTTGAGTTCCAGTAGAAAGGCCATTGGAACTGGCCTTTGCAAGCTCAAACTACCTTTATATCTACCCAGTATTTAACGATGTACTCTATCTAAAAAAAGACACTGCTATTGTATCTAAGAACAGAGTTCAAAATCCTTTTCACAAAATTCATCAGGCAGAGATCGATCAATTCAATTCAACATATGGACTTTCGGATGAGAGAACAGTTGATTCAACACTTGTAGATGCCTTGGATAAAAATTAAGAGATCAGATCACTGACAAACTATCAAAGAGCGGTGATGTCTTCATTACTGCGAATACGCATACCGTAGATGACATTCACAACATAACTTATGGTTTCTCTTATGATACATTTTTGTATTTCGATCATCAGTTAGAACGTCTACAAAAGATAAAGACTGAGCTACCTAATGAAACGGTTAAAGTATTCATCGATAAAGCCACTGTGCCTGTTGAGTCAAATTGTGTACAGGCTTTTGTCGACTTTGAAAAAGCTGATTTCTTAGAAAAGGACGAACAAGTCACCCTGTATAACGAGCTAAAAAGAGTGCTAGCCATTGATGGAGCCAGTGTTAAGCTTTATAGAGATCAGAAGAATTTAACGCTCAAGAAACTACTAAAAGCTGACCTCAGAGCGGTAAAGGCAAAGAATATGCTTACACCTTGGAAAAAGCAAAAACTACCGTTCATGTATTTTCTAGAAACAGATCAACCATCAACACCATCAGACAGACAACAAACTGTTAAAAAAGCTAAATTTAGTCCACGTTTGGGTTAAAGGTCGCATCCTTCAAAACTTTTGACCGTACGTTAGGTTTACCATGCAAATAATTACCCATGAAAGGAAAGATACTTTTAACAACAGGATTATTAGTGATTTTGGTGACAAGCATTTTGGCATTGAGGAGTAATGCACAGCCAAACTTTGCTCAGGACCAGGACAAACAAGATAAAAAACAAGACAAGCAATACGAGATCGTGTTGACTGAGGAAGAGTGGAAGGAGAGGTTAACACCTGAACAGTATTATATTCTTAGAGAGCAAGGCACCGAAAGAGCAGGCACTGGTGAATACAATAAGTTTTATGAAGAAGGAACATATTATTCAGCAGCTACTTTAGAACCAGTTTTTTCAAGTGAAACGAAATACAATTCTTACTCTGGATGGCCAGCCTTTTATGCGCCAATAGAGGGTTCTGTAAAATTAGTGAAAGATACTTCATTCGGAATGGTGAGATGGGAAGTGGTAGATAGCAAAAGTGGTTCGCACCTAGGTCACGTATTTGACGATGGACCTGAACCAACTGGCAAGCGTTATTGTATCAATTCAGATGCATTGATCTTTGTGCCAAAAGGAGAGAAGCCACCAAAATTTAAAAAAGACATCGACTAATTTTCAGATGAAAATTTATGTACTTAACATTGGCCTGATTTAATCAGGCCTTTTTTATTTTCAAAACTATGGACGAACCCAAACCACTCAATAGCGTAGCAGAATTTCATAAAACCTTTAAACATCCCGTTCTGGATAATCCGCAGATTCCTTCTGCAGATCGATGTAAACTTCGGGTTGCGCTCATAGCAGAAGAACTGAAAGAATTGGAAGAAGCCATTGCGGATAATGACCTTGTGGAGGTTGCAGATGCCTTGTGCGACATCCAATACGTTCTATCTGGTGCGATCTTAGAATTCGGAATGGGCGATAAGTTCAAGACCTTATTTGACGAGGTACAGCGCTCCAATATGAGTAAAACATGTGCTACTATGGAGGAAGCTGAGGCAACACAAAAGCATTACATGGAAAAGGATGGGACAGAGAGTTACATTGAGGAATCGGATGGTCACTTTCTAGTTTATCGAAAGGATGACAACAAAACCTTAAAGTCTGTTAATTATTCCCCAGCAGACCTGAAATCTATACTTTCTAAGTAATTGAATTAAACCTTTTCGAGAAGCAAAGCGTTCAGAGTTCAAAATAAGAACTATGCGAAAGTTTATATCCATTCTATTTGTGCTCGTGATTACCATTTCTGCAAATGCTCAAAATGAGATCGCGACTCTTGCTGGTGGTTGTTTCTGGTGTACTGAAGCAGTTTTCGAGCGCGTAGAAGGTGTAGTAGATGTTTATTCAGGCTATTCGGGGGGTAAGGAACAAAATCCAACCTACAGACAAGTAAGCTATGGAAGAACTTCACATGCAGAAGCGATTCAAGTGGTTTATGACCCAGAAGTGCTGTCTTTTGAAACCATTTTAGATATTTTCTTTACAGCTGCGCATGATCCAACCCAGTTGAATAGGCAAGGGAATGATGTCGGAAGCCAATATCGCTCAGCCGCATATTATCACAATGATGTACAAAAGAAAGCCATTGAAAAGTCGATCAAGAAATATAACGAGAAGAAGTACGATGGAAAGATCGTAACAGAAGTCGAGCCGTTCGAGAAGTTCTGGATGGCAGAGGATTATCATCAAGACTATTATGAGTTAAACCCTGGAAACCCGTATATCATTAATGTAGCTCGGGATAAAGTAAGGAAATTGAACAAGTATTTCCCTCAGCTCCTCAAAGACAAATACAAAGGAGAAAAACTATAATTTAGCGATCTTTGCAAGTACCTTCTTTCCTCTACTTTTAAAGCCTGCTGAGGCAAAAGGCATTTGTTCTTCAATCAGAAATCGTAGCTCATCCTTCAATTCTGGTACTTTCTCTATTATTCCTTCTAGAACAACCATTGAGAAAACTTTTATGGCTACAGGCTCCTTTTTACTGGCTAAGAAGTCGAAGCAGATCTCGGCAACTTCTCCCATATAGTCTTCAGGGATATTCATGAATTGCCATGTTCTCACGGTATTCCGTTTTACAGCATCATGGATTTTTTTTCGCTGCACATTCTTGATCATTTGTGGCAAGTAAGGGTAGAGTAGGTTAGAAGACTCCGCTAGTTTTCCGACAACCCATGCAGAACGTTGCACCAACTCCCATGATCCTTGAAAGAAGATATCCATCAGTTCAGCTAACCTTTTGTCATCCTTGGAAACATACACAACGATTTTCTCCGTATTTTCCTTTGAATGTTCTTTCTGAAGCTCCGCTCGGATGTTCATAATTTAAATGTTGTTAAAAAATGGATATACTACTCATTATTCTAGGAGTAATTTTTTTGATCGTTGGGGTTCTCGGATGTTTTCTGCCTATTCTTCCAGGACCTCCAATAAGCTTTGTTGCTTTATTGTTCTTACAATGGACAGAAAGGGCACCTTTTAGCTCGGAAACCTTATGGACTTGGGCCTTGGTGACCGCTGTGGTTACTGCCTTAGATTATGTGGTGCCCATTTATGGGACGAAGAAGTTTGGAGGCACAAAAAGAGGAATATGGGGGAGTACGATTGGATTAGTGATCGGTCTGTTCTTTTTTCCACCAATTGGAATTATCGTTGGACCATTTGTGGGGGCTTTCTTAGGAGAAATGAGCAATGGTAACGTTGAAAATAAAACAGCATTAAAGGCAGCCTTTGGTTCTTTTGTCGGTTTCTTGGCTGGTACCTTACTCAAATTGATTGCCTCTGCTTGGATGTCTTGGTTGTTCTTTAGTAATATTATTTAAACCACTCTTTTATGTTTTTTCTAATATTGGATCAATCCGTTTGTATTGTGGGTTTCGTATATGTAGATGTATATTTAAATATCATTAGATATTTTATCACTAAATCAGTATGTCATGAAGAGGTATGCCACTTTCATTTTTACAGGTCTTTTTTTCCTAATGCTGAGCTGTTCATCTGAAAAAGAACCTTCGCCAGATTTATGCGATGGAACCTTTGCTTTAAGTATCCAAAGTTCATCTGATGCGGAATGTGCATTGGATAACGGTCAGGTGATCATCGTAGCGAATAATGCTACGGGTTCAGTCACTTTTCAGTTAAATAACAGCACTCAACCCAATGGAGAGTTTACTAATCTGCCCGCTGGAAATTATACAGCAATAGGAACAGACGAAAATGATTGTGAGGCACAGATCAGTTTTACAATAGCTAATTCTGATGGTGTTACCGCTACCTTCCAGATTACTGACACAACATGCGGTAACGAGCAAGGGTCGATCTCGATAAGTGCGAGCAATGGAACTGAACCCTATAGCTATAGTATTAATCAAGGCGCTGCGCAGCCAAGCAATGTTTTTGATAATTTGGGTCAGGGGACCTACAGTGTTGCTGTGACTGATGATACCGGTTGTGTGTTTGAATCAGAGGTAAAAGTTGAAACAGATATTGTTTTAGCAGATGTAAATAGCATTATTCAGACCAATTGTGCTGTGAGTGGCTGTCACAACGGTACCCAATCCCCAAACTTTACAACTACAAGTCAGATCATGGCTTCAGCTGATAGAATTATGGCTAGGACACAGCAGGGAACTATGCCTCCGGCTGGCAGCGGAAGAACACTGACCCAAGCGGAGATAGATGCGATCGCCTGCTGGGTAAATGATGGTGCACAAGACAATTAACCCATGACCAGGAGAAAGAAATTTATAATTGCTTTTCTGGTTGTTTCAGCCTCGGCATTTGCCTGGGTTTACTTTACAATGCTACAAGTTGGGCCTGCTATGCACAGGAGAGAGGCTCAAGAGCGTATAACTGCTGAGAATCTATATAATCTATTTGATCAGGATGAAGCTCTGGCGAATCAACGGTTTTTGAATCAAATACTTGAAATTGAAGGTGTAGTTATTTCTGTTGAAATCAGTGATAAAGGTAAGCCTGTTGTGAATTTGGAGACAAACGGATTTGGTGTGGTCAATTGTACGCTTGAAGATAGCGATTTCAATAATGAAGGACTGGAAGCATATCTCGGTCAGGCCATTGTTTTAAAAGGTGAGTGCATTGGTCTCTTGCTCGATGTATTGATTATTGAAGCCATTGTAATTGAATAGAAGATGAAAAGAGGTTTAGTTATAGTTTCCATGTTACTGATAGGTTGCTCTTTATTTGGACAACGGTATTTCACGCGAACAGGAGAGATCAAATTTTTTAGTGAGGCCCCGATGGAAAATATTGAGGCTGTAAATAATAAGGTACTGTGCATTATTGACCTTGACAAAGGCCAAGTAGCTGTAGATCTGTTGATCAAGTCTTTTGAATTTGAAAAGAAGCTCATGCAGGAGCATTTCAATGAGAATTATATGGAGTCTTCCAAAATCCCAAAGGCTACATTCAAAGGTCAATTCGAAGTGCCAGATGACTTAAAAGAATTAGAGAATGGTGAATATGTAGTCGATGTAACTGGGGAAATTACAATCCATGGTATTAAACAACCGCTAAATACCCCAGTAATGCTCCGCATCAGAGAAGGTCAAATCGAATCCTCATTTGAATTTATGGTTAAAGTTGAAGACCATGAAATTGAAATTCCAAATTTGGTTATTGACAACATTGCTGAAGAGATCTTGGTCTCAGTAAATCTTACTTTAGAGCCTTATAAAAGATGATAAGAAGAAGTTCAATCTGGATTTTTTTGCTTTGTATCCTTTTCAATTCGAGTCTATTAGCACAAGATGATCTTTTGTCCTTACTAGATGAAGAGCAAGAAGAAGTTGAAACAATAGAAAAGAGCCTCTGGAAGGCGCAGAGATTAATCAATGGTCATACAACCAAGACGAGAGCAGCTGGTGAGTTAGAATTTATCATTATGCACCGTTTTGGTCAGATCAATACAGGAATAGATGATCTTTTTGGTCTCGATTTTGCCAACATCCGATTCTCCTTTGAATATGGAATATCGGATCGATTAACATTGGGATTAGGCAGAAGCTCTTTTGAAAAAATATATGATGGTTTCGCAAAGTACAGTATACTCCAACAAGGAGATCGTTCACCTGTTGCGTTGTCATGGTTTAGCTCAATAGCAGTAAGAACAGCAGATAAACCAACTTTCAGTGAGGACAAATTTGTTGATAGGACGGCATATACTCACCAATTATTGATCGCTCGAAAATTGTCAGATAAAGCGTCAGTATTATTTGTGCCTTCCTATGTGCATCGGAATAGGGTAGAACACGACCAAGAGAACAACTATTTTGCCCTTGGGATAGGAGGTCGTTACAAATTAAATCCACGCGTCTCGCTTATTACAGAGTACTACTTGGGTCTCACTAAGGAGGAGAGTGATCTTTATAATAATTCATTTGGCATAGGAGTGGAGATAGAAACTGGCGGGCATGTTTTTCAGCTTACATTTACAAATTCTCGTTCTATGGTTGAAAAAGGCTTTATTACCGAAACTACCGGGGCATGGCAAGATGGAGATATTCATTTTGGATTTAACCTCTCACGAACATTCTAATATATATAAGTAGATATATGTTAATATGTAATAATACACATATATAAAAGGACCTTCATTTTGAACAGAGGTCTTTCATAGTTCAAGTGAATAAGTAGACTTAATTTCCTCCTATCTTGATGTCTTCTTCTATAAATCCGCCTCTTGTACTTAGAATTCTTACTTTTCCATCTACTTCCTCAATGCCATTCAATTCCACTAAGAAAATAGCTGTTTTCGTCTCATCCGCTAATGTTCTGTCCATATAGATCGTTTTGTCGTAAAGCGTAGGTGTTAAGATCTTCACTTGAGCATCATCTTCCCCTTTAGTCAGTTCATCATCAAATCGAAGTTGGACTCGGTCTTCACGAACGATCTTCACCAACTGTGCTTGCAATAGGGCAGTTGGAAGCATGCCTGTATTGGTAAAGGTTACTTTCACCTCATATTGACCTCTTCGTTTTCTTTCCACTTCGATATTGTCTAGCGTGATCTGAGGTAATTCAAGTGCCATGGCTAAATTGAAAAGGGCCTGTTTTTTAGCCCAATTTTCTAATTGCCAAGGTGGCCCATTTTGACTGAAGAATTTTGGATGAAATCCACCGATTTCAACTTCACCCATCGTTGGATGATCGAAGGGTTCCCATTCTCTAAAACCACGACCTCCATTTTCTTCATCATCCCAGCGTAAACCATCATAGTTATCATAAATGCCATCTTCATCGTAATCCTTCATGGCTCCATTATTCCAAAGTTCATCTCCATACCATATGGCCCCATAGTAGAAATAACCGAAATCAGGTCCGTGGCCGAATAATGGACTTGGTTTTAAAGGATCACCAGTAGTTCGGTTCACCTTATAGCGTGTGCTGTAAGTCTCATAGACATCGCCAGCCCATGGATAATTTGTAATACTCAAACCTATGCTGTCATACCTTTCATAGAGGGCAAGATCTTCGGGATACATGCGATCGGTGCTCTTTGAAGTCGAAGGTGGACGCAAATGCATCGGAACCCTTGTATCCATAGAGTTGGCTACAGAGATATTGGGGTGAGTGAGCATCCAGAGCACGATCGATCGAGATTCAGGCTCTGAGGTTGGGTAGGCGCCAGCACCATATTGCGTATAGCCTCTGCCTGTTTCATCCAGTCCGGTGTCTGGTCTCCAGTTTTCAGGATAGTTTCTATGGAGATCA
>CBFHYE010000093.1:0-4308 GCA_965659985.1 Roseivirga sp. | reverse complement strand
GGTCTTAAAGTCAATTGAGTCGATCAATAGCTTGGCTTCTTCAAGAATCCAATGCTCGAAATAGCCTAGAATGATGATCACTAAGGTAAAACACATGGCGATGATCATTAACCCAATGGTAAAGGGCAGTTTGAGAAACCTAGTATTGATGTATGCGAATAATGCAGAAAGGACGGTCAAAACCGCCACAATGGTGAAAATATCCATGAATTTTGAGTTACTGGACTAAAATATTGAGGCCAGATGAAATAATGCTATTCAGAAATCGAAATTACTCTGTTTTAGGCGTAAGACCATTGATCATGCGTGAATATACAGGCTTTGGCAAAAGATTTTTCATTATACCGTCCATAAGTCCATTGAGATAAAAACCAATATGACCTTGATACTCTGGTCTTGTATATTGATAGGTAACCGCTTTTGAACGGCCGTCCTTATCCTTTTTAGATTTATGGCGCACAATTAAACCACTTAGATCTGTTAACAACCATTTCTTTTTGCCTGTGGCCTTGTCATTAACCTGCATTTTAAGGTTGTCATAATCGAATATCATTTCACCTGTATTCACCCGATCAGTACACTCACCTGTAAAATAGATATCCTCGATCATCCCATCATTTAGTTGCACCCCCACTAATGGCGTCACAATGGTGTTGAGGTCTTCAAAAGGAAGCCCATTGATGTGGCCGAAGTAGCTATGCTTTGAAGGATCCGATAATGGGAAGTCAGCAGCAAAAGTCAAGTCCCCATGCTCCATAAAAGAGCTTTGAAGGTATAATTTCAATGTATCTTGATTCGGTTGACCACTCTGAATACCCGTAAGCAGTCCATTAATGTTTTCAAGTTTAACCTGACCATATTGGCTTGCACCTTTGGGAACTAAACGGTAATCAATAGAAGCATTTTTTATGAGAATAGAGTCTACCTGTATGGGGAAGGTGCTCTTTAATAATGACCTGTGCATCAATTGCTTATTCGTTGGTTCTAAGGGGTGATTGGCATTCCGAAGCAAAAAGAATTTAGCTTCTGAAAGCGTTACTTTGCCTGCCTGCAAATCCCCATGGTCTTTGAGCTCATTTACATTTACATCATGAAGTTCAAAAAGACCTAGGTCGATATCAAAAACAGTTTTTTGATACTTTTCCTCATTGCTCATGGAAAGGAGTGTTTCTTTAGGGATCAGCTTGACCTCGCGACAGGCTAAGTTTTCATTTGAATAATTGAATATCATCTCCTTCATTTTGTATTGATATGCGGAGATATCAGAGTCATAAAAGACATTTTCTACTTTTATCTCAGCTCCACCAATGGCGATATCTTGTGCTTTTAAACCTTCTGGTCCTAAAGGGATATCTAATGCGCTGAACTTGATGTCGAGCGCATTACCGGAATAAAGCGTGTCTTTTGAATGATTCTTTGAAAGAAAGGTAGCAGAACCTCCCATTAACCTAAAGTCTTCGATCTCTATCTCCTTGATAGGGTTTTTACCGCTTTGCTCGGGAGTGGGTTCTACATCTTTTTGATTATCACCCACTAGGAACACTAAGCTTGGATTGGTAAGTGCAAACTCCGAAATGTCAATGTCAGACTTGAAAAGGAGCTTACTGATAGCTATTTCGTTGATCTCAAAACGGTCAGCTTCAAAGAACACATTGGCCAATTTGTTTCTCAACCTAGCATTACTTGTGTCTGAGCTTACAGCGACATTTTCAAACCCTATGCTGAAGCCTGAGAGGTTGAGCGCTGTATAATTTGACTCGAATTTTAATTGATAGAAGTTTTCAAAAGTTGCCTCAACAAAGTTTTCAAGTTTATTTTCAATGATGCGTTCTAGAAAAAAATTGAAAAAGATGAAGATTGAAATAAGGCCAATGCTTATGCCTATCAGTAGTTTTTTTGTCATTACCATTAAAACTAATCAATAATTCTAGAATTAGAATATTAAAAAGAAAGTTGCACCTTCTCCAGGTTGTGAACTTAGGATAAGATCACCATTATGTTTTTTCATGATCTGCTTAGATAGACTGAGCCCTATACCAGATCCTTTTTCTTTTGTAGAAAAGAAAGGGATGAAGATTTGCTCTTGTTTCGACAGTTCAACGCCTATTCCATTGTCTGTAATTGAAATGTATTTGTGCCTAAAATCTGAATATGCGTTGATCATGATCTTGGGTTGATCAGCCTTTTCAACGGCATGTTTTGCATTCGTTATCAGATTGATCAGTACTTGCTCAATGAGCTTTCTGTCCATTCTAATGTTTAGCCCAGCTTCTATTTTGGTCGATAACTGAATGCCCTCCTTATCAAGATCGGATTTAAGGAGTTTTTCAATTGACGAGATAAGATCTTTTGCGCTAACGGTTTCAGGATCGAGTGATTTTATCTTAGTGAGCTTACGATAGTCCTCAACAAAATGAAGCAGTCCATCACTTCGCTTTTGAATAGTTTTTAAGGAAAAGCGAATGTCCTCCAAAGTTTCTTCATCTAGTTCATCAATTCTTTTAGGCTGTTTATTCTCTTCGAGCAGCATGAGGATGGTTTCGCTCATAGAGGTAATTGGCGTGACCGAATTCATGATCTCATGCGTAAGAATTCGAATGAGTTTATGCCAGGCTTCTATCTCTTTAGTTTCTATTTCACTTTTAATGTTTTGAAAAGTGATCAAGGTATATCGTAGGTTCAAGATCTTTAATCGATTGACCTGCATTGAGATTTGAAGCTTTTTACCTTTGTCATCAAGTTCGATAAGGCTCCGGTCATTATCGAGCATATGGTTTACCTCAGCAATAAAATCAGGTCTTAAAGCATCAAGTTGTTTTAAATAGTTTGGCTTGTCGATTCCTAATAATTCTTCAGCTTGTTTATTCATTAATTCAACTTCATAGTCTTCCTTAATGGCGATCATCCCAACCTTGATATTCTCAACGATGACTTGAAGGAATTTATATTGAGCCTCTTTTTCTACGCTTACTTTTTTGAAGGCCTCTACGATCTCGACAAAGGCATCCTGAAGTTCTTTGAATGATTTGCCATGCTTTTTCCCTTTGAAAGAGATACTAAAATCTGAATACCTGATGGCTAGTAGTAGGCGAGAGAGCTCTCGGTTCGTAAAAGTGACAAAACGGATCAACTCTGCTACTTGAATGACAACAACGCCAAGCAGAATGATTTGATTAAAGAACAGATCAGTCCTAGCAAAGATGAATGCCAAAGCGACCAGCGTTAGCATCAATAATGCGATGCGAAGGATAACAAGGAAAGCGAAACGTTTAGAAAACATAATTCAGTGACGAGTTTCGAGTTTTGAGTGACGAGCTAAGCTCACAACTCACGGCTCGCAACTCTTAGCTCTACAATCCATATTTCTGTAATCTACGATATAATGCCAAGCGGTCAATACCAAGATCTTTGGCTGCACGAGTTACATTGCCATTATTCTTGTCAAGTGATTTCAAAATAAGGCGCTTTTCCATTTCACTCAAATTGAGTATATCCTCTTCACCAGTTGAGCCATTTCTGTTCGTGTTGAGCAAAAAGTCGTCAGAAGATAGTTGATTGCCATCAGTCAAGATGATCGCACGTTCAATGGCATGTTCTAGTTCACGAATGTTTCCCGGCCATCCATATTTTTTCAACTTATTGATGGTAGGCGTATCTATTCTGATCTTTTCTTTGTTGTACTTTTTTCCAAAAACCTTAATGAAATGACTAGCCAAAAGATCGATATCTTCTGTTCTTTCTGCTAAGGAAGGCATCCTGATCTCTACGGTATTCATTCGGTAAACCAGGTCTTGTCGGAACTTGCCCTCTTTGACCATTTCATAAAGTGGCATGTTGGTGGCACAAATTAAGCGTATGTCAATAGGTATTTCCTTGTTAGAACCTACACGACTAACGGTACGGTTTTGTAAAACGGTTAAAAGTTTGGCTTGCAATGGTAGAGATAGGTTGCCTACCTCATCGAGGAATAAAGTGCCACCAGAGGCTATTTCAAAACGTCCAGGTTTATCTTCCTTGGCATCCGTAAAAGCACCTTTTACATGCCCGAACAGTTCTGATTCAAACAAGGATTCACTAATAGAACCTAAATCCACATTGATAAATACTTTGTCTTTACGATCAGACATTTTGTGCAAAGCACGTGCAGCAAGACCTTTGCCTGTTCCGTTTTCACCGAGAATCAGTACCGTGGCCTCCGTTGGCCCGACTTTCTCAATTAATGAAAATACCCTTTGCATCGGCTCGCTTTCGCCCAAAAAGTGTTCATAGTGTTGCCCAAGATCACCTTCTAGGGTTTTCTGTGTGGAT
>CBFHYE010000092.1:0-6853 GCA_965659985.1 Roseivirga sp. | reverse complement strand
AAAGGACGTCAGGTAGCTGGTAATTTAATACCGTACAATGAAGTATGGAGAACAGGTGCTAATGAATCCACTAAGATTTCATTTTCACAAGATGTAAAACTCAATGGTAATCTCGTGCCAGCAGGTGAATACGCGCTCTATACACAATTTACTGAAGAAACGGCTACTATCATCATAAGCAAAAACCTCTCTTGGTGGGGTGCGATGGGCTATGATTCTAAAGATGACCTGCTAAGGTTTGATGTCCCTGTCAAACACCCAAGCAGCATGTATGAAACATTCACGATCAGCTTTTCTGACTTTACTATGAACTCGGCTAACCTGAATATGAAATGGGAACATACTAAAGCCATGTTCAAGATCGAATCTCAAGTTGACGATGAGTAATGGCTCAGATCAAAGCACAATTGATTGACGGAGCGCAAGAAAATCCCGGTGTCTATTTTCAGGCAGCTGGGTATTATTACGATACAGAAAGAGATGCTGATTTAGCGCTAGAATGGGTAAACAAAGCCATTGATAGGAATGATCAAAAGCAATATTGGGTGGTGCATTTAAAAGCAAAACTACTGGCTAGATTAGGTAAAAGTAAAGAGGCAAAAGCTGCTGCCGAGGAATCTATGGCATTGGCAGAAGCCGGAGGTAATCCAGATTATGTACGACTTAATGAAAAATTAATTGATAGCTTGAAGTAAGTATGACTTACTATGTAAAAAAGAAGAGGTTAGCATTATTGCTAACCTCTCTTTATTTATACATCTACTGTATTTAAACACGCACATGACCATTGCCATAAACGTAGTACTTATTTGTTACTAATTGTTCTAATCCTAAAGGACCTCTATGGTGTAGTTTATCGGTACTGATCGCCAATTCTGCGCCTACTCCCATTTGTCCACCATCAGTGAACCTTGTTGAAGCATTGTGGTATACAGCACCACTATCGACTTGCTGCATAAATGCACCGGCAGAGAGAGCATCTTCGGTAATTATACTACTAGAGTGCCCTCCAGAATACTTATTGATCATTTCAATCGCCTCGGAAAGATTTTCGACCATTGCGATCGCTACCTTTAGTTCAAGAAACTCTTCATACCAAACATCTTCGTTGCTGATCTGCTCTGCATCTTTGATGATTCCGCCTACCTTAGCATCGGCTAGAATTTTAACTTCAGCCGCTTTTAGTTCTTTAGCTAATTCTTTCAACTTGGCATCTCTATCCCGTAAAGAAGCATGTATCAATACTTTATCTAATGCATTACAAGCTGAGATCTTATCCGTTTTAGCATTAATGATCACCTGCTTGGCTTTTTCCCAATCTGCTTTTTCATCAACAAAAAGGAAATTGTTGCCCCTACCACTTACTAGCACTGGGCACGAAGAATGCTCTTTAACGAAATTGATCAAACGCTCGCCACCCCTGGGCACGATCAAATCAATCGGCCTATCGGGATTCTTCAAGAATGCTTGAACTTCATCTCTCGGTAAGTTTAGGTAATCTATCCAATTCGGCTCTAAACTATTCAGCTCAAGCGCTTTATGCCATAACTCAACCAGTTTTAGGTTACTGTGCTTCGCCTCTTTACCCCCTTTAAGAATGATTTTATTGTTGGCTTTAAAAGCGAGCACAGAGGCCTCAATCGTCACATCTGGCCTCGATTCATAAATGATCATGATCGTGCCAAATGGCGCTGATTTATTAATGATCTTGAGCCCATCTTCCCTCATGATCTCGCTGATCACTTGATTGACAGGATCAGGTTTATCCATGATTTCCTTTACCGCTTGAATCATTCCATCAACTTTCTTATCGTCAACGATCAAACGATCCATCATGGCCTGGTCACCACCCTTGAAATTTTCTACGTCTATTTTATTTGCTCCGATGATAGATGCTCTGTGTACATCGAGCAATTCCATCATCGTTTTTAATACGGTATTTTTATCTTCAGTACTTAATAATTCCATTTACGCTACAAATTTTGTCCCTACTTTTTCTCCATTGAGTATGTCTACAATCACATTATCTTGCTTTCCATTTGCGATATAGGTTGTGATTTCTTTAGAGGCTGTTTCTTGGGCGATCTTTAATTTAGAGCCCATCCCCCCTCTGCCTTCTGCTTCACCTTTTTCACTTTTTTGAATGTAGTGATCAAGGTCATCAGATGCTTTTACTGTTCTAATGATCGATGTTTCATCTTTATTTGGATGACCGTTGTAAAAACCATTAGTGTCTGTCAAAAGGATCAGCGCATCTGCGTTGATCAATTCTGCGATCAAACTCGCTAGTTCATCATTGTCAGTGAACATCGTTGATGAAACAGAAGTAGCATCATCTTCATTGGCGATTGGTACGATACCCTCAGATAATAGCCCCTCATAACAATTGATCATATTCTCTCTCCATACGCCTGGATTAAAATCCCTTTTGGTCGCTAAGACCTGAGCGCATCTCAATCCGTAATCATGGAACGTTTCATAATAAGTTCTCATCATTCTTGGCTGACCTACAGAAGAGAAAACTTGCCTTCTGATCTCTTTATCGAGGATATCAGATGTACCAACCACTTCCTTACCTGCAATCACAGATCCTGAAGAAATCAGTACAGGCATAACATCCTGTTCATAGATTTCTGCTATCTGTCGAACGATCTGATGTATAATCGGTCGAACAATACGATTGTCCTTATTGGTAAGCACATTGGTACCTACCTTAATGACTACTCTTTTGATACCTGGATTCATGATACAAGCTCTTCTTCCTTAACTTCATTGTCCTCTTGGCCAATCTCAACTGCTCGGTTAAAAGCAGCATAAGCTGCATCATGGATCAGCTGGCCTACATCATTACCGTCTAAGGAATCTAATGCTGCCTGTGTGGTACCACCTTTTGATGCGACCCTTTTCATCCAACTTTCAGGGCTTAGGCTGTTCTTATTGAAAAGCTCTATAGCACCTTCAAAAGTCTGGCTAACCAATGCTTTTCTATCATTATAAGAGAAGCCCATACTTTTTGCTGCTTCCATCATTGATTCCATAAAATAGAATACATAAGCTGGACCACTACCAGAAATACCCGTTGAAGCATCAATGAATTTCTCTGAATCTACTCTCACAGACTTACCTGTTGAGTTTAATAAATCTTCCACCATCCACAATTCAATGCGCGAGATCTCATCAGCAGCCATATAGGAAGTCATCCCTTTTCCTACCTGCGCAGGCAGATTAGGCATAGCTCTTACGACTTTACGAATACCTAAACCTTCTTGTAAGGTATCGATTGTAACTCCTGCCATAATAGATATGACCAATTGTTGGTCGTTCATCAATTCCTTCATTTCTGTCATCAGGTTCTCATTGTGATAGGGCTTCACAGCCACCATGATGATATCCGAAACAGGAAGTGTGTCTTCCAAATTATCATATGCGGTGTAATTCTCCTTGTCCTTTGAAAGCCTATCGATTACCTCGGTAGACTTATCGTAGATCATTAGGTCTTCTTTTTTGAGTATGCCGGACCTTGCGATGGCTGTTGCATAGGTCAACCCCATATTTCCGGCTCCGATTACTAAAACTTTCATTTGACGTGTTATTTAATTTTACAGTAGATATAAATGAGTATGTCGGCCCACTTTTGATGGGTCGATCGTTAATATTCTATACAGGTAGATTTACAGCTGTGGTGTTCGAATGAACAACTGTGTTGTAGGATTGAACAAGTTACCGATTGAATTTTTATTCGCTCGTTGGCTTTGTGTCATGATACAAACCTAACACTTGTTAGGGAGAATAGTTCGAATTTTGTAAAAGTTTATGGAATCGTTTGAAATTAAGGGCAAGCCATATAGAATTACCGTAATAGTTATCGCTTTGGACAGGACTTACAGTGCTTCTTTCCTTTTTTCTTGTATTTCTTGCAACACTTCTTAAAAACGCATTCATGAGCAACCATCAATCTTCTATCGATTTCGATCTGAGAATCACAAATTCCATTCTCTTCTTTCAATAAAAATTCTCCGTGGTTATTCATTTATTTAGACTTAATCTAAATACAAATAAAAGAGAGGATGACTTATCTCGCAATACTTTTAAGCATTTATTTTTCGATACCCATTGTAGCATGTCTCGCTTCTTCTGCCATTCGCGGATCATGCACATAAAGTAGCTTCTTTAACTCGGTCACTTCAAGGCTAAAATACTCAAACTCTTCCACCACCTTGCCGCTAATTTCATAGATACCCTTACCCCGAAAAGGATGTTTTTCATTTACACCAGGAAAATGGGTTGTATCTAGAAAATAGCCCTCCCGATCAATGAAAGTTCCGAAATACATGCGTTTGCCGTGCTTCGTGCTCGTGCGTTTAATGTGTACCAAATAGCCAACCATCTTTACGATCTTGTTTTGATACTTATACATATCATTGACCAATACCTCCTGCTCAACTTGTTCCTTTAGGAGCTCAAATGGATTGCAAAGTGGGAAACCTAATAACTCAATTTCATCAAAAGCATCTTCAAGCTTGCTATAGCTCAACACAGGTAATTCAAAGCGTTTAGTTTCAGGATTGAATAACATCTTGACAGGATTGCTCTTTTTAGTATTACCCAGCTGGAAGTGGGCTTCCCATAGTAACTCCTTCTTTGTCTTACCTGAAAAACGAAAAGCACCAATTCTGATCAACAAACTCAACTGTTCCAAACTGATACTGACCCTTTTGAGAAAATCATCGAGATCTTGGAATACACCATCCTCTTCCCTCTTTTCCATGATCTCTTTGGCTGTTCCTTTCTCTAAGTCCGCAATAAAGCCCAAGCCCATAAAGATGTGCTTACCCAATATGGTACAGAGATAATCACTTCGATTTACACAAGGTGGTTCGATCACTCCTCCATGCATCATGGCTTCATGGGCATAGATCTCTGGTCGGTAAAAGCCGCCACCATTGTTGAGGCAAGCCACCATATATTCGAGCGGGTAATGAGCTTTGAGGAATAAGCTTTGGTAGCTTTCGACTGCATAAGAAGCCGAGTGTCCCTTAGCAAAGGCATAACCCGCAAAACTTTCAATCTGTCGCCAGATCTCTTTGGCCAATTCATCCGCATAGCCTTTCTCTCGACAATTGCTAAAGAACTTCTCCTTTACCTTTTGAAATTCCTCCCGCGAGCGATACTTCCCCGACATCCCTCTTCTGAGCACATCAGCTTCGCCTAAGGTCAAACCCGCAAAATAATGCGCTACCTTGATCACATCTTCCTGATAGACCATCACCCCGAAGGTCTCAGGCATGATCTTTAGCATCACAGGATGGGCATCATTTCTCCGCTCAGGCTCTCTAAAGCGCAAGATGTATTGACGCATCATCCCTGATTGTGCCACTCCAGGACGAATCACTGAACTAGCCGCTACTAGTCCTAGATACTCATCTACCTTGAGCTTCCTTAATAACATGCGCATCGCGGGTGACTCTACATAAAAACAGCCCACGGCTTTTCCCTCTCGCAAAAGCGCTTTCACTTGTTCGTCTTGCTTAAAGGCTGGAATATCATGGATATCGAAACGCAGATCTCGAGGGTTATTCTTTTCGATGATCGCCAGACTGTCTTTGATCTTGGCCAGCCCCCTTTGTGCCAGAATATCGAATTTGTAAAGTCCCACATCTTCAGCGATGAGCATGTCAAAATGAGTGGTCGGAAAGCCTTTGGGTGGTAGATCGGTAGCCGTATAACAATGAATGGGGTCTTGAGAAATGAGAATACCACCGGCATGAATACTCAAATGACTTGGAAAACCATGAATCAACTGACCATACTTGACGACCAATCGCGCCATATCATCCAGCTCCTCAAAGCGCACATTAGAAATATGATCGATCTCATGTGGCGGCAATCCCAATACCTTACCGATCTCACGCGCTACAGCCTTGAATTGAAAAGTACTGTAAGTCGCCAGCAAACAGACATGCGGAAAGCGTTTAAAGATGTAATCCGTAACGTCTTGCCTATCAGTCCAGGAAAAATCGATATCAAAATCAGGTGGGTTTTGCCGATAGAGGTTGATAAAGCGCTCAAAGTATAGATCAAGCTCAATGGGATCGACATCGGTGATCCTCAGCAGATAAGCTATGATGGAATTCGCACCGCTTCCTCTGCCTACATAGAAATAATTCTGACTTCGGGCGTAGGAACAAATGTCCCAATTGATCAAAAAATAAGACATAAAGCCCTTATCCCGTATCAGGTCTAGCTCCAATTTGATACGCTTCATGATCTCTTTACCTGGCTTCTTATAGCGATAAGCCAATCCGGCATAAGCTAGCTTTTCCAAAAAGGCATAATCGCCTTTTTTACTACCTGTATAGGTCTGAAGGTTCTTATGGGGTTTATCTGTTCCAAACTCAAAGTTGATATGACACTGATCGATCAGCTTTTGTGAATTCTCCCACATATAAGGATAGGCAGCATAGCATTCGTTCAATGTTTCTGGCGGATAAAGAAAGTCACCCTCACTCCCTTCTTCTGACTTGGGTAGCTTACTGAGTAAAGTATTGTTATCGATAGCGCGAAGTAAACGATGGGCATTGAAATCTCTTTTGAGCAGTTTCGGTTGCCCATTTTCAATCTTATTGCGAAAGGTCCATGTGGCAAGAATCACGAGCTTTTGTTTATCCATTTGATGCGGTGGATAAATAAGCTTTGGTAGATCCTCAGGCTTCACGCCTATATATTCATGGTCTTTGAGATCAAAGCCGGAGTATTTTTGAAATGGATAGATCACAAAGACTTCCTGAAAATCAGGAGCTCGTTCGGGCAACGCCTCTTTACGATGCAGATAAGGAGATAAAAACTCATTGAG
>CBFHYE010000091.1:0-20390 GCA_965659985.1 Roseivirga sp. | reverse complement strand
CAATATGAAATATGAACTTCTCAAAACTGAAAATTATAAGTGATCGTAGGGAAAGCAGCCCCTAATACAGTCAAGCGATAAGCTTCAGGTAAAGACCCTGTGCTTTCTCGACTCTTAAAATAAACGGAATACGCATTCTTTCTACTAAGAATATTATAAACGCCAATCGTTACAGTTCCTTTGTACCGCTTATCGGCCCTCTTTATCCGAATCTCATCTTTTAAAATATCTCTTCCGAAAGTAAAGCTAAGATCTACCCTAAAGTAATCTGGAATACGGTATTGATTTCTTTCAGAAAAATGAGGAACAACAATACTACCTGTTAAATAATTAGATTCAATAGCATTGATCGGCCTACCCGTTGAATAATTGATGTTCCAGTTGAAAGAACTAGCACCTTTTAACGTGACCGTTGAGACCCAAGACAAATTATGTGTTCTATCAAAATTGGCAGGGTACCAATCTCCATTGTTAATAGTCGTTTCTTCAGAAGACCCATCAATTTGAATCTCCGTTCTAGATAATGTATAAGACAGCCAACCAGTCAATTTCCCTTTGGTCTTTTTGAGATAAAGCTCTAAGCCATATGCTCTGCCTTTCCCAGCCAATACATCTGTTTCCAAGTGATTGTTGAGCAAGAGGTCAACGAAATCTTTATAATCCAATAAGTTTTCCATACTTCGGTAATAAGCCTCAATTGAAAACTCCCACTTGTTATCTGCAAGGTTTTTAAAGTACCCAAGAGAGAAATTATTCGAAATCAAGGGCTCAAAATAAGTGTTACTCAATTGCAAGATATCTGTTGGCGTCGCAGATGTACTGTTTGACAATGTATGCACATATTGCCTAGTTCGGTTGACACTGGCTTTTAAGGAGCTGGTCTCATTTAATTTATAACGGAGTCCAATTCGAGGCTCGAATCCACCATATTGTTTGATCCTATCTCCTTTTTGATAATTGATCGTATCCGTAATCTCACTAATGTCTTTATTCTCATTGTTGGCATATTGAAAAACTGTATAGGGGCCTTTGTTTGAGAACATGGAATAGCGAAGGCCTAGAGAAATCCCAAAACGACTATTGACATCAAATTGATCATTTATAAATAACCCAAACTCGTCTCCCTTTTCCTTCTGAACAATTTCAGGCAGAATCCCAGAATCCTCCCCGATCGGGTTTGAGGTTTCAGGCAGTGCGTCATAACCCACCCAATCAGCACCAAAGGTGATATTGTGTTTGTCTCCTAAACTGTAAAAAAAGGTCTGATTCCCTTGCCAATAATCCATGCCACTATCTACTTCTGCCGCATCAACACCAGAAGGGTCAAACAGTTGACTGGCATAGGTACCTCTTACCAAGCGACTTGAGGAAACTAAATTGTCATTGATGCTCGAACGCCAATTCAAATTGAGCAAATTGGTGTTCCACCTAAAGCCAAAATCATTGGCAAATTTGAAATAATCACTACTTCGATAATAGCTTAAAGTGAGCTTATTCCGGTCATTCAGCTGTTGACTGATCTTTACATTGATATCATGAAAACGCACACTACTATTGACCACGTCTATATTTTTCGACTGTTGCAAGACCCAATCAGAGTAAGACGCTCTCCCAGCGACCATGATGCGTGTTTTACCTTCGTTCAAAGGCCCCTCCAACGACAAACGACTCGCAACCATCCCTAAACCACCTTTCACTTTGATTCGCTCTGAGTTCCCCTCCTTCATCCTTACATCTAAAACGGACGATATTCTACCACCGTATTGGGCTGGCATGTTGCCTTTAAATAGTGTAAATGCCTCAGTTGCATCAGGGTTAAAACTTGAGAAAAAACCCAAAACATGATTGGCATTAAAAAGAAGTGCTCCATCTTGAAGTATAAGATTTTGATCTGTACGCCCTCCTCTGACATTGAATCCGCTTGCTCCTTCGCCCACAGTAGATACGCCAGGCAAGGTCTGCAGGCTATTAATAACATCTACTTCTCCCATAAAAGCTGGAAGACTCTCAATTTCTTGAATCCTCACCTTATTCACGCCTGAACTGATACTCGCCACATTTCTGTCCGGTGCATTTGCCTCGATGGTTACCTCATCAAGATCTACTGACTCACTTTCGAGAATAAGATCAAAACGACCGTTTCCCACTACGCGAACAGCTACTCTTCGCGTTTTCTTACCTAAAAACTGTCCAATAAAAACGTACTCACCAGGAGCGATTGAAAACTCAAAATTCCCTTCCTGATCAGTGATAGCTCCTATATTAAGGCCTCTCACGGCTACAGTAGCGGAGAAAAGGCCTGTTCCTTCTTCTTTACCAGAGATTTTTCCCAGGATCCTAACACGACCTGTAGAACTTACATTGGGGTCCCCAATAATTATTTGAGGTTCTACTTCTTGGGCAAAACCCGACAAGGAGCAAAAGCACAGTAGGCATGCAAATAATACTTTTGGCGCTGAAATGAGGCGCATTGACACGTTTTTGACCTTTTTTCTGAATATAGTCTATACTTGTCAAAAACGTGCAGTTCTTTAAACCCTTTCCATAAGAGGCAGGATTTTTCGCCTATTCGGTGTTTTTGGCATTAAACATGATTATTGATCTTGGAGTATGCATATTGCCTGGGCAATGATTAATTTTGCAGGCTTAAAGAATTGATGGTGAGGGGAAAGCTGATCTTAACACTTACGACACTATTACTATTCTCTTTTTGGAAGATAGAAATTCCTAAAAGAGCTTTCCGTCAATACGAAAAAGGTGATCTAGAAAAGACCATAGATGCTTTAGAAAAGTCTTTAGATAAAGACACATTGAACCCCGCTTCGCACTATCTCTACGCCAAACTTTATATTGACACTGCCTTTTCGATCTATCAAGTAGACTCCGCTTTTAAATCGGTGAATCGAGCTATTGCACAATTGGGCAATGTTTCCGATCCTGATGACCTAGAAGACCTTGCAGAATATAATGTCGATGAATCTCATTTGGAAGCATTGAAAGACAATATCGATAGTCTGAAATTTGAAGAGGTCAAAGAAACCCACACACTCGAAGCTTACAATGTCTTTATGAAGGTGCATGAGGATGCAAACCAATGGGCGCAAGCCAAAGTATTCAGAGATCATATCGCTTTTGAAGAAGCCAGTGAGATGAATATTTGGCAAAGCTACAGGTCATTCATGGAAGAATACCCGTCAGCAAATGACTATCAAGAAGCTGACAGCCTTTATAAATTATTGATCTACCAAGACCTCACAGAAGACAAAACCCTTAAGAGCTATGTTGATTTTTTGGAGGGTTACCCACAATCGCCTTACAGAGTAAAGGTTGAAGAGAAGATCTACCGATTCAGCACAGCACAAAACACTATAGAAAGCTATCTTGATTTTTTAAACACTTACCCGAATGACTCTCTGGCCGCCAAAATACTCCCGAGGGTATACCATATCTATAAAGAAAAATACGGTGCTGATGGCTTTCTCGAAGCTTTTAACATTCCCTCAAAAGCTGATTCCATCAACAATATCATCACGCTTGAGAGCGGCTATTGGATTCCTAAACTAGAGAATGGCCGTTATACATTTATAGACCAAACTGGAGAGGTCAAACTGATCTCTTTATTCAGCGAATTGCCAAGAGCGTATCTCTGTGATCCGATTACAACCGATTACATCTACGGTCAGATGAACGGTCACAAAAGAATTCAAGGCAGAAATGGTCGCGTCATTTATGAGGACGAGTTTGAGCAAGCAAAAGATGCTGGTTATGGTTTTATTAAACTGATTTCAGAAGATGGAGAACGGCTTATTCATAAATCTGGTGAAGTTATTATTGATCAGCCAAAAGAAGAGATAACTATTCTATCCAATAGCCTGATCCGAATGAAATCAAATGACTTCTACGGTCTTACCTCGATCAATGGCATTAATTACTTAGAGACCGAATACAGTGCCATCGAATGGTTCCAAGATTATCTATGGCTTCAGAAAGAAAATGGGATCGCCTTGGTGAAACCAGAACGTCTTTTCCCCACACTCATCGGTGAATACATTGATTTCCCATTTGAATATGAAGACCTCGACTTATTAGACAATGGTCGCATTTGGGCTTTAAAAAATGGACAAGAAGGCATTCTTGATCTTGACCTAAAACAGATCATTCCATTTGGTGATTACGAGATCTATGATGAAGCATACGGATGGAAATTGGTCAGCGAGAATGGCATTCAAATCATCCATGATGGCTTACCCACTTTAAATGGTGAAACTTATCAGCAAATAGAAGATAATGACCAATGGTTAGCCGTGATGAAAGACTCCATTTGGACACTTTATGACCAGCTTGGAAGTCTTGAGGCTGAAAGTTTTGATAGCCTAAGTCTGCAAGGCGAGAACATGGTCATGCTAGAACGAAATGACTCTACATGGGCTCAATTCAAAAACGGAACCAGAATATACATTGAAGAAGGTTGGAATGGAAAACTACTTATTCCCCAAACCTATATTCAAACTGGCGCTCCTGCCAATCATGACTTCTATATGCTTTCTAATCGAAAGAACTTCCGCAAGATCTACAATGAATGGGGTAAGGAGATCTTATCGGCTACTTATAAGGAAGTCACAGCACTGGACCCCAACATGCTGAGGCTACAAAAGAATAATACAGCACTTGTAGATAGCTTAGGCGTATTTCTACTCGACTTTGTATATGATGGCGTAGGCTCAAATGAAAACGGCTACCTGAGTATTTTAGATGCTGGAAAGGTGGGGATCATCAATCCAGCAAAACGAATATTGATCAAACCGAACTACACCAAACTGATAGAGCCTTACAGCGATACTGTATTGGTGGCTAGCAAAGCCAATTACAAGGGCTTCATCAATAAATCTAACCAGCAACTATCGGCCTTTGATTTTGATGAGGTAAAATATTGGTCGGATACGGTAGCATTGGTAAGAATAGAGGACGAATGGATCTTCCATGACATTGCCAGCGAAACATTCATTTATGAAGGTATGCTAGACTACGATGTTTTGCGCAGAGATGAACAAGGTGCTTTGATCAAAGTAACCAAGGAGACTGGAGTAGGTCTTTATCATACGCAAAATGGTGAGATCATTGAACCTACATTTGATAACATTAACGTATTGGGTTCAACTCATGAACCTGTTTTTTTTAGTCTAAAGATCGTTGAAGAGGCAGACCTCTATGTGGTGATCTATTATGATAAAAAAGGTAATAAACTTTTTACACAGAGTCTTTCGCGAGAAGAGTATTTTAAAATAGCTTGCGAATAGCATCAATCTGAAGATATGAAAAAGACATTCATCTTAATGCTTGGCTTGTGCATGAGCGTTACGGCTTACGGCCAATCTGAGAAACCAAAAATCATTGTTGGCATTGTTGTAGACCAACTCAAGCAAGAATACCTCTGGCGTTTCGAAAACGACTTCGGTGATGCTGGCTTCCGTAGAATCATGACCCAAGGCTTTGTAGCAAAGAATGGTCAGTACAACTACGCTACTACATCGACCGGACCAGGACATGCTTCAATCTATACCGGTTCGACACCATCCGTTCATGGCATTGTGAATAACAGCTGGTACAGTAGAAAATTAAAAAGATCCGTCTATTGTGCTGAAGACACCGCTGCGATGGCTATTGGTGGTTCTGAAAGGGCAGGAAAGATCTCTCCTGCAAATCTATATGCATCTACCATTACGGATGAACTCAAGATGTTTACGCAGCAAAGAGGTAAGGTGATCGCAATGTCTATCAAAGACCGAGGCTCTGCACTTCCTGGAGGCCATTTATCTGATGGCTCTTATTGGTACGACAGTGAAACGGGAGCATTCATGACTTCAAGCTATTATATGGAAGAATTACCGCGTTGGGTGAAAAGATTTAACGATGAGAATTATGCAGCACAGTATCTTTCAATGACATGGGATCTGGCAAAAGATGAAGATGTTTATACTGAAAGTGGTGAAGACAACTCGCCCTACGAGAGAGGGTTCAGAGGAAAAGAAACACCTACATTCCCTTACAATCTAGCAGAACTGAACGCGACCAATGGTGGTTACAGCATGTTACCAAGTACCCCTTGGGGAAATACCATTCTGACCGACCTGGCTTTGGAAGCAATGGACAATGAGGACTTAGGTGAAGATGACATTACGGACTTCTTGGCAATCAGTTATTCTAGCACAGATTATATCGGTCATAACTTTGGCCCTCAGTCCAAAGAGGTGCAGGACACCTATATCCGATTAGATATGGAGCTTGAGCGACTCTTCGCTGAACTTGATAAAAAAGTTGGTGAAGGCAACTATGTGATTTTCTTAACTGCTGATCATGCGGTAGCAGAAAATTCAATTCGCATGAAAGACTTAGGATTCAGAGCTGATAACTTAAACTCTAGGGGTTTTGGTCAGTACCTGAATCAAGCCATGCTTCTGAAATATGGTGATGGTGAATGGTTAGAAACTGCAGGTAGTAATCCTTTTTTAAATCACGACCTTTTGAAAGAAAAGGGAATAGATCTTTATGAAGCCCAGCTTTTCTTAAGTCAAAAAGCGATGGAATATGAAGGTGTCTATTTGGCTCTAACAGGTACGGATCTGATCCGACACAGCTATTCTGAAAAAATGAGAAGTTTGATGCAGGCCGCGTATCATCCAAAAGAATCCGGAGATGTCAAGATCATTCTAGATGCTGCATGGCAAACTGGAGGCAGTAAGGGCACTAGCCATGGAACGCCATGGACCTATGACACCCATGTACCGATCATGTTCTATGGTTGGGGCATTAACCAAGGCAGTTCTGTTCGTGAAATCCATATTACTGACATTGCACCTACCATCAGTATGATGATGAAAATGCGTTTGCCAAATGGCGCAACTGGCCAACCCATACATGAAGCCTTGAAATAAAAAGTCTAAAGCATAAAAAAACACCCAGAAGCAGACTTTTGGGTGTTTTTTGTTTAAGCCTATTCAAATATTATTCCTTTTCGGTAACCCTTTTCACATTATCAGAATATACACGTTCTATCAGGATCCTTCGCGGATCAATCGCTGCTTTTACGGGTCTTTGATCTAATTCAAAAGACATTTTGAAATTGGTAGTATCAAATTTCACTCTCTGCTCCATAATCAATTCTTCTTCATCAGCATCGGCAAAGAAACCTACATCAACCCAGTCGTTCCAAGCAATTCGTGTTTCATTACCGAGTGTATCTGCCCTTACTTTGTACGCTTCAATATCTAAGCTCACATTAAACTTCCCATTGGGCATTTCTTCTACCTCGGCTGCCATCAGACGATTGTCATACAAGGTGATCTGTTTGAACCAGTCATCAATCAAGTATTGCAAAGAATCAGGGACTTCAGGCTCTAAATAGCCCAAGAAATCTAAAGAAGTCGGATAAGGTGTTGAGTACTTAAATTCCTCAAGGAAATTGCGCATAGCATTATTCACCTTTTCTTCTCCAATGTAATCTTGTAATGCATATAGAATAACAGAACCCTTCCCATAATGAATATACGCTTGATTTTCCACCTTATAGAGCGGCAATTCCTTAATCCGTTCTGCACTCCTACCTTGTAAATAACGGTCGAGATCATACTTCAAAAACTCTTTCATTTTCACCGGTCCGACCTGATCTTTCATCACCATGAGGGAAGAATATTCCGAAAAGCTTTCAGTCAACATCGTGCCGCCTTGCATATTGGCAGACACTTCCTGATGCGCCCACCATTGGTGCGCCATTTCATGCGCGATCACTGCATCTATCACATTATTATCCTCGGCACTTTCAAGATCGATGATAAAGCCAAAGCTTTCTGAATAAGGCATTGTACCTGGAAATGCTTGGGCAAATGTGGCATATCTAGGAAACTCAATGATCCTCGCTTGTTTGTGGTAATAAGGTCCGAAGTTCTCGGTGTAATACTTAAGCGATTTTTCAACCGCCTCTAGCATCATATCAATATTGTAATCATGCTTTTCATCATAATACACCTCAATATCGATCCCATTCCATTTTTTACGAGCTACTTCATATCTGGCAGAAATAAAGGCGAAGAAATTCTGAGAAGGATGATCCACTCGATAACGAAAATAGTTTCTTCCATCTTCCGACCATTCCTCTACCAATGAACCTGGTGCAACCGCCAATTGATCACTTGCCGTTGAGATCACCGTTTCTACCTCTACCCAGTCCGACTTACCATCACTGAGGTAATTTATATCACATAATGGACCACAATCTGCCACTAATTTTGGTGTACGAACCTTTTCTGGCAGGTCATACTCTTTTCGTTTGTCTTTATCTGACAGCTCAAAATTGGCGTTATACCCAAATGTTGGAAGTATAGAAAAATTATTGAGGAATGTACCATTCTCTATCACACTCAAATTGCTTACCTCATTTTCAAACCCTTCAGTAATGTAGCCCCCCTTGATCCTCATCTTTAGCGTATCTCCAGGCTGCATGGTCTCCGCCAATTCATAGATCTGATAACCAAAATCTTCATCGTTCAAAACCTGATCACTTCCCTCTATTAGAATTTCATGATTCCAGTCTTCAGAAATGGTGAAATGAAGAGAGTCGATGGGCTCATTCGTTGTATTGACCATATCGATCTCAACTTCTGCCATTACATCTCTTTCCGATGGAAATATATCGATGAAATAATTGGCATGAACGAGTTTTGGCTGAGCCACTTTTTCATACTTTTTATATGTACGCTCATAAGCTACAGCCTGCTCTTCTCTTTCATCAGCGCTAGTCAATTCGTGCAGTACGTGTACGTTGTAGTAAACGTAGCTTGCGATGCCCAACCACAATATGCCAAAGAGACCAAAGTAGATTCGATAAACGCCACTGAAGTTTTTCTTCGCCAAAGTCCAGACCTCTTTTCCGGCAATCTTTCCTCTTCGTACAAATAAAGCTGCCGCGAGTAATAGTAATATGCCAAAGGAGATCCAATAGGCATTGAACCAAAGGTTGCTGGTAACAGCAGGTCCAAAGCCGTTCATATCTGAATACTGCATGGATGGCGTACTCCCTATGGAAAGCATATTGGAGTTGAGGTCGAAAACAAGCCAAAGCAGATCGATCACAAATAGGTAAAGTATAGAGACGAAGTAACCGATATACTTATGGTTGACGACCACTTGAATAAAGACCAATAAGGTACAAGTCACTAAATACAAGGGTAGATAATTGTAAAAGAAATCTCCCAAATAGACATCCAACTCAAATTTGGTATAACCATTGAGTAGTTGATAACCCATTCCGACAAGCATATTGAAAAGGTAAAGTCCGCATGCGAGTACGAAAAGTGCTGACGTTTTCGCAACCAACGCTGGCATTGAATTATGCGGAGTCGCATCAATGACCTCTGCAATTTTACTCTCTCTTGCACGCCACACCAATTCCCCACTAAAAAAGACCAGAATAATGATGACAAAAAGTGATGACCCTGCACCCACAACGTCCACCATTTTATAAGTGACGGGATAAGATTGTAAGCCGAAATATTCGAAACCACCACTTAGATTAGCAACGGTAAGCACAAGCATGAAGATGAAAAGGATCACGAATGTCGTGCTCCTCAGCATGCTCACAAAATCTACTATGAAAAAGCTTTTGAACTGCAACCAAGAAGTTTGTGAATTGAAGAGCTGAGCCAAAGCCGGCTTTTCAAAGGTCTCATGAACAGCATTAACCCCTTCCGATTTCTTCTTCTTACGACCGCCTTGTGTTCTAAAAGAAAAGCTGAAGTAAGATAGTATTAGAATGCCTATTGAAAGACCAATGTAGATCAATCGATTGGTTAACATAATACCGCTAAATGAAGGTATCAATGTATTCTTCTCTGCTGGAGTGTAGTATTTGGTGACAATACTATATGTTCTTATCCCAAAGGGATCTGACAAGGCTCCAACCACTTCGTTCTCAAGGTCTGAAAGCAGTGTGCCTGAAATAATATAACCCATCATCACAATGATGATCCCTACAAAAGAGATCACTGTACTTTTCCATTTATTAGCCAAAGAAAAAGTAATGGCTCCGGCAAGGAGCATATTGGGTAAAATGAACAACAAGAAAGTATTGATATAAGCCCCAAAATTGAGTGGCCCTATTGAATCTCCTTGGATCCAGCCCGCTGGAACTCCAATTCCAATACCTATAAGCAAACCAAAATAGATACCACATAGAGGCACACAAGCCAAGACCAAGGCACCACAAAAACGACCAAAGAAATAGCCAAATTTACT
Organism: Roseivirga sp.; assembly: GCA_965659985.1. Classification (GTDB taxonomy): domain Bacteria; phylum Bacteroidota; class Bacteroidia; order Cytophagales; family Cyclobacteriaceae; genus Roseivirga. The sequence goes on along the minus strand of CBFHYE010000091.1, from coordinate 10,103 downwards.
TAAGGGCGTACTGAATAAGATCTCATTAAAGCCGTGTTTATAATCTCGTAAAGCCGCATTGTTAAAAAAAGCTGCTGCGATCAATAATCCGAATATGGAAAGTGTAGTTACATAATTAGCCAAGACAAAAGGTGAATTCTCATTGACATTACCCACTGCCCCACCAATCTGTACAAATTCGCTGGTTACCGCACCAAAAACGAGCAATCCGATAACCACGAAAAACACGTAGACCATGGGCCGCTTAAAGCCATGGGCTAACTCTTTAGAAAAGAATGTTAAGAACATAGCGATCAATTAAACGGTTGCGGTTTCTTGAATTTTAGCGAAGAACACATCTTCTAAGCTAGGCTCTACTTGCTTAAAGCCATCACCGGGGGTAGCGTCTCCCAATACATGAATGATCGGTTTGCCCGCCACCATTTTATTGGAAATAATGCTGAATTGTGCCTGGTATTCATCAAGCTCTTCTCTTTCGATGATCTTCTCCCAGACCATCCCTTTTAGGTCTTCTAACACACTAAATGGTGAGCCTTTATAAACGATCTGACCTTCATTCATAATGGCCATGTCGGTACAGAGTTCTTTCACATCATCAACAATGTGCGTGGAGAGAATAACAACTACCTCTTCACCAACCTCTGCCAATAAATTGTGGAAGCGGTTTCTTTCTCCAGGATCGAGCCCAGCGGTTGGTTCATCGACAATAATCAGTTTCGGGTCTCCAATCAGCGCTTGAGCAATGCCTACTCTCTGCTTCATACCACCAGAAAAACTCTTGACACTTTTATCCCTTTGGCGATAAAGATTCACTTTATCTAATAAATACTTTACTAACTGCTTTCTTTCCTTGGCGTTATTGATGCCCTTCAAAATTGCCATATGATCGAGAAGTTGGCTAGCGGTGATTCTTGGGTAAACACCAAACTCTTGAGGCAAGTAGCCCAACACCTTTCTTAATTCTTTGGGATTCTTGACAACATCTAGGTCATCTAAGAAAATCGAACCTCCATCCGCTTCTTGTAAGGTAGCTACAGTCCGCATAAGGGAGGACTTACCTGCACCATTAGGCCCTAAAAGCCCAAACATGCCATTGCCGATTTCTAGTGATACATCATCCAAGGCCTTGACGCCATTGGGATAAGTCTTATTCAGGTTGGTGATCTTCAAACTTGCCATAGAGAAAAATAATTAATGCTTGATGAAAATAAGGGGTGAAAGCAGCATTGAAGATAGTAAATAAAGGAAAGGCTCAAAACGATGTTGATCAAACGAGATCAAGGATGAACGAAAGCCAAGAGCTTCAGAAACAGTCCAATATTATTTTCAAAATTCAATTTCCTGAATTGAAGGGAAGGATTATATTTGCACACCCTTGGGGGATTAGCTCAGCTGGCTAGAGCGCTACACTGGCAGTGTAGAGGTCACCGGTTCGACTCCGGTATTCTCCACAAAAATGAGAGCCTTGCAGTGTTGCAGGGCTTTTTTTATAAAACCCTTTTTGCCTTACGATAACGCTTTTTATAATAATCTGAATTCAAGCTACTCTCGGTAACTCCAATCGATGTTGAGGCATGAATAAATTTTATTTCTCCACCTTTTGCTGAGGAAACTATACCCGCATGATTGATCTGCCTTTTGCGATCGCCCGTGGCAAAAAATACGATATCACCGATCTTCAAATTGCTTTTACTTACACGCTCTCCTTCTTTAGACTGATCATTTGAGGTTCTAGGTAGATTAATGTTTGCCGCTTGATAGGCATGATAGATCAAGGCAGAACAATCAATACCCGCTCTTGTTGTACCCCCATATTTATAGGGCGTACCGATATAAGATTTAGCCGTAGCCACGGCAACATCTGCACGCCTAACACGAGACATACCAGAACAACTACTTAAAAAAATAAAAAGAATAAGACCAGCGAACAGCTGATGCTTTTTGAGATTTTGCATGATTATGAGTAGTTAGGTTAAACAAAAATAAGATTTTTTAAGGATTTTAAAACCTATAAGCCACTCTATCATTGGGTTTTATGTAATTTGAACTATGATAAAGGTAAAGGTGATGTTGTACTTTTTACTGTTGGCTATGGTTTTTGAAGTCCATGCCCAACGTAAATGGAACGACAAGTACTACGAAGAACTGAATACTGAAGACTTTCGCGACTTTAGACCATTCAATAGACCGATCAACCTGCGCAAACCAGACTTTCAACTCATCAATGCTGCGGTTTATTTTGTGAGTAATGAAGCTCATGTTGAGTATGGTGTAAAACCTTTGGCACATCAAGAAAATCTTGAGATCATGGCGTGGAACCATTCATTACATATGGCAAAAGATGATTTTTTCGATCATATAGATCCTGAAAACAGGAAAAGAAAGCATCCACAACAGCGTGCAGAGCTGGCTGGAATCAAAAATCCGAGTGTTTCTGAGAATATCGCGGCTATCGGAGGCGTTTTATACAATACTTATTTAGAACTGGCCGATGCCATAGTAGATAGTTGGATAGATTCTCCTCCTCATAGAAAAACACTTTATTCAACAGATGCTTTAGAATTGGGTTGTGGTGTTTATTATTACGATGGCGTTTGGCAGAAAAATAAAGACATTAAAAAACAAGGGAACGGTTTTTGGTTGGCTACTCAAAACTTTCAGCTGTTTACAAAAGTTGAAGCCAAGTCGTCAAAAGACAAACGACCTAAATAAACTAGAATGAGAAAAATAATACTATCGCTTTTTATCGTACTCTTTGTTCAACAGCTTTCGGCTCAAGACATGAGTGCCTCCGATCAAAAAATGATCGATCAAAAAGTAAATAGCTTCCTGGGTATGATCAGTGACAAGAACTACACCGGCCTATTGGACTACATGTACCCCAAGATCTTCGAGCACAGCTCTAGAAGTCAAATGTTCCAAGTCTTCGAATTACTTGAGAAAGCTGGAATTGAGCTTCAATTCAATAATATGGAAGTGTTGGAGCGATCTGCTTTGAGCAGTGAATCGGAAATCGATTACGCCATGATCAAATACAATTTAGATATGGTACTTCCTCTCAATACAGAAGATCTCAAGGGTATTGCAGCATTACTAGTACCTACCCTAGAGTCAAACTTTGGCAAAGAAAACGTGACCTATAATCGTGCGGAAAGCTATATCGAAGTAAAAGGCCAAAAATATTTGATGGGTGTAAAAGATCCTGAATACAATAGCGATTGGCTTTTCTTGATCTATGACGCCAGTTTTAAGTCAGCAATAGACAAGACCATACCTGCTGCCGTGAATAAACAAGCAGCCGCAATAGCGTATTAATTACTACTCTCTGACCTTCTGTACTGAAAATAGGAAATAAAAAAACCCTGACACTCTAAAGAGGTCAGGGTTTTTATCTATATCAAGAGAGGGTTATTTCACCTCTTCGTATTCTACATCTGAAACATCGTCAGAACCGCTAGCATTAGCTTCACCACCAGCATCTGCTCCTGCATCTGCCCCAGGTTGTCCAGCTCCTTCAGCTCCCTGAGCAGCGTACATTTCTTGAGCAGCACCTTCCCAAGCTTTATTCAGTTTTTCAACAGCTGGGTCGATATTATCTAACTCTTGTTTCTGGTGTATCTCTTTCAATTCAGCAAGTGCTTCTTCGATAGGCTTCTTGTTTTCTTCTGAAAGCTTTTCACCATACTCTTTCAATTGCTTCTCAGTTTGGAAGATCAATGAGTCAGCAGTATTTAATTTTTCTACTTTCTCTTTCTCTTGTTTATCCGATTCAGCATTGGCTTCCGCTTCTTGCTTCATCTTTTCGATTTCTTCATCGGTCAATCCAGAAGAAGCTTCGATTCTGATATTTTGCTCTTTACCTGTTCCTTTGTCTTTCGCAGAAACATTCATAATACCATTCGCATCAATATCGAATGTCACCTCAATTTGTGGCACTCCCCTTTGTGCTGGTGGAATATCACTTAGGTGGAAACGACCAATCGTTCTGTTGTCTTTCGCCATTGGTCTTTCTCCTTGCAATACATGAATCTCAACCGAAGGCTGATTATCCGCAGCAGTAGAGAAAACCTCAGATTTCTTGGCAGGAATCGTTGTATTCGATTCGATCAACTTAGTGAATACGCCACCCATGGTTTCGATACCCAATGAAAGCGGAGTTACATCAAGTAACAATACATCTTTTACTTCACCAGTTAACACACCACCTTGAATCGCTGCTCCAATAGCTACCACCTCATCAGGATTCACGCCTTTAGAAGGTTTCTTGCCAAAGAACTTTTCAACTTCCTCTTGAATCTTAGGAATTCGAGTAGAACCACCCACTAAGATCACTTCGTCAATATCAGAAATAGAATATCCAGCATCTGCTAATGCTTTCTTAACAGGCGCCATTGATCTCTTTACCAAATTATCTGCAAGAGATTCGAATTTTGCTCGAGAGAGTGTTCTTACCAAGTGCTTTGGCACACCATCTACAGGCATGATATACGGCAAGTTGATCTCCGTAGAAGTCGAAGAAGATAATTCAACTTTCGCTTTTTCAGCAGCTTCTTTCAAACGCTGAAGTGCCATTGGATCTTTTGTTAGATCAAGACCTTCATCTTTCTTGAATTCATCGGCCAACCAATCAATGATCACTTGATCAAAATCATCACCACCAAGGTGTACATCACCATTGGTTGATTTTACTTCGAATACACCGTCTCCTAATTCTAGAATAGAAATATCGAAAGTACCACCACCTAAATCGTAAACTGCGATCTTTTGCTCTTGGTCTTTCTTATCTAAACCGTAAGCAAGTGAAGCGGCCGTTGGCTCATTGATAATTCTTTTCACTTCCAAACCTGCGATCTGACCCGCTTCTTTGGTCGCTTGTCTTTCCGCATCGTTAAAGTAAGCCGGAACAGTAACTACTGCTTCCGTTACTTCTGTACCCAAATAATCCTCAGCTGTAGACTTCATTTTCTGAAGAATCATTGCTGACAATTCTTGAGGGGTATAGTTTCTGTCACCGATCTTTACGCGAACAGTGTCATTATTCCCTTTTTCTACTTCGTATGAAATACCTCTTAACTCTTCAGAAACACTGCTGTGCTTCTTACCCATGAAGCGCTTCACAGAGCTTATGGTGTTCTGAGGATTTGTGATCGCCTGACGTTTGGCAGGGTCACCTACTTTTCTTTCTCCATTACCATTGTCCAAGAATGCGACAATTGAAGGTGTAGTTCTTCTACCCTCGCTATTTGGAATAACGACAGGCTCATTACCCTCCATCACGGCCACACATGAATTGGTAGTTCCTAAGTCAATGCCAATTATTTTTCCCATGATCTATTTATATATATTTTAATTCTAATTTTCATTCCACCATGAACAACCAATGTGCCAAAGGATATTTAATGACATTTGGTGACAGTTTGTCAGAAATATGCGCTTTGTATTGCTCAATAGCTGACAAAGTCTACTTTTGATAGTCAATTCAGAAAAATGCCAGTAGTCTACTATCTTTTGATCAAGCCTCTTTCTTTACTCCCCTGGCGTGTCTTGTATATCATCTCCGATATACTATATCTTATCCTCTATAAGATCTTTAATTATCGGAATAAGGTGGTTTCCAAAAACATGGAAAACTCTTTTCCTGAAAAAACTAAAAGTGAGATCAGACAATTAAAGAACACTTTCTACAAACATTTTTTCGATATTGTTGTGGAGACGATAAAACTCTTTTCTGCCAATCCAGAAGATATCATCGCACGATCTAAAATTGTCAACCCAGAATTGCTCAACAAATATTATGAGCAAGACCGAGAAGTGGCAGTAGTTGGTGGGCACTATGGAAACTGGGAATACATTGCGATTTCTTTGCAACCTCAGCTCAAACACCAGATGTTGGCCATCTATCACCAATTAAAGAACAAATTTTTCGAAAAGGTAATGTTTGAGTCTAGGACAAGAACCGGAATGATCTTCGTTTCTAGGAAGTCTGTTCGGGCTGGATTCTTTGAGAACAACGACAATAAATATGTAGTCGTCTTTGGTGCCGACCAATTTCCGACAAATGCCAAAAAAGTACATTTTGCCACATTCCTGAATCAACGTACTGCGGTAGCTTTTGGCCCGGAAAAGTTCGCTAAAGAGCGTAATATGGTTGTTGTTTGGGGAGACAATAAGCGAGTCAGTCGAGGTCATTACGAGATCACTTTTAAGGTATTGACAGAAAATCCCATCGATGAAAAACCAGGCGTGATCACTGAAATGCATACCAAAGCCCTCGAAGAAGAAATTCTTAGGGATCCGGCATATTGGCTTTGGACTCATAAGCGCTGGAAAAAAGAAAAACCTCATTGGACGGAGTAATTCGTTCAGTTGGGCTACAAGGGTTTATTCTGTACTTTTGCAGCTCAATTGAGTAGCGAATGAATCTAGCAGAGCAGATCGAAAAAAGGAGAACCTTTGGCATTATCAGTCACCCAGATGCTGGTAAGACCACATTGACAGAAAAGCTGTTGCTTTTCGGTGGTGCCATTCAAAAAGCGGGTGCCGTTAAATCCAATAAAATCGACATGCACGCCCGTTCAGATTGGATGGAGATAGAGAAACAGAGAGGTATCTCTGTTGCGACATCAGTTATGGCCTTTGAATATGAAGGTTCCAAGATCAACTTACTCGATACACCGGGTCACCAAGACTTTGCTGAAGACACTTATCGTACACTTACTGCCGTTGATTCCGTGATCATGGTGATCGACTGCGTAAAGGGAGTGGAAATTCAAACCGAAAAACTGATGGAGGTTTGTCGTATGCGAAGTACACCAGTGATCGCATTCATTAATAAACTCGATAGAGAAGGCCGCGACCCTTATGACCTGCTGGATGATATCGAAGACAAACTAGGCATCAATGTTCATCCACTGAGTTGGCCTATTGGTATGGGTAAAGATTTTAGAGGGGTTTATAGTCTTTATGACAAGAGCCTTAGACTCTTTAAAGCTAAGCAACAGCAGCTGCATGAAGAAGCAACAAGCTTTGAAGACATCAATAGTCCTGAGCTTGAAAAATACGTTGGAGAATCTCATGCCAAACAATTGAGAGAAGATGTTGAAATGCTGCTAGACCTTTATGGCGACCTTGACGTGAACGCCTACTTAAATGGTGAAGTTGCCCCCGTATTCTTTGGTTCTGCCGTTAATAACTTCGGTGTCAAAGAACTTTTAGATACCTTCTTAAAGATCTCCCCAAATCCTAAGCCTAGGCTTTTGGATGAGGACATGGTAGACCCAACACATGAAGAATTCACCGGCTTTGTTTTTAAGATCCATGCCAATATGGACCCTAAACACAGAAACCGAATTGCCTTTTTAAGGATTTGTTCGGGTAAGTTCGAACGCGGAAACAATTACTTCCATACCCGTCAAGACAAGAAATTTCGCATCTCGCAGGCCACTGCCTTTATGGCACAAGACAAAGAAACGGTTGATGAAGCCTGGCCAGGAGATATTATTGGTCTTTATGACACTGGTAACTTCAAGATCGGTGACACCTTAACGCAGGGTAGAAAAGGTCAATACAAAGGCATCCCAAGTTTTTCTCCCGAGATTTTTAGAGAGGTGATCAATAAGGATGCGATGAAGACCAAGCAGCTAGAAAAAGGACTTGTCCAATTGATGGACGAAGGGGTAGCTCAGTTGTTTAATTTCCAGTTGGGTGCAAGAAAAGCTGTAGGCGTGGTTGGCCAGCTTCAATTTGAAGTGATCCAATATCGTTTGAAGCATGAGTATGGTGCTACTGCAGAATTTGCTCCAATGCAATTGTACAAGGCCTGTTGGATCAGCTCAAAAGACCCTGCCAAATTGGATGAATTTGTTCAATCTAAGCAGCGCCACATTGCCAAAGACAAAGATGGTCAATTGGTCTTTATGGCCGAATCAAAGGGCTGGCTACAAATGGTTCAGGACAATTTTCCTGATATTGATTTTCACTTCACAAGCGAATTCTAAATGGAACCGATCGTACAACCTCTTTATGAAGATAATCACCTGTTGATTGTCAATAAGCCAACAGGCATATTGGTACAAGGTGATAAAACGGGAGACAAAACCCTTACAGATTATTGTAAGGAATACATTAAAGAAAAGTATAATAAACCAGGTGCTGTTTTCCTTCATCCTGTTCACCGTTTAGACCGTCCCGTTTCTGGTATACTAGTATTTGCACGTACATCTAAGGGTCTTGAAAGAATGAACAAGCTTTTTGCTACTAGAAAAGTACAAAAGACCTATTGGGCCATAGTCAAAAATCGACCGAGTCAAAAGAAGGGAAAACTGATCAGCTGGTTGAAAAAAGACGGCACTAAAAATATTGTAACCGCCTATGCCGAGCCAACCGATGGCGCACAAAAAGCTGAGACCGACTTCAGACTTTTGGGTAAAATGAATGATCACTTCATGTTAGAAGTTGAACCAATGACTGGAAGACCGCATCAGATCAGGGTGCACCTTTCAGAATTTGGTTGTCCGATCAAAGGCGACTTGCGTTATGGCTTTCCAAAGCCCAACCCAGATAAAAGCATCAACCTGCATGCACGAAAGCTTTATTTTGAGCACCCTATCAAAAAAGAACCTTTGATCATTACTGCTGGTGTACCAAATGATCAGTTCTGGGAGCAATTCCTAACATTGGATACTACCAAAGTCAAGGACAAGAACATCGATAAGATGTACTAAGTGATTGGTGCTTGGTGCTTGGTGCTTGAAAAAGAAACGATAATTCAACTATCTTAAAAGCATGAAGAAAATCCTTAAGCTACTCGGAATTATCATTGTGATCCTCTTTGCCTTACTAACTATTGGCTACTTGGTTTTAGATGAGCCTTTACCAAAAGGTACGCCAGGCGCAGAGGCTGATGCTTTAGCCGAAAAAATGCTTGAAGCCTTAAATTTTGAAGCTTGGGAAAACACTGAAACGGTCAGCTGGACTTTCAGAGGAGGCCATCGATATGAATGGAATAAATCCGAAGACTTGGTTACCGTGAGTTGGGATGAGCATGAAGTGATCTTGAATACAGTGACAGAATCGGGAGTAGTTTCAAATGGACAGAATTACAGTTTTCAAGAGGCTAATGAATTAGTCGAAACAGCAACGGGCTTCTTTAACAATGACAGTTTCTGGCTGTGCGCACCATATAAAGTATTTGACCCAGGCACAGAAAGAAGAACTGTTGAATTAGATAGTGGAGAAAAAGGTTTAATGGTCACCTACACTTCGGGAGGTTCCACTCCAGGTGATTCTTATCTATGGTTGCTTGATGAACAAAACCGTCCTAAAGCGGTGAAAATGTGGGTGCAGATCTTACCCATTGGCGGACTTGAATTTACCTGGGAGAATTACATCACACTTTCCTCTGGCGCCATGCTAGCCAAAGACCATATTGGCATTGGTGGAGTTAACGTTGAGTTAAAGGATATTCGGTAGTCAAGTTATATTCAATCTCTATATATAAATGCTAATTCTAGAGTAAGATGCTATAGACTATGACAATAATTGCAACCATAGCTATCAATAAAGCCGACTCAAACTTGATCCTACCTTTATCCTTCGACTGTAAAGCGTTCTTAAAAGGAAGAACGCGCTTATAGAGCGCAAAAACTATGACAGGCGTGATGATATAGATTATTGACATAGCTTCCAGTTATTACTAGCTGTCGATGAATAGCGAAAAATCACTTGATTACAAATGACACTGACCCACTCGAGGAATTAAAATAATTAAACGCCTACTCTTTTTTCAAATTTCGATAAGTCAATTTTCGAATATGGGCTAATACCAATAGCAGGCCCACCCGCTCCTAACCGACAGTAGGAAATAAGCAGAAAAAAACCCTGACACTTTCGTATCAGGGTTTATATCAAAACGTATTAACGCTTAATCTTCGTAAACTGATTCAGCCAGTACCACCACTTTGTTGTTGAGTACTTCTACTACACCACCATCGATCTTTACGATCTCTTCTTTTCCAGAAGCAACGATCTTCATTTGACCTTTTCCTAAGGCCGAGATCATTGGTGCGTGACTGCTCAATACTTGGAATTCACCATCAGTACCT
>CBFHYE010000090.1:0-19979 GCA_965659985.1 Roseivirga sp. | reverse complement strand
GAAGCTTGATACTTTTATGGTCACCGGAGATTTGAAGTTTGAAGAGAATGGTCAGAACTTTGCTATCCTTGGCATTGGCGTTGCTTATGAAATGGGAATTCTCGTGGAGAGTGACATGCTAGCTATTGAGGCTATTTTCCCAAAAAACGTAAGAGCCGGTGCGCTTCCTTCTGCCAGTTCATTGAATAAACGAAGAATTTACCCCTCAGGTATTTTTCAAATAGAACAGACCTATGATGAAAAATACGTGCTTGCGTCTTTAGATTTTGTTCAGAGTTTAACCGGGTATAGAGATCGATATACGAGTATTGAACTCTATGTAAGTGATATACAAAATTTGAAAAGAATAAAAGCGGAGGTTAAAGAGTTATTGGGTCCAAGCTTCTTCGTTTTAGATAGTGAAGAGCAGCACTCAGAATTACTCAGGGCAGTGAAGATCGAAAAGCTGTTCGTTTATATAGCGCTGTCTTTTATTACGGCAATTGCCTCATTCAATATATTCTTCAGCCTGTCTATGTTAGCCATTGAAAAGCGGAAAGATGTGTCCGTCCTTATTTCGTATGGAGCCCAGCCTCAAATGATTCGTTCGATATTTTTTAAGCAAGGTGCCTTGATCGCGATGACCGGAGCAGGCATCGGTATATTATTGGGGGTTCTGGTCTGTATGATCCAAGAGCAATACGGAATCGTTGGTATGGGCATGTCTACATCTCTTATCAGCACTTATCCTGTTAAACTGGAGTTTCTCGATGTTTTATGGGTAGCACTTTCGATGGTTCTGATCACGATTTTAACGTCTTACAGGCCTTCAGTTTTAGCGGCAAAAACAGATCATAAAAAATACCTTCATTAAATCGAGGTTAAGTCTTGCTGGTGACTTTTGTGGAGAGGCAATAATCCTTAATTTGCAAATCGCATAATACTTTTATGAAGGTCTCAACTGCCCAACCTTTCCAATTGATCTATTCCCTATTCGAACATGAATACCTGGGTTACCTGTTCGAATCTTTTGTTATACAGCTCGATGAAAAAGGCAGGTTGACATTGCAACATCAGAATATTTCTGCCAAAAATGCCCATGAGTTTGAAAGCGGCATTGATGACCGAGATATTGAGTTGATCAAATTGATGGATCAAATTCAGCAGGAGGCGATAATTCTAAAGTTCTACAAAAAGAAAATAAAACCAGCTGACTTCTTTTTGAAGGTTTATGCAAAGGAAGGAGGAGATGAATTACTCCAGAAAGGGATTCAAGAGTTTATTGAGCGAAAACGAGCGGAGATACTGAAAAAGCTATCAGGCAAAATGATCTTTGAAATGGGTCGTGATGGTGAGCCCGCATGGAAAAGGGTTTATTATCAAGATGAGGCCGCTACAGTACTTTTTCACTTTAGAAGAAATGAAGACAATACGCATTACTTTCCTACGATCAAATTTGAGGGTGAAAAGCTTGAGTGGCAGTATAATGGTTCCTATTTGCTTTGCCACGAACCGGCCTTTTTAGTCGTTGGCGATCATCTGATTCACTTTGCTAAAAATGTAGATGGCAGAAAGTTGAAGCCCTTCTTGAATAAGAAATTCATTGTAATACCGCGAAAGGTAGAGGAGACCTATTATCAAAAGTTTGTCACGCAATTGGTCTCATCTTTTGATGTTTACGCAAAGGGCTTCGACATCAAAACTGAAAAATTTAACCTAGAACCAAGGCTTAAATTCTCCGAACTTTCAGGGGTCTCAAATGGCGACTTGTTTGATTCCAATGGGCGTTCAAATAAGTCTTCTAATAACAGTGAATCTAAAATTCTTTTTAAGATAGACTGGAAATATGGTCCCTATCAGTTTCCTTATGAAAAGCACCCCAGCGCTTCTGTCAAGCTAGAAAAGCAAAATGGTAGCTATACTTTTCATAAGGTTTATCGACATGGAGATTTAGAGCAAACGGTCATCGATGAACTCAATGAATTGGGCCTTAAACTGAAGGATGGTCGAATGACAATGTCTCGTGGAGCAGCATTTAGTTGGATAACTGAGCATACTGATAAACTGAAAGCGCTTGGCATTGAAATAGGCCAAAGCAACGAGGATTCTAAACGGTATTTTGTCGGAGAATCTAGTATCGACATAGAGGTCAATGAAGGCATCGATTGGTTTGACATACATGCGACCGTCAAATTTGGAGATTATGAGATGCCTTTTGAAGAACTCAGGGCATTAATCAAAAGTGGAAAGAAAGAATTTCAATTACCAAATGGTCAAATAGCGGTTATTCCAGATTCTTGGATAAGTGATTACTCCGAACTTTTTGCATTTGTTACCCAAGAGCAACAGCAGCACAGAATAAAAAAGCATCATCTCGCATTGATCCAAGATCTGCAAAACGGCAAGCTTGCTAAGGTGACCATGGATAGAAAGCTTCAGAAGCTCCAAGGTTTTGAGGAGATCGATGAATATGAGATCAGCAAAGACTTTAAAGGTACTTTGAGGCCTTATCAGAAGGCAGGATATGATTGGATGCGCTTTTTGACGGAGTACAATTTTGGTGGCTGTTTGGCAGACGATATGGGACTTGGAAAGACCGTACAAACCCTTGCCATGCTGCAATCGCGACATGATCAATTAGACTCTCGATCGCCATCACTATTGATCATGCCCACTTCACTGATCTACAACTGGGAATTAGAGGCTAAAAAGTTCACTCCCAAACTAAAGGTCTTGGTATATACGGGAACAAATAGGGTAAAAGACTCCAGCCAATTTCAAAATTATGACCTGGTGATCACCTCTTATGGAATTACCAGAATTGATAAGGAAATTCTCTCTGATTTTTACTTTGATTATGTAATTCTAGATGAATCTCAGGCGATTAAAAATCCAGATTCTATTATTTCGAAAGCGGTTCGCGAATTAAACTCTAGATATCGACTGATCTTAACAGGCACACCACTTGAAAATAGTACACTTGACCTTTGGTCTCAGATCAGTTTTATCAATCCAGGCTTATTGGGAACTCAGAAGTTTTTCAAGGAGGAATTCTTGATTCCTATTGAGAAGAAACAGGACATTGAAAAAACGAGAAAGCTGAATGTGATGATCAAGCCTTTTATCATGAGAAGGCAAAAGTCTCAAGTGGCGAAAGATCTTCCTGAGAAAATTGAGCAGGTCAAGTTTAGTGACATGACGGCTGCGCAAGAAGAGAAGTACGAAGAGGTGAAAACGTTCTATCGAAATAAAATACTCGATACCATCGAAAAGGAAGGCATCAGGAAGTCGCAAATGTTGCTTCTTCAAGGGCTTACGAAGTTAAGGCAGCTAGCCAACCATCCTGCAATGGTCGAGGAGGATTATGAAGGTGATTCAGGAAAGCTTGAAGATATTATGTACATGCTTGAATCGGCTATTAGTGAGGGTCATAAGATTTTGATTTTTAGTCAATTTGTTAAGCATCTATCCATTGTTCGAAAACTTGTAGAAGAGCGTGAATTAGATTACGCCTATTTGGATGGCTCAACGAAGAATAGGCAAGAGCAGGTTGAGTACTTTCAGGAGAATAAAAATGTGAAGATCTTCCTGATTTCACTGAAAGCAGGGGGACTTGGTTTAAACCTTACTCGGGCAGATTATGTCTTTTTACTTGATCCTTGGTGGAACCCAGCCATTGAAGCCCAAGCTGTTGACCGAGCACATAGAATAGGACAAAAACGTACCGTGTTTACTTACAAGTTCATCACGAGAAATACTGTTGAAGAAAAAATTCTGGCTTTACAAAAGAACAAACTTCGACTAGCTACGGATTTAATTACTACAGAAGAGAGCTTTATTAAAAAACTCTCTACCAGCGATATTGGTGAGTTATTGAACTAAAATCAGACCTTTCATTTACCAATTACCACAGTTCAATGCCAAACAGCTTATTTTTTGTGATAAACGGTGATAAAACTGTATGTGAGCCGTATCTTTTTTTCATTAAAGGAGTTAATAATGAGACATCTTTTCTATCCAATACTCTCTTCATAGTGATAGCAAGATGTTTAATTCGGTTGAAGCGGATACATAAGGTGTCCGCTTTATTTTTTTGATTGATTATCTTTCCGCATGGCTAAAGTCAAAACCGTATATGTTTGCCAAAACTGTGGCGCAAGTTCACCAAAGTGGGCAGGCAAATGCCCTTCTTGCGATGAATGGAACACCTACGTTGAAGAAAAAATCTCGAAAGGATCTTCTTCTGAACCAAGGGCATGGTCCGATGACCTTGGAACAAAGCCGGCCAATAAACCAGTAAAACTCTCAGACATTGAAGCCTCTGCTGAAAAGAGGATTCAAACACATGATCAAGAATTGAATCGTGTGTTGGGTGGTGGAATTGTACACGGCTCTTTGGTTTTAATAGGAGGGGAACCCGGTATCGGTAAATCGACATTGATGCTTCAGCTCGCATTGAGCGCTAAAAACACAAACATCTTATATGTGTCTGGTGAAGAAAGTCAACAGCAGATAAAGATGCGTGCAGATAGAATTGGTTTTGATGAGACCAGTTGTTCAATCTTGGCTGAAACGTCTTTGGATCAAATCTTTCTTCAAATTAAGGCGCTGACACCAAAGCTTGTCATCATTGATTCCATTCAAACCCTACAATCGGCAAAAGTTGAATCGGCTCCAGGTTCTGTTTCTCAGGTTAGGGAGTCCACCGCTGAGTTAATGCGTTTTGCCAAAGAAACTCAAACCCCTGTTTTCCTTATAGGCCACATAACTAAAGAGGGAAGTATAGCTGGGCCAAAGGTGTTAGAGCATATGGTAGATACCGTACTGCAATTTGAAGGCGACCGACACCTATCTTATCGGATTTTGAGAACCATAAAAAACAGGTTTGGCTCAACTTCAGAGCTTGGTATCTATGAGATGCAAGGAACAGGCTTGAGGGAAGTCTCCAATCCTTCAGAGATTTTGATCTCTCAGAAAGCTGATGACCTTTCGGGCGTAGCGATTGGTGCTACGATTGAAGGGAATAGACCCTTACTCATTGAACTGCAATCGTTGGTCAGTTCAGCAACTTACGGTACACCACAAAGAAGCACTACGGGCTTTGATACCAAACGTCTAAATATGTTGTTAGCTGTTTTAGAAAAACGTGGAGGCCTGCGTTTTGGTAGTCAAGATGTGTTTTTAAATGTAGCAGGAGGGCTAAGAATTGATGAGCCAGCACTTGACTTGGCGGTGTGCGCAGCACTTGTCAGTGCTTACCATGATATCCCTATCAATGATCAAGTAGCTTTTGCTGGAGAGGTGGGTTTAGGAGGAGAAATTAGATCGGTAAATAGACTAGATAGTCGAATAGCTGAAGCTGAAAAGCTCGGTTTTAAAGAGATCTATGTTTCCAAACATGCACTAAAAGGATTGCCGAAGTCGAAAAATATTGAGGTGAAAGGCTTTTCAAAGCTAAAAGATGCTTTTGAAGAACTCTTTGGTTAAAGGTCAAAACCCACTCTACCCTGCAGCCCCCCCGTATGGATGAACAATACCTTACTGCCTCGTTTAAACTCATCGGACTTGGCAAGATCGATGATGCCTAGAAGTGCTTTTGCTGTATAAATCGGCTCAAGTGGAAGTTCGTATTGAGACTCCATTTCTCGAATGAATTCAATCAACTCCTCTGTAACCTTTGCATAGCCCCCAAAATGATAATCCTGGTTCACATGCCAATTATCATATTCCGGTAAATTGAACTGCCTAGAAAAACTATTGATCTCTACTTCTAGAAATTCGGCCTTCAATGAACTGAAACCAATGATCTCTTTTTCGCCTTTTAAAGCCTGAATAATGCCCGCTATGGTTCCACCCGTACCTACAGAAAGGCAATAGTGGCTAAAATGAAGTTCATCTTCAGAAAGAATTTCGGTACAACCTTTAATGGCCAATTCATTGGTGCCGCCTTCGGGGATAAGATAGTAATTGCCAAACTTGCTGTTGAGATCATTCAGAACGATGCCGCTATTTTTAAGTTTGTATCGTGTTCTGTCAATGTAGTGTATTTGCATGCCCTGGGATCTGGCAAAGGAAAGTGTCGGATTGAGTGGCAAATGCTCTTCTCCACGAATAATTCCTATGGTTTTAAAGCCATAAGCTTTGCCTGCAGCAGCAGTAGCATATATATGATTTGAATAAGCGCCACCAAATGTTAATAAGGTATCATGACCTTGATTTTTGGCTTCTTCTAGGTTGTATTTGAGCTTTCTCAGCTTATTCCCTGAGATAGTGGGGTGATTCAAGTCCTCTCGTTTTACATAAAGCTCAATCCCTTTTTCATCAAATAAAGGGTAGTCAATCTTCGTGATGGGAGTCGAGGTGATTTTCATGCACCGAAGTTAGTCATATCTTTGTTCGAATCTTTTGATCCAATGGCCGAAATAGAAATAGAAAACGAAGAGCTTTTTGAACATCACAGAATCATTTGTGACCCTGGCCAACAGCCTTATCGAGTGGATAAGTTTTTGATGGATCGACTTCCGAATGTTACGCGAAATAAGATCCAGCAGGGCATTAAAGATGGTTTTGTCAAGGTTAATGGGGAAGAGGTAAAGCCGAATTTCAAGGTTAAAGCTGGAGATGAAGTCGTAGTGGAATTGCCAGAGCCACCAAGAGAAACGGAGGTTGTTCCTGAGGATATTCCGATCAATATCGTTTATGAGGATGATGACATTCTGATCGTCAATAAAGAACCCGGTATGGTGGTGCATCCTGCTTATAATAATTGGTCAGGGACATTGGTGAATGCATTAACACACCACTTTCAGCAATTGCCTACGATGAAAGATAATGAGGGTAGACCAGGTCTTGTTCATAGAATTGACAAAGATACCTCGGGTCTATTGGTTATAGCTAAAACGGAAAAGGCGATGACTAGCTTGGCAAAGCAGTTTTTCGACCATAGCATTGAGCGAACTTATTATGCATTAGTTTGGGGTGTTCCAGAACCACAAGATGGAACCATCAATGTGAATCTTGGTAGAAGCGAAAAAGACAGGAGAGTGACTACAGCCATTGAGGATGGTAGTCGAGGTCGAACGGCCATCACGCATTATAAGTTACTTGAAGACTTGCGTTATGTGAGTTTGCTCCAGTGCAATTTAGAGACAGGAAGAACACATCAGATCCGTGCCCATTTTAAATACATCGGCCACCCACTTTTTAATGACAGTACCTATGGTGGAGATCGTGTGGTCAAAGGAACGCAATTCTCTAAATACAAGTCCTTTGTAGAAAATGGGTTTAAGATGATGCCAAGGCAAGCTTTGCATGCGAAATCGTTGGGTTTTGTACACCCGGCCACGGGTAAGCATATACAGTTTGATTCTGACTTGCCTGCAGATTTTGAATCAATTCTAGAGAAGTGGAGAAATTATGTGAAGTATGAATGAGGTATTATAGTTTTAAGATCGCAAAGCTATGAAAAACGGTTCCGCCTAGTACAAAAACATGCCAAATGGCATGATGGTATTTCAGTTTACGCATCACATAAAAAACTACACCGACAGTGTAGCTGATGCCACCATATAATAAAAGGTTCACGACCTCTGTACCTGCCAGTTCTCCGATTCGGCCAAACATTAAAAAGCCCAACCAGCCCATTCCCAAATAAGACGCTAAGGAAATGATCTCGTATTTACCGGTGAAAAAGATCTTGAAAATGGTTCCTAACAAAGCGATACCCCAAATGCCAAAACCTAAATTCTGACCAATTTTTTCATCACTGAGTAGATCGAAACAAAATGGGGTGAAAGTGCCCGCAATGAGCAGGTAGATCGAAATGTGATCTAGTTTTTTAAAGAGCATTTTTTGCTTTTTGCCGGTAGCAAAATGATAAAGGCTGGAGCTCGAATACAGAATAATACAGGTAAGAAAAAAGACGAAAGCACTCCAGTGTTTACCGTCAGTTATGCTCAGATAAATGCCAATAAGGCCATAGATCACACCAAGGATGTGGGTCCAGAAATTGGCTTTTTCTTCTTCGGGTGTGTAGGCCTCTAAAATTTTAGTTTTTGTCATGGAAGAGCTTCTCCGCATTGTCTACAATAAATGGCATCGTTTTGATGGCCTGTTTTTCCGCAATTTGAACACTTTTTAATCGCATCTTCATTTTTCTTTTCTCGGTTCAATTCAACAGTTACGATTCCAGTGGGGACCGCAATGATGGCATAACCCAGGATCATCACGAATGAAGCAATACTTTGTCCAAGCACCGTTTGTGGAGCAATGTCTCCATACCCAACTGTTGTAAGGGTCACAATGGCCCAATAGATGCTCAAGGGGATGCTTGTGAAACCATTTTCTTTGCCTTCAACCAAATACATGATGGTTCCTAAGATGATCACCAGCATCATGACAGTGCCCATAAATACGGTAATCTTATGTCTACTCGCTTTTAGCGCTCGACCTAGTTGCTCTCCTTCTCCAACAAATCGGCCAAGTTTCAATATTCTAAACACTCTGAGGAGTCGAAGTGCTCTAATGATCAATAAGTATTGTGAGCCTGTGAAGATTAGGCTGATGTAGCTCGGAAGAACAGAAAGGAGGTCAATAATACCATAGAAACTAAAGATGTATTTTGTCTTTTTTTGAGTGATCCAAATGCGGATTAAATATTCTAAGGTGAATATGGCCGTCATGATCCACTCCAGATCTCGAAAAAGGGTACCGAATTTCTCTTGAAGAGAAGGTACGCTTTCCAGCATTACTGTGAGAACGCTCAGCAAGATCACTACAAGGAGACCTAGATCAAAGGCTTTACCAGCTGGGGTATCCGTTCCAAAAATGACGATATCAAGTTTCTTCCTCAAAGACATGAGCTACTTTGTCGGACCATTTAAATTGAAGCCTGGAGACTTATAATCATCAGGGAGCTTATCTGAAGATATAGTGGTATGGTTCCCATCACGGATGGACGAATAATGTGGCGACATGATCTCTACACCTGCTTTGTTGAATTCATCTTGAATATTCTTATGCAATTCGGAATAGATGATCGCCATTTTATGTATTTCTCTTGTTCTCGCATTGAGCTGGTAACTTACATAAAAATCATCTAGGCTCGTTTGGAGCACAAAAGGCTTGGGTAACTTTTTAACATGCTCTGTTTTCAAAGCCGCTTCTACCAAAAGCTTGTGGACATCTCGCCAAGGCACGTCATAACCAATCGTAATGGTCGTATAGAGCATCAGACCATCTTCATCATTGGCAGTAGAATAGTTGATCGTATGACTATTCAGCATTTGTGAGTTGGGAATGGTGATGATCTCGTTTTTAATGGTTTTCAACCTGGTATTGAGTAGCGTTTTTTCTTTCACATCCCCAACAACTTCCCCGATCTTCACCCGATCTCCGATCTTGAAAGAGCGCATATACGTAAGCACGAGGCCCGCAATGATATTAGAAAAAGCACCTGCACCACCAAGCGCGATCAAAAGCCCGAAAAAGGTAGAGACTCCTTTAAAGATTGTAGAGTCAGACATAGGTAACTTAGGCCAGATCGCAACAAAAGTTAGTGCGAGCACTATGGTTTTTATCAAATTATAAGTGGGTCTGGCCCATTCTGGATAAAAACCGGGAATGGTTAATCGCTCCTTAGCCACTTCGACATGGAAGAACTTCAGCACCTTGAGTAAATAATAGGCAACAGCTACAATTACACCAATGGTTAAAAGGTTGGGTATAAAGTTTAGGAAAGAAACACCTATACTTTTCAGAGGATCTACGATATACCCGAAAAGCTGCTCGGCAATGCCCTGCGTCCAAGGGAAGAGGCTAAAGAGCAAAGGCAATAACAGGTAAATGACGAAGAGCAACAGTGCGATCCGAATGATCTTTGCCACTAATACAGTGAGGTTAACCACTCTATCCACGGAGAGATATTCATAATTCTTAAAGACCAAAGCCTTTAGTCTTTTATCCTTCTGTCCGTGAATCTTTATGAAGACGAGGCGGAACAAGCGGTTATAATAACGTAGTCCAAAATAGAAGACCACCAAAATGGCTAGGGCAATGCCAATGTTGATCAGTATACTATCTCTTGGATTTAGCCGATTGTATACGAGTGAATTTTCAACCTGTTCTTTATAGAATGCTGTTGCGCCAGTTAAACTGAAGCCTAAACTATCCGCATCTGCCCGAGTAATGGTCATGATCAGGTCGTCTCCGATCATAAGATCATTTACTTCTTTTCCATAGTAAACAGTGACTTCTGGTGGAAAAGTAGCTTGCCTGTAAGGTGCAATCTTTTGTTGTAAACGAAAACTTCGTACCTGGGCAGAATAAGGACCGATTCCAGTGAAAATGGGAATGGAATCTTTGTTGACGGCCTTCTCCTCGATCTGGTCTGTTGTTATCGAGTCACTTTTAATGGTATCTTTTTGGGTATAAAGTGACTGAAGACTTAAAAAAGAAATCGAGAGTAAGAATAAGAGCTTGGTCATTGAATTAAATGTACTTCTTTTCAACAAAAAACCCTGACTTTGAGAGTCAGGGCCTAATAAATGTCTTTGAATAGCCTTAATTATAGGCTCATCATTTCTTTGAATCTGGCGGCTTGTCTACGGCTTACTTCTACCTTGTCTCCGCCTCTCAAGACTACCATTAATCCACCATTGAACCATGATTCTATGCTTTCGACCCAAGTCAGGTTAATGATATGCTTTCTGCTGGCGCGAAAGAAAGAACGGTCATCAAGCTTTTCGTCAAGCGCATTCAACGATTTGTGAATCATCGGTTTGAAGTTTTCGAAATAGATCTTGATGTAATTGCCATCAGATTCAAAAAGACGAATGTTTTCAAGTTTCACGAACCAGCACTTATCGCCATCCTTTACAAAGACGCGATCTTGTAGACCGAGTTTCTCCCCAGTAGATTTTTCCTCTTCCTCTTCAGAAGCTTTTCTACTAAGCAATTTGGTCACGGTTTCTTTTAATCTGTCTGGCTCAATAGGCTTGAGGAGGTAATCGAGCGCATTAAAATCAAATGCCTTTAAAGCATACTCATCATAAGCTGTTGTAAATACAACCTCTGGCACGGTATCCAAAGATTCTAGCAATTCGAACCCAGTTTTACCTGGCATTTGAATATCTAGAAATAGTAAGTCAGGCTTGAGGCTTTTGATCTTCTCCTCAGCATCTTCGGCATTTACTGCTTCTCCAACGATCTCAATTTCCTGATATTCTTGCAAAAGGTTGGTCAGCTCTTTTCTAGCCAATCTTTCGTCATCTACAATTAGTGCTTTCATAATTAAAAATTATATCCGATGTGGTATGTTCACTTCAACCACTACAAACTTATCATTTTCGTTATACATGTTGAAAGTGGCGCTATCGCCATATATTAACTTCAAACGCTCTTGTGTGTTCACTAAGCCCACTCCAGTGCTTTTATTCCTATTTATGCCTCCATTTTTGAGTTGACCACTATTGCGAATCTTTACTTGCATTACCGAATCTTTGATTTCTGTGCTGATTTGGATCAAGCCACCTTGCATAAGATTTGAAACGCCATGTTTAATGGCATTTTCGGTAAGTGTTTGTAGCATCATTGGTGGAACCTCAAAATGATTCGAACCCGGGGCAATGTCATACTCCACTCGTAAACGTTCTTCAAAGCGTATAGACTCTAGGGCAAGGTAGTCTTTTACGGTGTTAAGTTCACTTTTAAAATTAACCACCCTTTTCATATCAGTGATGAGTGATGTTCTTAGAATATTAGAAAGCTGCGTTATGGCCACCTTAGCTTTTTGAGGTTCTTCATCAACTAAAGCCCGCATGCTATTGAGCGCATTAAAGATAAAATGCGGATTTAGCTGTGATTTGAGCTGATTGAGATGCATTTCATTCATGGCGGCTTCAAATTTCAGCGACCTATTATTACTTTCTAAATAGTGATAGAGGAAGTAGGTAGAGCACCAAACGATATAGAGTACAAAAGAGGCAATAAAGGGCAAAAGTACATTGATTGTGAGGTCTGCGGAGGTATTGAATTCTAGGTCGAGGTATAAGCTATAAATTCCTGTAGAGGTAATCAGATAAATGGCACTTGTGATGAAAATTGCTAAGAATAACCTGGGGATGACCCTACCAATGTTGATACTTAGCCAGCCTCTTTTTATGATGACACGTCTTAAGAAGAAATGAGAGAGTAAGAATAAAATGCCAGTTTCGATCGTGTTGTTTACATATCCAATTAAGGCTTGGCTGTCGGTCTCAGCCAAACCTTGTGGATCAAGATAGATAGTGATCATGTTGATCACCAAATAGGTAAACCAGCCGAGGGCTTGTAAGGTCCAATAAAGCCGCCTTTTTCTCATTAGATGGAAAAATAAGCATTCCCACTCGATTTAAGCTAAGCAAATTGCCTAATGGTAATATTAAACTACAAGCTGTCGCTTGGTTTATAGTTCTTTTTGCGATAGAAGGTTCTAATGATAAGGCGGGTACCTCGATCATAAGTAAAGTAATTCCAGATCCAGTTACTAAGTACCACCAAGCGGTTCCTAAAGCCCACAATAGACATTAAATGAACGAACATCCAGACCATCCAAGCGAAAAATCCACCAAAATGGAATTTAGGCAGATCGACCACCGCCTTGTTTCTACCAATTGTGGCCATGCTGCCTTTGTCTTTATAGACAAATGGCTTCCATTGTGCATTGTCTTTTTTTCTTAGATTTTTTCCAAGATTTACTGCTTGTTGCATAGCGACAGGAGCAACCATGGGATGTCCTTTCGGACTATGATCAGAGGGCATCACCGCAATATCTCCGATGGCAAAAACATCCTCTAGTCCTTCAATTTGATTATAGGTGTTTACTTTAATTCGTCCACCGAGTATCTGCTCCTTAGGAATGCCATCAATTACATTTCCTGTAACACCCGCTGCCCAGATCACTGTTTTTGCTGGAATCACGGTGCCATCTGAGAGCTTCACGTCATTTCCATCATAGTGATCGACACGCGTATTCATTCGCACATTGACATCGAAGTCTTCTAAGTAAGTTTGGGCTTTTTGACTTGACTTTTCAGACATACCCGCCAATAGTCGGTTTCCCGCATCTACCAAGTGCAAGTTCATAATGTTAAAGTCAATATCTGGATAGTCTTTTGGCAGCACGTGCTTTTTCAATTCGCCAAGAGCACCGGCTACTTCAACTCCTGTTGGGCCACCTCCAACAATCACAAAGTTCGTCAGGCGGTCTTGTTCTCCCATATCGGGGGCCATGACTGTCTGCTCAAAGTTTTGAAGCATATGGCTTCTGAGGTCCAGCGCTTGTGGTATTCGTTTAAGTGGAAAAGTGCGTTCATGAAGGTTCTTGTCTCCAAAATAATTCGTTTTTGAACCATTGGCGATCACCAATAGGTCATATGATAATTCACCGACAAGGGTTTTTACCATCTTGTTGTCAAAGTCAATTCCTGTTACCCTTGCCATCCGGAAGTAGAATTCCTTATGCGTTTCAAAGAGCTGTCGGAGTGCACCAGCGATAGAATCGGGTTCTAAACCAGCGGTGGCGACTTGATACAACAAGGGTTGGAATGTATGGTAGTTGTGACGGTCGAACATGACGATTTGGTAGTCCGACTTTTTTAGTGATTTGGCGAGTTGAATACCTCCAAATCCACCTCCTATGATGATAATCCTTTTTCTACCGTTTTTTGGGATATCGAGGTGTAAGTGTTCAAATGCTGTCATAAGCAAACTGGCTACTTTTAGAACGGAATAGTGGTCACCCGCGTTGTGTAAAATCTGAACGGAAAGATTAAAATTTTAACAATTATTGGCATGTTTTTTTGCACTAGTCTGTGCAACCTCCCGTTAAGAGGGGAAAGCGTTTTAGTAAAAAAGAAATTAAAATCGAGGAGGCTAGCTTGGCCTAAAGTGAAGTTGATTCATTGTGTGTTGATTTTAATGTTTTGGTTGAAGATGGTGCCGCTCGAAAGAGCGGCATCTTTTTTTATGCCAACTCAGTCTTCAGGAATCTAGCCGTATGGCTTTTTTTGCTTTTCATCACCTTTTCCGGTCTTCCTTGTGCTACAATGGTTCCGCCACCATCTCCACCCTCTGGGCCTAGATCAATGATGTGATCTGCGACTTTGATCACGTCCATATTGTGCTCGATAATAAGAACGGAGTTGCCCTTGTCTACTAAGCGATTCAAGACATCAAGAAGGTGCTGAATGTCTTGGAAATGCAGGCCAGTTGTTGGCTCATCCAGAATGTAGAGTGTTTGTCCAGTGTCTTTTTTAGATAGTTCAGTCGCTAGTTTAACGCGTTGCGCCTCGCCACCTGAAAGTGTAGTTGCATGTTGACCCAAGGAGATATAGCCCAGCCCCACATCATTTAAAGTTTTGATCTTTCTTAAGATCTTCGGCTGATTTTCAAAGAAGTCTACCGCCTGTTCAACGGTCATTTCCAGTACATCCGAGATCGACTTTCCTTTGAAGCGCACTTCTAGTGTCTCACGGTTGTAGCGTTTACCCTTACAGGTTTCGCAAGGCACATGGACGTTGGGTAAGAAGTCCATTTCGATGAGCTTCATCCCTGCACCTTCGCAGGTTTCACAGCGGCCACCCTTTACATTGAAAGAAAAACGTCCTGCTTTATATCCTCTGATTTTGGCTTCCGGTAATTCCGTGAAAAGCGTTCTGATGTCGGTAAAAACCCCTGTGTAAGTGGCCGGATTCGACCTGGGGGTTCTACCAATTGGTGACTGATCAACTTCAATCACTTTATCTATATGTTTTAACCCATCAATGCCTTTATAAGGAAGCGGAGCTCTACGGCTTCGGAAGAAGTGATGGTTCAGGATTGGGAAAAGGGTATCGTGAATAAGCGTTGATTTCCCACTTCCAGAAACCCCTGTGACACAGACCATCTGGCCTAAAGGCAGTTTTAGTGTTACATTTTTTAAGTTATTGCCAGTAGCACCCTTGAGTATGAGCTCTTCTCCACTACCTTCTCTTCTTTGCTGAGGAACTTCAATTTTGAGGTCACCTTTTAGATATTTAGCCGTTGTTCCGTTGGCTTCAAGAAAGGCTCTTGGTTTCCCAGCGGCAACCACCTGACCACCATGTCGGCCTGCGCCAGGGCCAATATCTAAGATGTGGTCCGAAGCTAGCATCATATCCTTATCATGCTCAACCACAATAATGGTATTGCCTATGTCTCTAAGTTCCTGAAGGGCTTTTATCAATTTTTCATTGTCGCGTTGGTGTAGGCCAATACTTGGCTCATCCATAATGTAGAGTACACCAACCAGTTGCGTTCCTATCTGAGTGGCAAGTCTAATGCGTTGTGCTTCTCCACCAGAGAGGGTTCTTAAAGGGCGATTGAGGGTTAAATAGTCTAAACCCACATCAAGTAAAAAACCAATGCGCTTCCGAATTTCTTTGAGTACCTCTGGAGCGATCTGTTTTTGCCTTGCGGTTAGTCTGCCCTCTAGGCCAACGAACCAATCGGCAAGGCTTTGAATATCTTTTTGGGCCAGCTCGGAGATATTGGTGTCTGCGATTAGAAAATGCAGGGATTCCTTTTTAAGGCGGCTTCCTTCACAAGTTGGACAGGTCTTTACGGTCATGAAGTCTTCTATCCATTTTCTTGTCTTTTCGGTCCCTTCATCTCTTTGTTTCTCAAGAAAACGGATGATCCCTTCGAATTTGGTACTCCATTTTGTGCCTGGATATTTTTTTGAACTGACGGCTACTGGCACGTCATCTCCGTATAGAATTACTTCAAGTACTTTCTCAGGAATATCTTTAATCGGTGTGGTCAAATTGACCTTGTGTCGCTTAAGAATGGCATCAAGCTTTTTAAAGATCCAGATGTCTCTGTATTCACCTAAGGGAGCAAATCCACCTCGACTGATGCTCAAATTAGGATCAGCGATTACGGATTCTCGAGTAATTTCTTCTACCTGCCCCAATCCATTACAGGTTTGGCAAGCGCCATAGGGCGAATTGAAAGAGAAATTATTAGGAGCAGGCTCGTCATATGAAAGGCCCGTTTCAGGGTCCATGAGATATTTAGAGAAGTGATGCACCTCTCCATTCTCATCCCTGATCATGAGAACGCCTTTTCCGTGACTTAATGCAGTTTGCACACTTTTGGTGATCCTGAAACGATCAGATTCGTCAGCAACGACCCTATCAATTACGATTTCTATATCGTGTGTTTTGTAGCGATCGACTTGCATCTTGGGTTCAAGTTCGAGCACGACTCCATCGACTCTCGCTTTGGTAAAGCCCATTTTTCTGATCTGAACGAATAGCTCACGATAATGACCTTTTCTCCCTTTTACCACAGGCGCCAGAAGGATGAGTTTGTTCCGTTCAAAATTCTGAATGATGTGATCTACGATCTGGTCTTCTGTTTGCCTGATCATAGGTTTGCCTGTAATGTAAGAATAGGCTACTCCTGCTCTTGCATAGAGTAATCTGAGGAAATCATAGATCTCTGTAAGTGTACCTACCGTAGAGCGAGGGTTTCTCGAAGTGGTCTTTTGTTCAATGGAAATTACTGGACTTAGGCCATTGATCTTATCGACATCTGGCCTCTCCATATCGCCAATGAAAGAACGGGCATAGGCAGAGAAGCTTTCCATGTATCTCCGCTGTCCTTCAGCATAAATAGTATCAAATGCCAAAGAAGATTTACCTGAGCCAGAAATACCAGTGATCACGATCAGTTGATTCCGTGGAATCTCCACATCAATATTTTTGAGATTATGCTCTCGAGCACCAAAGATCTCTATCGATTCATGACCCGAAAGGTCTAATGGGGCTGGTGGAATTGATGTATCGGCTTTGAGTTTTTCCATTAAGGCTTCAGCGTAGAATCCACAAAAGTCATGAATTCAGAATGCTTTTACAACCTCATTGAAAAGATAAAGGTTATCGATTTCTTCGCCTTTATAAGATCTGAAAATTACCAATTACAGCTTCATGATCAGAAGTGAGGTTTATAGAGTCTAGTGATTGGCACGAAATTCCTTTAGAATGGAAAATATAGTCTATTGGAATTTGTACTAGATATTTAGGCCCCCATGCTGGAAATGTAGGAGTGAGCTTCTTTCGGCTATCTTTTAATTGGGTCTTTTTTCTAAATTTATCGAGTTGATGATCCCAAGGCACTGTATTGAAATCACCTAAAACGATGAATTCTCCCTCATGGTTTTCAATAAAATCAGCGGCTTGCTCGATATGAGCATTACGCACTTTCCATTTGCTTTTGTTCATTGGTGACCGGGTGTGCAGACTTAAGAAATTGACCGTTCGATCTCCAATATGCATGATGCCACTAAGGTTTGCGGTGCCGCTCCATTCATGAATGTCGAGTTGGTCTAATGGATATTTGCTAAAAACGGCAAGGCCTTGGCTCGCATCTTGGTGTCGAACGATCTTATAAAAAGGGTACTGCTCTGAAAGTCCGTTCCTTAGTGCCTGAGCCCAATTATCTGACACCTCTTGAAATGATATAAAGTCGGGGTTCTCCTTTATAATGCTTTCTATGGTCGACTGAAACCTGAAATTTGTTGTCAATACATTGAATTGCATGAGTCTCAAGGATTCATTACCGACCACAAACTCGCTTTGCTTTGGAATAGGCGTACTGATCTTAATGAGCAGAGCAAAAAACACAACGAAGTTGACAATGGAAACCCTATAGTGGGCTTTATAGATCCAAAAGGCGCTTAGTATGCCATAAAGCAACATCGCCTGAAATAGAAAGGATTGAATCAGGGAGAGCTCAAAGTTGAACGAGGGGACGAGCAATATGATGCCTGGCACCATGAAGAAGAGTGCGATCAAGCGTTCTTTGTTCGCGGGTTGCCGAAACCAGCAATAGATTCTGATGAATAAAAGCGTGCTTTTGAGCAAGAATTTGAGTTTTGTCTTATTCATTTGATTCAGGGTTTAGTTGTTGTTTGATCAAGGCTTCTAAGGCATCAATATGAAGTTGAAAGGCTTTGATGCCATTCGTGGTTGCCAGGTATTTTGTATTCGGTTTTCTACCGATGAATTGTTTTTGTACTTCTATGTAATTCTCTTTTTCTAAGGCTTTCAAATGGCTGGCTAAGTTGCCATCAGTGATGTCTAATAGTGCCTTCAACCTTTTAAAATCCAATGATTCATTCGCCACTAGAGAAGACATGATCCCTAGTCTAATGCGATTGTCAAATGCTTTATTAAGGTTTTGGAGGAACTGTTTCACTTATCGTATTTGTAATACATAACCGTTCCGTACACAATGTGTAAAAGGCCAAAGCCAATAGACCAAAAGAGCAATCCATAACCGGTAAAGGTTAGTGCCACAAGGCCGAGTAAAACTTGAGAGATGCCTAAGAGACGAACATCTCGATAAGTAAAATGGCTTGCATTGATCAATCCGAGGCCGTAAAAGATCAGGGTCATCGGGGCAATGAGCCTTATGTTTCCGTAGCTATAAAAAAGGAGCACGATTATGCCACCAGTGATTATTGGAATCAAAAGGTTGATGAGCATTTTCTTACCGGTGGCATCCCATTCCGTGACCCCTTTGTCCCTGGCTTTTTGCTTACCAAATGCGACAACTGTTATAATGGTGAGCACAAGTGCTGAGGTAGCTGTGATGAGTAATTCCAATATATTACCCCTTACGTTTCTGACGAGCATTTCCTTATTTTCGATAGTCTCGAAAGTGTAGGCGACCTTAAAAGCAATGTAGGCTGCAACAAGGGCATAGATACCCGCAAAAATTCCAGAGAGTCCGCTTAGGGAAATAAATTGCGAAGAACGCTCCATCATGGAGCGAATTTCGGAGATGTCTTTTCTATAGTCCTTTTCCATTTTAAAAGTACTTTGAAATACAAAGATAATCAATTTAGCTTAAAACGATACTTTTTATAGAATCTTATATATTTTTGACTAGGTCAAAACTCAGTACATATGAATTATCGCAGCGCATTCACGCTTCTTATCCTTGCTATTTTATGTTTTAAGGCATCGGCTCAAAATGACGAGTCGGGTATGCAAAC
The DNA here is from genome assembly GCA_965659985.1 of Roseivirga sp. Taxonomy (GTDB): domain Bacteria; phylum Bacteroidota; class Bacteroidia; order Cytophagales; family Cyclobacteriaceae; genus Roseivirga. The sequence goes on along the minus strand of CBFHYE010000090.1, from coordinate 940 downwards.
CCTCTTAGGAGGTGGAATTTATGCCAATGGAGGTTATGGTGGTTTTAACATGGCCTATACGGAACTTGATGGCCTTGGTACTATTTATTTTGGTGGCCAAGGTGGTTGGGTGATCAATCACACATTCGTTATTGGAGGTGGAGGTTATGGCTTTACTTCTGATCTTCGTTTTGATCAAGAATTGAATGCTGATTATCAGTTTGATGGTGGTTATGGCGGTGTTTTATTTGAATATATACTCAAACCAAATCGGGTGATTCATTTTTCTTTTCCTTTACTTATAGGAGGTGGCGGTGTTCGCTATACAAGAGATACAAGAAACTACAATTCAGGTTTTCAACAAGATGAGGCAGGTTTCTTTATCATTGAACCCGGTGTAGAACTGCAGATCAACGTTTTGCCCTTTATGAGAGTGGCTTTTGGTGGGCGTTATAAGATCACTTCAGATATTAACTTGAACTATCGAATTAGCAACAATCGAATCGCCAGCTCGGGCCTGTTAAGGGCACCATCTGCGAATATTTCTTTTAAGTTTGGTCGATTCTAACTGTGCTTGAGCTGCTCGGCAAGAGCGTTGTGATCATTTATTGTAAGATCGCAACCAAGTTCTAACAGTAGCTCTGCATGTCCATCACGAATATGACTTCCACCCAAAAAGCCTATGGTTTTTAACCCAGCGCCTTTGCTGGCCATTACGCCTGAGCTACTATCTTCGATCACAATTACTTCTTCTTTGGTGTGCTGAATGGTGTCAAGTGCAAGCTCATAAACCAGGGGGCTGGGTTTCCCCTTTGCCACCTGTTCTGCACTAAAGATTCTATTTTCGACCAGGTGAATTACATCGAGCTTTTCCAGTGCTTCTTTCACATAATCTAAGGCACTATTGGAGACGACAGAAAAAGGCAGGTGCAAATTCTTGAGCATTGCCGTGGCACCTTCG
>CBFHYE010000089.1:0-6335 GCA_965659985.1 Roseivirga sp. | reverse complement strand
TCTCTTTCTTGTAAAGCCTTTGCCACGATCACGTATAGCCCTTGAAAGTAGGGGTACTTCTTTCTATACTCATTCAGTTGTCGAATGTCATTATTCTCGACAAGAGAAGGGTTATGAAGCAATTTGTTAAATCGTTGACGGTCCACTGGGGTTGAGGTTGAATGGTTAAATTAATCTGAAATTTACCATTGGGCAACAGAGGCTTGGAAAATATCGAAATATATTTGTTCGAAGATCTCCTCAACAAGCTGTGTTTCAATGCTATTGAGTGAAGCGGCAGACGGATCATAATCAGCAAAGAATGAAAAAACTCTCTCGAAGTTATCATCTTCCTTTTTCGTATTGCTGAATATGACATTTACGCTGATCTGCAATCGCATTAATCCCGTACCATCAGCCACATTTCTATTTCCTGAAGAACTCACCGATTGAGGGCGCACCACATAATTTCCGATGATACCATCGAATTGTAAGTCGCCTTTGTTGGCTACCAATTCTAATTTTGTTCTTCTCTGAAAGTAGTCTTTTAATCCTTCCGAAAAGGTTTGGCCCATATTGGGTGGTCCACCACCAGAATCGTTATCGAAGGTAGCGACAGATAGTGTTTGCGTTAAATTATAGTCAATTGAGGCGCCATCAAAAGAATAGATACCACAAGAAACATATAGCATTAAAGAGGCAAAGGCTAGGATGGCTTTATTCGATCTCATATTGCTTGATCTTTCGGTACAACGTTCTCTCCGATATCCCCAAATCTTGTGCCGCATATTTACGCTTGTTGTTATTCTTGCGCAGAGCTTTTTTGATCAGCTCCTTTTCTTTCTCTTCTATCGAAAGCGATTCATCTTCTTCGTGAATGATATCTTGTACCTGATCATAGTCGTAAGCCGATGGGTCGGCTTGCAGATAGAATGGCTCTGGTTTCTCTGGAGATGGTTTTCTTTCCGAAGGGACTATACTAGAAGGATCGGATGTCTCGAAAAGATTCGGATTATCTTGAATAATGCTTGAATCTAACGAGCCACTCTCCATCAAACCATGAACGAGCTTTTTTAGGTCATTCACATCTTTCTTCATGTCAAAAAGCACCTTGTACAGGATGTCTCTTTCGTTTAGATTGTCTCCGGTACTGCCCCCCATATCTTTTGGTTGGTAAAGCGCAGGTAAACTGTTTGAAGCCCCTGGGAGATACTTTAAAAGCGTTTGATTGTCGATTTGTCGATTCATTTCGAGCGCAGACATCTGCTCTACTAGATTCTTGAGCTGCCGAATGTTACCAGGGAATCTAAACCTTAACAATGTGCTCTTTGCATCTTCGTCCAGTTTAATAGACTCAACTCTGTATTTTTCAGCAAAATCAGTAGCGAATTTTCTAAAAAGCAGATCAATGTCTTGCCCCCTTTCACGTAAGGGTGGAACGAAGATGGGTACCGTACTCAAACGATAATACAGATCCTCTCTGAATTTGCCTTTTTCTACCGCCTGAACCAAGTTGACATTAGTGGCCGCGACTACGCGAACATCGGATTTTAAGACTTTCGAGGAACCTACTTTGATGAATTCACCATTTTCGAGCACTCTAAGTAAACGAGCCTGGGTTTGTACAGGCATTTCACCGATCTCATCTAAAAAGATGGTACCACCGTTGGTTACTTCAAAATAACCTTTACGTGATTCATAGGCTCCTGTAAATGAGCCTTTTTCGTGGCCAAAAAGTTCTGAATCAATGGTTCCTTCAGGAATAGCACCACAGTTAATGGCAATGAATTTGCCATGTTTACGGGCACTCAGCTGATGGATGATCTTAGAGAACGATTCTTTGCCACTACCACTTTCGCCTGTGATCAACACAGTCATGTCAGTAGGGGCTACTTGGGCGGCAACCTCGATGGCATAGGCCAGTTTGGGGCTATTCCCAATGATGCCAAATCGTTGTTTTATACTTAGAACTTCTTTGTTGTTCAAATCTTAAAAGTTTTAATCGACCACTTTACCGAAAAGAGTAGCGGCAGTACAATCTTCCACTAGTACGTTAACATAATCGCCTTTTTGATGGTTCTCGCGAGGGAAGATAATCACCTTGTTGGCAGTGTTTCTGCCTTGCATTTGCTCATCCGAACGTTTTGAAGTGCCTTCGATCAATACTTTCTGTACTTTTCCAATATCGAGCTTGTTTCGCTCTAAGGAAATACCCTGCTGTTTGTTGATGATCTCTTGGAGACGTCTCTTCTTGACATCCAATGGAATGTCATCTTCGTATTTCTTGGCGGCTAGTGTACCCGGGCGCTCAGAATAGAAGAACATGTAGGAGAAGTCATATTTCACATAATCCATCAAGGTCAGTGTGTCTTTATGTTCCTCTTCAGTTTCCGTACAGAAGCCAGAGATCATGTCAGATGAAATACCACATTCTTCACCGAGAATTTCACGAATGGCATCTACACGGTTGATATACCATTCGCGGGTATATGTTCGATTCATGAGTTCTAGCACTCTGCTATTGCCGCTTTGTGCAGGCAAATGAATGTATTTGCAAATGTTCTCGTACTTCTTCATGGTATGAAGTACTTCGTTCGTTATGTCTTTAGGATGTGAAGTAGAGAACCGAACGCGTAGATCAGGTGAAACTTTGGCCACCATTTCGATAAGGTTGGCAAAGTTGATGACTTCAACTTCCTGACCTTTCTTTTCTTTTTTCTCTAACCATGCCTTGTTGTTCTCCTCAGGTGACCATTTGTAGGAATCTACATTCTGACCTAATAATGTCACTTCTCTATAACCTTGATCGAAAAGCTCTTGCGCTTCTCTTACTATAGAATGTGGGTCACGGCTTCTCTCTCTGCCTCGGGTAAAGGGTACCACGCAGAAAGAACACATGTTGTCGCAGCCTCTCATGATCGAGATAAATGCCGTTACACCATTTGAATTTAAACGAACAGGAGAGATGTCGGCATAAGTTTCTTCCCTTGAAAGGAAAGTATTCACGGCTTTCAATCCATCTTCTGCTGATTCTACCAGTTTGGGTAAATCTCGGTAAGCATCGGGTCCAACGACAACATCAACGATCTTCTCTTCTTCTAAAAGCTTGTCTTTCAATCGTTCAGCCATACAGCCTAAGACCCCAATGGTCATTTCTGGCTTACGTTTTTTGATAGCGTTGAATTGGTTTAGGCGATTGCGAACGGTTTGTTCTGCTTTTTCTCTAATCGAACAGGTGTTCAAAAAGACAACATCCGCAGATTCAAACTCTGAAGTGGTGTCATAGCCGTTTTCCTTCATGATCGAAGTGACCACTTCACTGTCTGCAAAGTTCATCTGACAACCGTAGCTTTCTATATAAAGCTTTTTCTTTTTGCCGGTATTCTCCTCCTTTGAGGTTTTTACCGTTTCCATCGCTTCTTGACTATTTCTGTCGACTAAATCAATGTCTTGTATGATCTGATCCATTCGCTTTCTGCTACTAAATTGAGGCGCAAATATAAGGCTTTTTGATAAAAGTACTGCCAGATTGGCAGAAAGGATTGAAGGGTTAGACTTCTTATATTTCAATCAGAAGGAGAAAACCTTAAACAATCGTATGCAGACAAATTTGGTGGATGTGCCAATGGTCTGCTGAATAAATGATAGTTTATAGGTTCAATCTAGAATTCACTGATTTATGGCAAAACGACATACCTACGATTATGGACTCATTGGGAATTGTTCATTCCTTGCTCTAATAGGAACAGACACCAATATCGATTGGATGTGTCTTCCTCGATTCGATAGCAGTTTTACATTCGGAAGGCTCATCGCTCAAGATAAAGGAGGAGAGTTTTCGATAAAACCTACTAATGAGAACTTTGAAAGTCGTCAGCGCTATATCGAGAATACGAACGTTTTAGAAACCGAAATTCATACCGGAGATGGCGCTTATCGTGTTACAGATTTTGCCCCGCGTTTTTATCAATTTGAACGCTATTATCGCCCACTTATGCTCATCAGAAAGATTGAGCCAATCCAAGGATTCCCTGAAGTGAGGGTCACCTGTAAACCCATGGGGAATTATGGTGAAAAGGAACTGACCGCTGAGACCGGAAGCAACCACATTCGCTGGGTTTGAAGCTATAACTCTCTTCTTGACGCTCAATGCGCACGGGAAGTCTATTGGAAACAATAATGGTTTTGGACATAAAATGGGTTTTATACTAACTAAAAGGGTTGGTTCGACCACTCTTATTTTAAGATACAAAACGCATGGTGCGTGAGCAATGAGAAACAAGAATAGTCTTGCTTGTTCTTCACATTCAGCTGGAAATAAAAAAGCATGAACGGTTTTCGTACCATTCATGCCTTTTATTGATTTAGTCTTTATCAGTTGGCGAAATGTAAATTGTCAATCAAAACCACCCCAGTAACAAAGTTACTATTGGCATCCGTTGGATTCCACATAGAGAATGGAATCGTGATCTCACTGAGGTCTAAATTGTTGAAATCCGTCAAAGGGATCTCATAATTAAGCCAGCCATTTTCTTCAGTTGGTGTATAGTTATCTAAGAATATGGGAGCGTTTGTCGACACACTTTCGAGCTTGATTTCTGCACGGAGTAATTGCGCTGGTTTCTTTAAAGAAAACTTCAAATACCTGAAGCTGCTTAAGTTTTTTGCGGTTTCCAATTCAATATATGCGCCTCCCCAGCTACCTCCAGGAAAGTTATAAGCCATTGACGCATCCCCATCTAGGGCATCAGAAGAAGAGCTTACTTCTGGCTCACCGCCACCACCATAAACAATGATATCAGCATTGCCTAAAAGATCAAAATCATCCTTGATAGCATCTTGTGCCAAACCAGGCTCTACATTTTGACCAACGGTTTCTTCATCAATATCTAGGGCTGGGGCAGGAGGAGCGTTAAATCCATCCTTTTCAAAAACTCTTACATAATCCACATTCATTTGTTGAGGGAAAGAGGTGGTGTTGTCTGGATAACCTGGCCAGTTGCCACCTACCGCTACGTTCATAATGAGGTAGAAGCTTCGTAAGAATTCTTTCATGTCGTCTTCAATTTGAACGACATTCACCTGTTGCTCATCTACGCTGAATGTCATTTGTTCAGGTGTCCACTCTAGGGAATAGGTGTGGAAAGCTTCGCTGAAAGAACCAGCGGACAAGACCACATCACCTTGTTGCTCTGTTCTCGAACTTTCTCCATTGGTGTAGTGTACGGTAGAGTACATTTTCTCTGGTTGATGGCCAAGGACCTCAACAATGTCAATTTCTCCACAACCGGGCCAGTCGATCTCATCTATATTGTCCCCGAGCATCCAAATAGCAGGCCAAATGCCTTGACCTTGAGGCATTTTAGCGCGTACATCTACGCGTCCAAAACGCATACTAAATTTTCTTTGTGATGTGATTTTGGCTGAAGTATAACCACCATTCCCATCTTCGAGAGCTTTGATCACAAGGGTAGATTCTCCTTCTAGCTCTTCAATGCCTGAATTCTGTGCGCCTTCAGTATAATATAAAGTTGGCTCTCATTATTCCCCCAACCTGGGTTGAGTCCATAGTCGGTACCATCTCCGGTCTCGTAATTCCAATTGCTCATGTCAACCGCTGGGCTGTTGAATTCATCCTGCCAAACGAGCGAATAACCAGCTGGGATATCGATATTTTCTCCAGGGGTGTCGTCATTGCTGCAAGCACTGAATATGACTGCGCTCAAGACAAAGTAGAGCGATGATTTTAAATATTTCATAGGTAAAATTTTGCGTTTATGGTTTGAATATAGGAACCAAAGGAATTTTCCAAAAAGAAGCCACTACATCAATTATACATCAGGACATGAGATCACAGGATTTTCTAACTTGCCATTAGCTCCCTAGCTGAATCTAAAGCCGTCTCGCTGAAGTTGGACCCACCGATCATTTGGGCAAGCTCTTTCAAGCGCTCTTCTTCAGCAAGCTTCTTGAGCTTACTGGCCGAAGTGGTTTCACTTTCATCTTTGTAAACAAAGTAATGAGAAGCGCCTTTCGCTGCAATCTGCGGCAAGTGCGTAATGGTGATCACTTGGTGATTGCTCGACATGCGCTGCATCATCTTTGCCATTTGAATGGCTACTTCTCCTGAAATGCCTGCATCAATTTCATCGAAGATCATGGTGGGTAAAGCGGTTTTACCAGCTAAAACATACTTCACAGCAAACATCAGTCTAGAGAATTCACCACCCGATGCTGTTGATTTGATGGGAGCAGGGGAGATGCCTTTGTTGGCTGAGAAGAGAATATCTACTTCATCGGCACCTGTTCGGCTTAGGGCCACCTCTTGGTGTGTGATCTTAAATTGTGCATTGGGC
>CBFHYE010000088.1:0-41279 GCA_965659985.1 Roseivirga sp. | reverse complement strand
ACTGCTTTAAGTTTGGAGTAGGCGGTGAAAAACTCACCATGTTGAATCAATACAGTGATGCCTTGGCCTTGAATAGACATCACACCTACCACTTTTCCATTGAAAACCGATTTAACATCGGCATCTTTTGAGGTTTGAATGTCTATGCCTTTGTTATCGAGCGTAACCCTTTTAAGTGTTGGGTGTTTGTGCCTACCATATTTTGATGAAATGAAGCCTTCTTCTACTGGCCACCTTAGTCTACCCTTGGTTCCTTCAAAAGCAGTAGTCAATTCTGACATATCAGCCGATCCAGCAAGTGCTGCTCTTCGTTCAGCTTCAATAATAGAATCAATTCTATCCGTCAACTCTTTTTCTGAGGCTTTTTGCCTATTGAGTTCTGCACGGATCCTTGATTCTTCCTGCTCAAGTTCTTTAACTAGACTTCTTTGTCTTGAGCGTAAGCTTTGGAGTTTAGTGCTTTCTTGAAGCTCTTCATTAAGCAACGATTGTTTCTCCTCTATTTGCTCCTCAACTTCCTCGATCTGTAGGGAAAGACTTGCTTGTACCAATTCGATCTGTTCTCCCTGCTTTTTTCTGGCTTTTGCGTATTGCTCCATGTATTTAAAGCGCATAAATAGCTCATTGAAAGTATTAGCAGCAAAAAGAAAAGTCAATTGATTGAAACCTGCGGACGTTTTTTGTGTGGCATAAACCATTTTAGCGTATTCTGCTTTCATGGCTTGGAGGTCACTTTCCAGAGAAGCAATGAACTCTTGGTCTTCTGAGATACGTTCGTCCAAAAGGCTTACTTCATTGTTAATTGCGTTGATCAGTCGACTTCTTGAAGAGATCTGATTATTAAGTGCTCTCAGTCTTCCCAAAGAAGATATTCTCTTTTCTTCTGTCTGATCGAGTATGACTTGGTTTTGTTGAATTTTCTCAAGAAGTGCCTTTTTCTGGGCTTCGAGTGTTTCTCTTTCGCTTTGAGCCACCAATCCCGTAGTGGAAAAAATGAATAACAAGATAATGACCCTAATGACGGACATATCGGGAAGGAATATTAAAAGGGAATTGTAGTGGTTCTTCTTCAATTTGTACACGATTGTGTTCTAAGTCTACAGTCGCCTGCTCTTTTTTACCTTCTGTGAAGTAAGTTAATATCATTAATGCCTTGTTTGCAAATGCCATTTCATTCAAGGGCTTAAATTCATTATATCTAATCTCTAACGAGTTATCGTTTTCGCTAGTACGCGCCTCAAGATTCTTTAGCCTACCATTTTTGAGGTCAATACGATTATTGATAGTCAAAGGCCCTACACGCTGCGCTATAAGCATATCGTTATTGATTTTAGTGATAATATCTCTTCCTCCTTGCTCAAAAGGCAGATCACCGATGAGAACAGATTGGAACATGCCGAATGAAAAATTGAAATCAAATTTTCTACTTAGTGAATCAAAACTGAAAGCATAGACATCTTTGTGAACACGATCCATGAGAATAAGTGAATCTTGTGTGATAATACCTCTAGCAGCTTCTATACCTACTCCCGGAGTGAGTGAAAACCAGATGATGCTATCTTTCTTGATGCGCATTCGAGCGGTTGCCTTCGTCTTGTCATTCCCGTTTTTGAATTTGAATTTGGTGCGCGTACTCATATATTCAAAATCGGTATTGGCGACAACCACTTCCTCTCTATCGGCAAAATTGAAGCCTAAGAATTTTCTATTACAACTTTGAAGGCTGAATATTAAGAGGATGAGACCTGAAAAGATCAGGTGTTTAGTTGATAGACTTATTCGCAATTTTTTCTTCTAATTTCTCTGAGAAACCGCCCAAAGTTAGTGCTTTCTCCCATTGTACCAATGCCAATTCGTTCTCTCCTAATTGGAAGAGCACATCACCATACAATTCAAATAATGCACCGTCATTTAGTGTTGGTTCACTTTCGATATATTCTTCGGCTGTTTTTCTCGCTTTTTTAAGTTCTTCCATCGCAACGAAAGCACTCATTTTTACTTTCACCCATTCAGACCCCCTAGAAATAGCATTTGAAAAACCCTCCATCAATTCAATTGATGCTGCAGGATTGACCGTGTTCAACCACACAGCGTATTCATAGATGGCACGCTCATCGATATTGTCAGTATTAAGTGCTTGATTGAAGAAATCATCAGCTTGATCATTCTGACCTTTCTCAGCTAAAATTTTAGCCTTTTCTGAATAAAGTAAACTCTTTAAAAGCTCATTTCTACCCGACATTCTAAGCCCCTGGTCGGTGAGTGTGTTTGCTTCTTCAAGGTCACTCAAACCTCTGTAAGCTTCTGCATAGTAATAATAAAGAATGGCCTGATTTGGGTAAAGGTCTAAGAGATATTCAACATCTTCTAATAACTCATTCCATTGTGCTTGAGCTATTTCATAGTCAAAAACTTTGATCCAGGTCTCGAAATTATTCGGATCGAGCGTTGCTGCTGTTTTGTACGAACTGATGGCTTTTTTGAAAAAGCGCTGTCGCTCTTCACCAACTGTTCTTTGTGCCAGTTCATTGTAAACATATGCGCCATTTTCATAAACAAGCGGCTGTTCGGGGTAATTATCGATTAACTTTTGTTGTAAGCTGTCAATCTTCATTGATGCTTCGTCTTGGGCTGAAAAGAGATATCCTATCGACAATACTTTGGTTTCGAGGTCAGCAGTTTCGTCATTGAAGTTTGCTATGACAAGCGGCTCTATAGCCTCATTTCTACCTTGCGTCATTAAAAAATCGAGATAGAGGATCCTGGCTTTATGATTATTTATTGATCGGTTGTTAAGTATGGTCTCTACCTTTACAAAGTCTTCATTGGTCACAAGTGCATCGATATATGCTCGAAAAACAAGATCGTCCTCTTCGAATTTAGTATATGCCACAGCTAAAGTATTGAGACTTGCTTGAGGCTTATTTTCTTTAATTTCTAGCTCTGCTTTTTTAAGATATAGCTCAGGGTAATTTGGGTAAACTTGAAAAAGTTCATCCATCAAAGCCAAGGCTTCTTTATTCTGATTTGTCTCGACATAGGCATCGATGATCTGTTCTCCATATCTCTCCCAGCCATCGGTATATTTTACCATCAATTGGTAAATAGAAGCTACTTCTTTCGGATCATTTAATGATTGATTGATCTGCGCTGCTAATACATAATAGTATAGGTTCTTCTGATCTAAAGTGATGGCTTTCTCAATGGTCTCTTTGGCTCTTTCAAATTCTCCTTGGATAGAAAGTATCTCTGATTTTTTAAAGATCACCGCGTCATTATCCTTATCCAATTCAAGGGCTTTGTCTAGATGAACGATGGCCTTCTCATAATCTTCAAGCATTTGGTACTTGGCTGCTTCGATCATGAAGTATTCAGAATTGGCTACATCATATTCGCTTACCTCGTTTTCAACTTTCAGATCGCCTTCAGTCGTATTTTGAGCATAACTGCCAAGGCTGATTACGGTAAGTAGAAAGAAAATGCTTTGGAACTTCGAGATCATAGAGCTAGTGCTTGAACGCAATATAACAACCACAAGTTTATGGTTTCTTTGTTTTGTATTCCAATTTCCTCCATTCAAACCAAAAGACAAGGCCACCATAAATCACAGTCGATACCAAGGCTACAGCATATTGAGCTACTTCATTTTCAATATTCAATTGCATGGACAGAAGGATAATCACAGCGCCAATCATCAATTGCACAAACATTGGAAGGAATTTATAAGGGACTAAGAAGTGCTTTCGTCCATAGAAATAACACAGTACGCTCATGGTTATGTAACATGCTAAACTTGTCAATGCGCTTCCCAAGAATCCTAGGAAGGGGATAAGTACTAAATTTCCTAATAAGGTAATAATTGCCCCGACCGTTGCGAAATAAGAGCCAAAAATGGTCTTGTCTTTGATCTTGAACCAAACGCTTAGGTTCACATATACGCCATAAAATAATTTGGCCAATAATAAGATCGGCAGTACATACAATGCCTCCTTATAGTTCTCATTTTGAATAAAGATATCGCTGATCAATGGCGTGTTTAATGTCACAGCTACGAGAACCACTACGTTGAAAACAAAGAAGTAATGCATTATTCGGGCAAAAAGCTCTGGCGCCTCCTTATTATCAGCATGATTGAAGAAAAAAGGTTCTGCAGCATATCGAAAGGCTTGAATTCCTAGCATCATGATCACGCTTAGCTTAACAGTGCTTCCGAAAACGCCCAATGCACCAGTGCCTGACAACTCTTTGGTTGCAGGAAAAACTCTTTCGAAAAGAATGGTATAGCCTTGTTCATTGAACATTCCCGCCAATCCCATAATGAATAGTGGTAGTGCATACTTGAGCATGGATGTGAGCGTGTCACTGTCTATACGCAAACGCAGTTGGCTTAGCTCGCGCCAAAGGAGGGGCAAATAGCATGAGTTGGCGATAAGGTTGGCTACAAAAACATAACCGATCTGCTGATCTGCATTATAGATCTGCTCTACAAATGGCTTCAATGATGTTAGATATCGTTCAGCAATGATGTCAGGAAATACAATCAAGAGAAGAAGGTTCAGCAAAATCGTTATGCTCACCACCGTAGTTTTGATCAAGGCGAAACGCAAAGCTTTTTCTTCCAGCCGTAGTTTTGCGAAAGGGATAGCAATACAGGCATCGATCAATAAAATTGCAGCGATGTATTTTACATATACTGGTTCTACATTGGTGCCTAGAAATGTGGAAAGAGATGCTGCGTTGAAGAATATCAGTGTGGACAAAAGCGCAGAGACAATGATCACAGAAGTAGCGCTACTGTTATAGACTTTTTGAAAGTCTGTCTTTTTGGAAAACCGAAAAAAGGCGGTTTCCATACCAAAAGTGTAGATGATCAAGAGTAAGGCGACATAGCCATAAACCTCTGTCGCTGCGCCATACTCCTCTCGCGCCAACCGATCAGTCCAGATAGGAAGCAATAAAAAATTGAGTACCCGAGCAAGAATACTACTGATGCCGTAGTAAGCCGTTTGCCCGGCAAGCTTCTTAATTTGTGTCATATAAAAAGAGCGACTTAAGCGCCCTTAAATTCAGGTTTTCTTTTTTCAAGAAAGGCAGCAGTTCCTTCTTTAAAATCTTCTGTTTTTGCACAAGCAGCAAAACCATTGGCCTCAGTTTGGTAACCATTTTCTGTTTCACTTATGGCTGCATTCACACAGTCAATGACTAATCCAACAGCAACAGGAGCTTTTTTCATCACCTTTCCTAGCAATTCTTCACATAAAGAACGTGCTTCTTGAGCATTTTCACATACGTGGTTGACCAATCCTAATGACTTAGCCTCGCCTGCCTTTACCATGTCTCCAGTCATACAAAGTTCGAATGACTTTCCTTTGCCTACCAATTGAGTAAGTCGCTGTGTTCCTCCATAACCAGGAATTACACCTAAGTTGACTTCAGGTTGTCCAAATCTAGCATTGGCCGTTGCCACTCTCATATGACAGGCCATGGCTAGTTCACAACCTCCGCCTAAGGCAAAACCATTGACAAGAGCAATAACCGGTTTGTGACAGTTTTCAATGCTGGCAAAAACTTCTTGACCATTTTCAGCAAAACGTCTGGCATTCATTTCATTCAATTCACTGATCTCAGAAATATCTGCGCCAGCGACAAATGCTTTTTCACCTGCTCCTGTGAGAAGTACGGCTTTGATCTCATTATTATCATAGACTTCATCGAAGGCAGCTTTGATATCAGCTATAGTATCAATATTAAGCGCATTGAGTTTGTCAGGTCTATTTATCGTAATTGTGGCAATGCCATTAATTATTTCAAAGAGAAGATTCTTATACATGATCGTTAAGCTTGAGTTGTGTCAAAGATAATAGGAGGTACCTAAAGTCAAAAAGAGTGAAATTATACGAAAGGCCAAACCACACGAAGAGCTTTCTGGTTTATTGCAGAAATTGGGTTTCCTTTTACAGCAATGTCTGCTACATTTGCGCCCACAATCAAGCATAGAACGGATGGAACAAAGAATTACAGTAGCTCACGGAGATGGAATCGGACCTGAGATCATGGATGCCACCCTTCGCATCATGGATGCGGCAGAGGTAGGCTTGGCTTACGATACCATTGAAATTGGTGAAAAAGTTTACAAAGCGGGTCATAAGTCGGGTATTAGCCCTGAGTCTTGGGAGACGCTGAGAAGAAACAAGATCTTGCTTAAAGCGCCTATTACTACTCCACAAGGAGGAGGTTATAAAAGCTTGAATGTAACGATCAGAAAATCATTAGGTCTTTTTTCTAACGTAAGACCTTTCCGTTCTTATCCTCCTTATGTGCCATCTCACTTCCACAATATGGATTTGGTGATCGTGCGTGAGAATGAAGAGGATCTTTATGCAGGAATTGAGCATCAACAAACTTCTGAGGTGGTTCAAACCTTAAAATTGATCTCAGAGCCTGGTTCAGAGAAGATCGTTAGATATGCTTTTGAATACGCCAAAGCCTATGGTCGCAAGAAAGTTACTTGTATGACCAAGGATAATATCATGAAACATACTGATGGCTTGTTTCATCAAACATTCAATAGAATTGCTAAAGAGTATCCAGACATTGCAGCTGATCACTGGATCATCGATATCGGATCTGCAGTAGTAGCCGCTAGACCAGAATCATTAGATGTTGTGGTTACGCTTAATTTGTATGGTGATGTGATCTCTGATATTGCTGCAGAAGTTGCGGGTTCTGTCGGTATGGCTGGCTCAGCGAATATCGGTATGGAGCACGCCATGTTCGAGGCCATTCACGGTTCAGCGCCTGATATTGCAGGTCAGAATATCGCCAACCCTTCTGGTTTATTGAATGGCGCCACGATGATGTTGGTTCAGCTTGGTAAAGCAGATAAAGCTGAATTGATTCAAAATGCTTGGTTGAAGACGCTCGAAGACGGTATCCATACAGGAGAGATCTACAGACCTGAAATCAGCAAGCAAAAAGTAGGTACGAAAGAATTTGCTGATGCCGTGATCGACAGATTGGGACAAAAACCCACCAAACTGAAAGCGGTTAAGTATAACGGAGATGTGAAGATCGAGGTCAACGTTGAAGAAAAACCAGAGAAGAAAAAAGAATTGAAAGGGGTGGATGTTTTCATCGATTGGAGAGAGTCAGGTAGAGATGCTGACGTGATCGGTGATAGACTTTTGAAAGATGCGTCTACGGATAAATTGAAATTAAAGTTGATTTCCAATAGAGGTGTTTTGGTTTATCCGAATGGTATGCCTGAAACCTTTAAAACCGATCACTGGAGATGTCGTTTTGTGAATCCTGATGGAGAAACATTACAAAACCAGGATGTGATCGACCTTCTGGAAAGTGTTCAAGAAGCAGGCTTTGATTTTATCAAAACAGAGCATTTGTATTTCTTCGATGGAGAAAGAGGTTATTCCTTAAGTCAAGGAGAATAAATACATTTAAAGTGATTTTAAAAGGCTTCAGCAATGAAGCCTTTTTTTATGTCTTAATCCCAATCAAAAGTGTCGAGCTTATAGATTCCCTCATCATTTAGCTCATATTTTCCTTCTTCGCCTAAAGCTTTCATTTCAAATGTAATCGTCCATTGACCATTAGCAGTTTTCCTACCATTTACAATAAGATCTGAGAATTCAAATGCCTCCGGGATGTAACAATAGCAAGCGCGGGTGTAATAAACTTCAATATTGGATTCTCCTTGAATGCGTTCGGTAATAGAAAATTGGTTTAAATCTGAAGGGATTTCAATCCAAAAGATCTCACTCAATTCATCATCTGAGATATTTATTTCGTCAGGATGGATGAGCTCAAATTTGAAGATCGTTTTTTCGCCTTGTGTCCAATTTGGGTAGACACCTGCATTGTCGCTAAGACTCAATTCCGCGTTTTCATAAAAAGATCTCTTGATCTGACCTGGATTTTCGTCCGAGTTACTGCAAGAACAAAAAGCACCTAATAAGGTGAGAAGTAAAATGACCTTTTTCATGATTTGCTAAGCTTTAGTTATTCAATAACTAGGCTTTCTCTTTTACCGGAAAATACCTAGGCAAGTTTTTCAAAATATCGTCTGTCATGTCATCAACAGAGAAACTTGGTTCCCAACCCCAGTCTTTCCTAGCAATGCTATCGTCAATGCTATCGGGCCATGAGTCGGCAATGGCTTGCCTAAAGTCAGTAGCAAAATCAATACCAAAATCAGGGTAGTGCCTTTTGATCGATTGCGCAAGTTCAATAGGAGTAAACGAGAAGGCAGCAACGTTGTAACTCGACCTGATCTTAACGTTTTCCTTTGGCGATTCCATTAAATCAATTGTGGCTTTAATGGCATCTGCCATGTACATCATTGGTAAAGATGTGTTCTCTGATAAAAAAGAAGTAAAACCTTCACCAGCGAGGGCTTTGTGGTAGATGTCTACAGCATAATCGGTGGTTCCTCCACCCGGGAGGGATTTATAACCGATCAAGCCTGGGTATCGAATACTGCGAACGTCTACGTCATATTTTTCAAAATAATATTGGCACCACCTTTCACCTGCTTGCTTAGAAATACCGTAGATCGTGTTCGGTTCTTTTACGCAGTATTGAGGTGTATTTTCTTTTGGTGTATTTGGCCCAAAAACGGCTATAGAGCTTGGCCAGTAGATCTTATTTAGCTTGTGCTTGCGCGCTGCTTCAAGAATATTTAAAAGGCTGGTCATGTTCAGATCCCAAGCCCAGAGTGGCTTTTCTTCACCTTTAGCCGATAGTATTGCAGCCAAATGATAGACTTGAGTAATACCATATTTGATAATATACTTATCGATGGCTTCTGCATTCATCACATCAATGTGTTCAAATTGAAAGTCTGATATGGCGGGACTTGGTCCTGAAACGTCAGAAGCGATCACATTTTCATTGCCATGAAGGGCACCTAAGGCATTTGTCAATTCAGAGCCAAGCTGTCCACTCGCTCCGGTTACTAAAACTCTTTCCATTCCTATCTCAGTTGGTTGCAATATTAGATAAACAAGGGCAGATGTAAAACGTTTGCATGATGAAAGGTACTTGAGCAAACATTCTTTTTATCTTTGCAGCCAATGGAAGATTTGACCTTCGTAGCATTCTTAAAAAGTAAAAAGATAGATCCAAAGAAATTTTATGGATCTGATAAGACAATGTTTGAAGAGTGGAAGACCGAATTTGACCAAATGCATCCAAACAGTTTTGCTCAACAAAAGCTCTTTTTGATCAATAAGGTAAGGCGAGAGAATCAGCTGGAGTTGAGTGAAGAAAATGAGATCAAGAAAAAACCAGCGATGCGCCCTAAAATTGCAAAACCGAAAACAAAGTAATTATGTACGATACGCTTAAACCCAAATTAGAAGCAGAGATTAAAGAGATCAAAGAGGCAGGCTTATTCAAAAAAGAGCGCGTGATCACTACACCACAAGCTGCCGACATCAAAACGACAGATGGCAAAGAAGTAATAAATTTCTGTGCAAATAATTATCTCGGTTTAAGCTCGCATCCTAAGGTGGTACAGGCTGCAAAAGACGCGATCGATAGTCATGGTTTTGGTATGAGCTCGGTACGCTTTATTTGCGGTACACAAGACATCCATAAAGAATTGGAAAGAAAGATCTCCGAATTTTTAGGAGTAGAAGATACGATTCTTTATGCTGCTGCTTTCGATGCAAATGGTGGATTGTTCGAACCTTTATTAGGTCCAGAAGATGCCATCATTTCTGATGCGTTGAATCATGCCTCGATCATCGATGGTGTAAGATTGTGCAAGGCCATGCGTTTCCGTTATCAGCATAACGATATGGCTGATCTTGAAGAGCAATTAAAAGCAGCCAACGAAAAAGGTGCAAAAAATAAGATCATCGTTACCGATGGTGTTTTCTCTATGGATGGCACAATTGCGCAGTTAGATAAAATTTGCGATCTGGCCGATAAATATCAGGCGCTGGTAATGACGGATGAATGCCATTCGACTGGCTTTATGGGTAAAACGGGGAGAGGAGTGCATGAGCATTGCGATTGTATGGACCGTGTTGACATCATCACAGGTACTCTCGGAAAAGCTTTAGGTGGAGCAAGTGGAGGGTTTACCTCTGGGAAAAAAGAGGTGATTGAGATTCTTCGGCAACGCTCGAGACCTTATTTATTCTCAAACACTTTAGCACCATCCATTGTCGGTGCTTCGATCGCTGTTTTTGATATGCTATCAGAAACTACTGAGCTTAGAGACAAGCTCGAAGAAAACACGAAATACTTCCGTGAGCAAATGACTGCTGCTGGATTCGATATCAAACCAGGTGAGCACGCCATTGTTCCTGTGATGTTGTATGATGCACCTTTAGCGCAAAAAATGGCTGACGCACTGTTAGAAAAAGGCATATATGTCATAGGTTTCTTCTTTCCTGTGGTGCCGAAAGGCCAAGCAAGAATAAGGGTTCAGGTTTCAGCTGGGCATGAAAAGCATCACTTAGATAAGGCAATACAGGCATTTACTGAAGTAGGTAAAGAGTTAGGGGTGGTTTAAGAAGCTACCTCTAGATTACTTTCATTCGATTGAGTTTCCTCGGCACGTTCAGACTCTGAAAGGTATTCATTGATGCGTTTTCTTACATCTGGAATCAAGAGATTACTATCTATTGTTCCATTTCGTGCAATACTGATCTGACCACTTTCTTCTGAAATAATCAGAATAAGTGTATCGGTGGCTTCAGACATGCCCATGGCTGCACGATGCCTCATGCCAAATTGAGCCGGTAGTTCTTGTTCACTAACAGGAAGCACGCATCGTGCTGCTGTAATTCGGTCTTTAAAAATGATCACCGCACCATCATGAAGAGGCGAGTATTTATTGAAAATAGAAAGCAATAGCCTTTTAGATACATGGGCATCCATAATGTCTCCCGTATCAGCATAGAATTTTAATTCTGTATTACGAGAAAGCACCATCAAGGCCCCCGTGTTTGAGGCGGAGAGTGTTTTGGTGGCTTCAATGATCGGGCTAATATTGAGCTGTTCTTTTCCAACCTTCTTTTTCCAGATCATCACTGACTTTAAAAATCCATCTTGCCTAAAGGTGGTTTTCCCCAATAACAATAAGAATTTTCTGATCTCTTGTGAGAAAATGATAATGGCAGCTAAAACTCCAACCCCCATAAATTGACCTAAAATGCCAGCGAGAAGGTCCATCTCTGCAGCGCGAACGATCAAGTAGATAAGATATAGCAAAAGGAAACCGATGAGGACCCTTACAGCAACACTACCTTTTAATAGCTTGTAGACTTGATAGATTAAGACACTAACCAAAAGGATATCCACTATATCCGTCCAGCGGATGTCCAAAAAACCGATTCTGAACAGAAAGATCATGCGTTCAGTCGGTTATAGAGTTGAACACATTCATTAGCTTCTTTCACATCATGAACTCGTAGGATTTTGGCTCCATGTTGTAGCGCAACCATATTTAAAGCCGTTGTGCCATTGAGGGCTTCCTGTGCTTCGATGTTCAGCGTTTTGTAGATCATTGACTTTCTTGAAAGGCCTGCCAGTAAGGGAGCACCTAATTGCTCAAAATAGCTTAAATTTTTCAGCAATTCATAGTTGTGATCGATGGTCTTGGCAAAACCAAACCCTGCATCAATGATGACGTCCGTAATTCCTAAATTCTTTAGCCTTTGCAGCTTGTTTTGGAGTTCTTGATAAACTTCAGTGATGAGATGATCATAATGGGCCAAAGACTTCATGGTCTGTGGTGTGCCCCGCATATGCATTAAAATGTAAGGGACTTTGAGTTCTGCAACTGTGTCGAACATCTGTTCATCGAGATTGCCACCAGAAACATCATTGATGATGTGTGCTCCGACTTCGATTGCTGACCTGGCTACTTCTGATCTAAAAGTATCGACAGAGATCATTGCCTGGGGGAAAGCTTTGCTTACTTCTGAGATGGCTTTGCAGACTCTTTCAGTTTCTTCCTTAGGGCTTATATCGTCAGCACCTGGTCTTGTTGAATAACCACCGATATCAAGAAAATTAGCACCTTCAGTGAGCATTTGTTCTGCCTTTTGAAGGAGGTGACCTTGATCAGATACCCGACTGCCAGCATAAAAAGAATCAGGTGTAACATTGAGTATGCCCATTACTTTTGGCGTGCTGAGGTCGATGAGATTTCCATGTATATTCAATGTGCTTTTCACCTGAAAAAAACTATCTTTCGCGTTCAAGAATTGCAAGAATTTAAATCTATCCCCTTTGGAAGAACAAACGGTAGGCGAATATAAAGAAGTTATTAAGGTCTGTAAAGACTTGTTCATGCGGAAGACCATAGATTATGGCTCAGCATGGAGAATTTTGAGACTTTCTTCAATGACAGATCAAATATTCATCAAAGCACAACGAATTCGTTCCATTCAGGAAAAAGGTGGTCAGAAGGTTGGTGATGATGTCAAAGGCGAATTTATCGGCATTATCAACTACTGTATTATCGCATTGATTCAGATGGAGCTTACGGATAAAGACCCAATGGAATTAGCACCCGACTTTTTAGAAAAACGATATGATCATTTTGCTGAAGTCACTCGTCAATTGCTTGAAAACAAGAACCACGATTATGGTGAAGCTTGGAGAGAGATGCGAGTGAGTTCAATGACAGATATTATTTTGATGAAACTACTTCGCGTAAAACAAATCGAAGATAATCAAGGTGCAACATTAGTTTCCGAAGGCATCGATGCCAATTATATGGATATGATCAATTATTCTGTCTTTTGTTTGATCTTAATGGATTTTGTCAAATCATGAAAGTAGCACAACAAGTAGCACGTTATTTGGTCGGGGGGCTTTTCATTTTTTCCGGCTTGATAAAGATCAATGACCCAGTGGGAACACAGATCAAATTAGAAGAGTATTTTACCGTTTTTGCAATAGACATCGCGCCATTTTTCAATAGCCTTAAGCCCGCTTCACTTTTTCTCTCGGTGACCTTGTCAACCTTGGAGGTTGTATTGGGTATCGCTCTTTTATTGAAGTATAAAGAAAAGTTGACCACGAGTATTTTGCTAGCAATGATCGTGTTCTTCACGTTTTTGACCTTTTATTCTGCTTACTTCAATAAAGTAACAGATTGTGGTTGTTTCGGTGATGCAATCAAGCTTACGCCATGGCAATCTTTCGGAAAGGATATTGTTCTCCTTGTTTTGATCGTAGTACTTTTCTTAAAAAGGAAAGAGGTCAAAAGTAGTGCGGGCTCTATAACCAATGTAGTGGTAGGTGTCTCATTGGTCTTGTCTCTTTTAGTTTCTTTTAATGCCATTAGACATTTGCCTGTCGTTGATTTTAGAGCTTATAAAGTGGGCACTGACATTAATACGGCCATTCTACCACCACCTAATGATCCTACAGCGGTGCCTGCCATAACCAATTATGCTTTGTGGGGAGATGAAAGGGATTTCACATTCGAGTCGCTTAGCGGAAGTAAACTTTTGGTAGTCGTACATGATGTCGAAAAAACCAATATGGATGCCTATTTACCTCTGAGTAGTTTAGTAAGTGCATTGGGTAGGGATGTAGAAGCTGTTGCCATTACGGCAGCGGCAGGTGCTGAATTTGAAGCCTTAAGGCACGATGTACAGTTGGCAACTCCTTATTATTACTCAGATAAAACCTTGCTCAAAACCATGATTAGATCTAACCCTGGCTTGGTATTGATGAAAGATGGAGTGGTCATGGAAAAATGGCATTATAATGATATTCCATCTGCTGCTGAAGTGATTGAAGCATTAAGGTAATGAACGTTCGTCCGGGGATCTTTTTGGTAGGATTAGCAGGAAGTGGTAAAACCACCTTGGGCAAATCATTGGCCAGCCATTTGGGTATGCAATTCATAGATCTAGATCAGGAAATCGAAAAGCGAGCCGAAACAACAATTCCAGATATATTTAATCATCAGGGAGAAGGCAATTTCAGAATATTAGAAAAAGAAACCTTGCATGATATCGTAGCCAAGCAAGACGGCTATGTTATGGCCACGGGTGGAGGTGCTCCATGTTTTCATTTTAATATGGATGCCATGAATGAACACGGGCTAACAGTCTATCTTGATGTAAGCCCAGGAGATCTTGCCCTCAGAATAATGGAAGAAGGAGTTGAGAATCGTCCCATCTTCAAAAGCTATGATCATCAAGACCTTATTCAAGAGATTCGGGAATTGAAAGAGAAAAGAGCGCCTTTTTATGAAATGGCAAAAATTAAGATCAGAGATAATCAGATCACTACGGAAATGATCATCTCTGAACTCACTGCTGAGGGTACATTTAAAAGTTAATACCTAAAGTCAATCGGGCTTGATACTGCGTGATGTCAGTCGTTGCTACCGGACCGGTACCATCAAAGAAGGCGTAAGACTGAGAAGACTGCGTCCAGTTAGTTCTACTTAGACCGAAATCAGCAAAGAACATTTTGGAATATACACCGAGCCCTGCACTATAAATCCTCTGACTTCTGTCTACACCATCGAATGAGTCGTCATAAGGGTCGCCAATCAAGGCAACTCCCGCTCGTAAGCGCAAAACGCTAAGCCTTAATTCAGCGCCCAAGCGCGCATTCATCGTGTTTTGGTAGATGTTCTGAATAGTTTCGTTATCGGCACTTTCGCTAAAGTCTAGAGATGAGACCTTTGCCGCAGAATAATCTAGAAATTCTACATCGGCTGTGATGAAGCCTAACTTACCGATCAAAAGTGAGGCACCAGCATTATATTTAAATGGAGTCGTCAGTTCATAGTCAGAAATGAAAAGATCTGTATTTGAATTTAGGGTATTTAAAACAGTATCTTCTAGAATTAAACGATCACCATTGCTATCTACAAAGTCTGCAACATCATAATTATTATAATTTGAAGTGTAGAATGCATCGCTTTCTTCGCTAAACGTATACCAAGTTGGTGTTGTCACGGACGCTCCAATTCTAAAGAATTGAGTAGGCCTTACGATCAAACCCAGATTTGCATTAATACCGTTTCCTCTTACTCTCAGCAATTCATCTATACTAAAAGAGGAAAGGGCTGAATTTTGAAAAGATTCATTATAAAATCGCTCGAAGCTATAGCGAGCGGTCATAAACCCAACACCAGCTCCAACATAGATCTTGTCATCATAATTTCCTCCCACAGCTACACTGAATTGGTCCAAGAATCCCTTTTTTCGCAATCTTTCGGTTTGCGTTGGGAATCCTTCAACAAATGACAAATAGAAAGAATTGTCTAATGGGTCTGGGTTAATGAGGTAATGATCATAGCCCACTTGCTCTAACCCTGTTAGCTGAAAAGGAAACAAGCCGAAGGCATTATCTAACATAGCGTCAATAATGCTACTATCATCGTTGAAGCCTGAAAATTGTAAAGTTTGATCAAAGTGATTCAGTCTATTGTAGGATATAGCCAAAGTTCCACCCCGCCAACCACCCGGAATTAGATCGCTTTTATTGAAATTGATGGCTGCACCAATATTCGGTAAAGTGAAAAAGCTTTCATCCGCAGTAGTAGTTTCACCATTGTACTGAGTAGAATAAGAGTTGAAAGAAATGTTGGGTGTGATAGTAAACTGGTTGCGGTTGTAAAAACCTAAACCGGCAGGGTTCAAGTATGCGGCACTAAGGTCACCGCCCAATGTTGAGCCGGCTCCCGCCAAACCATGAATTCTTCCTGACCCATACTGACCCCATTGTGTAAACCTTAGTGCATCTTGATAATAGCCAAAAGCATTTGGGTTTACTTGAGCCTGAGCTTGAAGCGAATTGTTTAGACAAAATGCTATCAGGCTTAAAACGATAAGCTTAAATACCTTCTTCATGTTGTGCTAATTTTAGTTTCTACCGCTTCTTGAACTACCACCTGATCTGCTAGAGCCAGAACTGCTCGATCCACTAGATCTACTTACCGAACCTCCTGATCGAGAAGAGCCGCTACTTCTACTAACGCTACCACTAGATCTACTAGAACCTCTTGAAGGGCTTCCTGATATGGTCGATCGACCTGAAGACCTACTAGGTCCTGAAGAATATCTGCTGGAGTTTCCGCTTTGGAAAAAACCTCGACTCGAAGAACGGTCTCGAGATATGGTATTTCGGCTCATCACTGATCTTGAAATACTACTTGAGGATGTTCTATCGAATGTCAAGCTTCCTGAGCTTCTAGAGAAACTCCCTGATCTACCACTTGATCTACTTACATCCGCTCGTGTTATACCTGATCGCCCAGCACTTCGTGTTAATCCAGAGGCATTTGAGCGTCCGGTAGAAACTCTGCTGGCATCTATTCGGCTTCTTGTAATTCTCGAAGTATTTCTTCCCGTACTAATTCTATTCTGGTCAGTATTGACACGATTGATATTTCCAGAAGTGAGGTCTGCTCGTGTTCTATTGTTTCTGCCAATTGTTCTTCCGCTAGCTATGGCTTGACCGTTCGAAATACCCGCTCTGCCTGCTCTATTAATGGCAGACCCAGAGCCTCTTGCTTCACCATTTACTGTTCTTTGCGATCTTGTTCTTATTTGAGCTCCATTCTGAGAATCATTGGTCACAGAGCTGATAGAAGTTGAACGTAATCTGCCACTTCTGGTAACTGTTCTGTTATTTACATTGCCATTTCCATCGCCATATCCCCAGCCAGGAACAGGAAAGGATGAATAAGGATTGTAATAATGAAACCAGGGATTGTACCAAGGATTGTAAAAACCACCATTCCCAAAACCAAAGCCTATTGAAACTGAGAACCTATTGATAGGTCTCCAGAATGGATCGTAAAAACCCCATGGGTTTAGATTTACGCCTACCATACCTCCTGTATATAAACCACCATACATAGGCATAGAATACATCGCTAGTCCTACCTGTGGACCGTAAAAATTCGCTCTTCTACTTGAGTTGCTTGACCGACCACTCAAGTATTGATTCATTCTCCAATCATCGCCTTTATAATACTGATCATACCAAGCCAATCTGAATTGAAAATCATTGGCCATCAGGTCGTTGAATGAGGCTCTATTCCAATCTGTTTCCCAATCTAGAGGAAGTTCATAATAGGCTAGATATTCATTGTTGTAATCAAATACAAAGTCATCATAATTCAGGTCATTCGCAGACTGAATTCGAGCTCCTTGTTCTTCGTAATAAACAACTGCTCCATCGGTAGTTGTATTATTATACTTTTCTTGAAGTTCTGTTGGGATAGTTGCCTGAGAAGTGTTTTGAGTAACTAATGCAGGGTTTGCACCGACTTCTGGAACAACTTCTGGTTGTTGCTTTCTGTCATTTCTGGTGAAGTAGATGTCATCATATTCACCGCTTTGTTGGTATTGATCTGGTGAGCATGCAAATAGTAATAGCATGCTGAGTGGTGCCACAAGGGATTTTAAGTAGATTGTCGTTTTCATAATTTTTCCTTTTGGCTTATTTAAAGTTAATGTCTATTTCCGAATTTCGGTCAAGAAAAAGCCCGAAAAGCATATATTTGTTGGAACATTTCATCACCATTACTTGAGCAAGTATCATACCAAAAAACAATGAGCAAAGGATTACCAAAGAGAAGTGAAGATTATTCGTTGTGGTACAATGAGTTGGTAAAAAAAGCTGATCTGGCTGAGAATTCGCCCGTGCGTGGGTGCATGATCATCAAGCCTTATGGATACTCCATTTGGGAGAAAATGCAGGCTGAGATCGACCGCATGTTCAAAGAAACTGGGCATACCAATGCTTATTTTCCATTGTTCATTCCTAAGTCATACTTGAGTAAAGAGGCAGACCATGTCGAAGGCTTTGCCAAAGAGTGTGCTGTGGTGACCCATTACAGGTTAAAGAATGATGAAAATGGTGGTGTTATCGTAGATCCAGACGCAAAACTTGAGGAGGAGCTTATTGTTAGACCTACTTCAGAAACGGTGATTTGGAGTACCTATAAAAATTGGATTCAATCATATCGTGACCTACCACTTTTAGTCAACCAATGGGCAAATGTTGTGCGTTGGGAAATGAGAACACGCTTGTTTTTGAGAACGGCTGAATTCTTATGGCAAGAAGGGCATACTGCTCATGCTACCAAGCAGGAAGCCATTGACGAATCGGTACAAATGATGAATATCTATGCTCAATTTGCAGAAGAATTCATGGCGGTCCCTGTGGTTAAAGGGATTAAGTCAGAAGCTGAGCGATTCGCTGGCGCGCTGGAAACCTATTGCATTGAAGCCTTAATGCAAGATGGCAAAGCACTGCAGGCCGGTACATCGCACTTTCTAGGTCAAAACTTTTCTAAAGCTTTCGATGTCAAGTTCACTTCAAAAGAAGGAAAGCTCGACTATGTTTGGGGAACCTCATGGGGAGTGTCTACCCGTTTGATGGGAGCTTTGATCATGGCGCACTCTGATGACCAAGGCTTGGTATTACCTCCAAAACTAGCTCCAATTCAAGTAGTGATCGTGCCCATTTACAAAGGTGAAGATCAATTAAATGCGATAAGAGAAAAGTTAGATCCTTATGTCAAAGCCTTGAGGAAAGCAGGTGTTACGGTGAAGCTAGATGATAGAGATACCCATAAGCCAGGCTTTAAATTTGCCGAATGGGAATTGAAAGGTGTGCCTGTTCGATTGGCCATGGGGCCAAGAGATATGGAGAATAATACCATCGAAATTGCCAGAAGAGATACGGGCGAAAAAGAGTCCTTTGACTTAACGAATGACCTGACGGCCAAAGTGAATGATCTACTCGATCAGATACAGGAGAATATCTTTAAGAAAGCATTGGATTATCGCGCAGGCCATACTACTGAAGTGGACAGTTACGAGGACTTCAAAAAGGTGCTCGAAGACAAGGGTGGTTTTGTTTCCGCTCATTGGGATGGGACGGCTGAAACAGAGGAAAAAATCAAGGAAGAAACAAAGGCAACCATTCGTTGTATTCCGATAGATATGAAAGAGGAAGCCGGTAAATGCATCTACTCTGGAAATCCTTCAAAAGGAAGAGTGCTTTTTGCAAAAGCTTATTAATTCCTTCTCTTTTTGTACGTATATTAAGGACTGAATTTTTTACCTATGGGTGACTGGATGTCCATTTTACTGCTTGTCATAGTTGGTCTTATTCTGATCTACTTAGAACTTGTTTTTGTACCAGGTACAACTATTCTTGGTCTGATCGGATTAGCACTTACAGGGATTGGTATTTATATCACTTTTGAAGCTTATGGAACACGGGCGGGTGCTTTGGTACTTGCAGGATCACTCATCACCTCAATCATAGCTTTGGTCTGGAGTTTTAGGAAAAACTCATGGGATAAGTTCTCATTAAAGACCACTAATCAATCAAAGGTTAATGCCAATTATACGGATGGCCTTCAGATCGAAATGAGGGGTGAAGCGATTTCAGACTTGAAACCAATTGGTAAAGCGGAGTTCAATAATAAGACTTACGAGGTAACCTCTCATGGGCACTTGATCGATTCAGGTGAGCAAGTAAAGATCATTAAGATCACAGGAAATAAGATTATTGTAGAATCAATAAACAATTAGATATGAGCGAATATGCTTTAATAGTTGCCGTAGTGGGCGGTATCATCCTACTCTTTGTTTTTCTCTATTTTGTGCCCGTCAATCTATGGATCACGGCAAGATTCTCAGCCGTACGTGTAGGTTTATTGGAGCTGGTTTTCATGCGAATCAGAAAGGTGCCACCACGTATCGTGGTTGATGCCATGATCACTGCGACAAAGGCTGGGCTTGAATTGACAACCACCGATTTGGAGACGCATTATTTGGCTGGTGGTAATGTTCCAACGGTGATCAAAGCATTGATTTCTGCAGATAAAGCGAATATCAACCTTGGGTTTAAGCAGGCTACTGCGATCGATCTTGCGGGTAGAGATGTTTTTGAAGCAGTACAGATATCGGTGAATCCGAAGGTGATTACAACACCGAAAGTGGCTGCTGTAGCTGCTGATGGCATTCAGTTGATCGCTGTAGCTCGAGTTACTGTTCGAGCGAACATTCAGCAATTAGTTGGAGGTGCTGGTGAAGATACTATTTTGGCCAGAGTAGGGGAGGGCATTGTCACCTCTATTGGTTCTGCAGGAACGCACAAAGAAGTATTAGAGAATCCAGATAAGATCTCTAAGCTGGTACTACAAAGAGGCTTAGATGCTGGAACAGCCTTTGAAATACTTTCTATCGATATTGCAGATGTGGATGTAGGAGCGAATATTGGTGCTCAGTTGCAAACTGACCAAGCCCAAGCCGACCTTAAAGTTGCGGAGGCCAAGGCTGAGGAAAGAAGAGCCATGGCGGTAGCTGAAGAGCAAGAGATGAAAGCAAAATCACAAGAAGCTCGCGCCAAAGTGATTGAGGCTGAGGCTGAAATTCCAATGGCTGTTGCCGAGGCATTCCGCTCTGGCAATTTGGGTGTTATGGATTATTATAAGCTCGAAAACATTCAGGCTGATACAGATATGCGCGAGTCGATAGCTAAGCCACCAAGTGCTTCCACTTCGAAACGAAAGAGTAGTGACGACAAAAGATAAATTGATTAAATAATTAGATCAATTGATAGGGTAAGCATTAGTCTTACCCTTTTTTAATGCCAAAAAACCACTATTTGACTGTTTGATTTCTTCATAGACGATTGGTATAAGATCACGCCCACTCTCATTGATCACACCTTTTAAGGATCCTTTTTCTACTAAGAAGTAACCTTGTTTTAGGGCGGTGATTTTGTCGTATTGAGGCGACTTAATGATTCGACCTCTTATGTCAGATACGCCCTTTAACTTAGCAATTTCAAGGTATACCCAATCTTTATTTCTTTTGATAAAGTCATACTTAGTATCTAAGACATCACGTCCTGTTCTATCTACTAATCCATACTTTTCGCCCACCTTTACTACGCTCAGCGCATTGTAAAAACCGCTAATGCTATCGTATTCAGGTTGCAGCACGATCTCTTCTTTGCGGTTTATGGCACCCCATTTTCCAATGAGTTTTACGGGCGCTATGCCTTCTGAAAAATTGGCGACACTGTCGTAGCGGTTGGCAATTCTTAATTGACCAACCTCATCTAAAAAACCCCATTGTCCATCCTTTTTAAAAGAGATGTAGTTCTCAGCAAATGGACCGAGCTGCTCAATAGATTCGGGGAGCTCTGCTGTAAATTGATCTTCAGGTCTATAGAAGAAGTGCTTGTTCTCTCTATTCAAATACCATAGTTTATCATTAACTGAGCGAATCGTATCGTAAAAATTATCGAAAATAGGCTGTTCATTAAAGTCATAGGGTTGGTAGCCATCAGGTGTATTTATATAATAACCTTGAGGAAGATAATAGGGCTGATTATATGATTTGACTAATAATTTTCCATCAAGGGTGGTGATTCCATTGGCGCTTCCTTGTTTGTATTGATAGTGGTCTCCGGCATATTTAATACTATCTCTATATGGAGTGATCAGCCATGTTCCATTAGAAGAGATCAGCCCCGTGCCTCTGTCGTTTTGAACAATCATTTGATTGTCTCCAGCGGTCTTTATGCTGATGAATTCAAAAGGTGTCTGGGCTAGCCCATCTTTACCGATCAGGCCTAAGCTAGCGCCTTGGCCAGCAATGGTGTAGCCAAAAGCATTAATACTTTTTATGCTCGAGTAACCTTTTTTATTTAAGGGATTTCCAGAAAAATCATAAGCGATCCAGTTCTCATCATTTAGACGCTTGATCTTGGCAAAAGCGAATTCTTCTTGAATAATTAAACTATCAAAGTTGGCAGGTAGTATCTGTTGTGCAAGACGGTTCAAAAGGCCATAATAGCCGGTTTTATTATTTCGAATAATGGCAAAACTGGAATTGGTTTCCACCACACTATGGTGCTCTAAATAGACCTTGTATTCTTCAGTTTTATTGATGACGCCTAAATGATCATTGGCTTCTACTAGAAAAAGGGAGTCGCCCAAAGCGTGCATTTCATCAAAGAAAAATGATCTTTGAAACTCTTCCGTTACGTATGTCCATTCAGGATAGCCTTCAGTTCGAATCTCATTATCTCTCTGAAAAATTCTTCTGTAAATAGGCGGGACAACGAGTTCACCTTTATTATTGATCACGCCTAAACGGTCGTAATAGGAGATCAAAAAGTGATCATTGTTCAACGCTTCAATTTCTTGAAACTCAAATGCTGTTTTTCTATTCCCGAATTCATCAAAAAGCGCATGTTTTTGATTTAGGTCTTGAACATCAAAGTGTTGGTTATTCAAAGGCTGTATACGGCTGTAGATCGGTGGAATCAAGAGTTTTCCGTCACTATTATAAAGAGATTGGGTCAAGTTTTCCTCTGATCTTTGTGTAGCGATCAATAAGCCTTGATTCGCCTCGATTCTTAAGTGTTCAAATGGAATGGTCTCTTTACCATTTTTATTGATCAATCCGTAAGTCTGTAAAATGCTGTTGCTCAAGCGTTTGCTTGCGATAAATGATTTTGAATTAAGCCGCTCCAGATAAACGTATTCGTGTGGTGTCAATTGTTTTCCAGAGCGATCATAAAGTGCCCAGCGTTTGTTCTTTTGTGCTCTAATTATGTTTTCAGAGGTGATTTCACCCGAGGGCCATCCAATTTGTTCAAAGACCGATTCAAGAATCACCTCATTATTCGAGATGTTGATAACTCCAATTTTATCATTGCCATTCTTAAGCTCGAGCTGAAATGCTTGAGTAAGATGGATGCATAATAAAAAGCAGTAAAATAAAATGTGTCTCTTTAACGGCATGAATAGCATGACAAACGATGAGCAAGCTTACAAAAAATGATACGATTAAAGAACAGAAGAGTAAGCGTGAATCTGCTTATTTTTTAACTGGTTGATTTTCCAGGTCGAACAGGTCGTTCAAAATATCTATTAAAGTTTCTGCTTCGCCTCTTTTACAAGCGGCTTTGAGTTGAAGTACAGGAAGCTTAATGATCTTCTGAGTTAGAGACTTTGAAAGTTTTTCTGCCATCTGCTCCATCTCAGGAGAAGCATTTTTTAAATGTCTCTTAAGTTCTTCTTGACGAATATCCTCCAGGGCATTTTTAAGCTTTTGAATAGTTGGTGAAACTTCCATTTCCATTGACCAGTCTGAGAGATCAGTGACCGACTCAGAGATGATAGCTTCAACTTTTGGAATGGCCGCCATTCGCTTATCTAATGCTGCCGAAGTATTGCTTTGAATTTCATCGATGTTGTAGAGACCTACACCAGAGATATCTTCGATTGCTGGATCGACAGACCTTGGTATGGAAAGGTCGATCACAAAATGCAATGCATGATCTTTTTTCTTCGCAAAGTGCTGCTTATTGATCAAATGCTTCACTGGGATGCTTGAGACGATGATGTCAAAATCACTAATGTTCTCAAGTGCATCTTCAAAACTCTTTGCTGCTAAATTCAACTCAATTGCTAGCTGCATGGCTTTATCAAACGAGCGATTAGCCAAAGTGATGTTCGCTTGGTCATCAGACAAGTGTCTGGCAACATCTTCTCCTATTTCCCCAAGACCCAATACCAAGATCTTCGGATCTTTAATGTTTTGATCTATTGAACGAATCAATTCTGCTGAGGCATAAGAAACAGAAGCAGCACCATTTCTGAAGTTAGTCTCTTGGAAGACTCTCTTATTAGCAAAGAAAATGGTATGCAAAATACGATGAAGGAAAGGTCCTGCTACTTGACGATCTGCGGAAAGCTGGTAAGCCCTCTTGACTTGATTGATGATTTGAAGATCACCAATGACTTGCGCTTCAAGCCCCATGGCGACTCTGAAGAGCTGCTGTGAAGCCTCATCCGCATTGTCTATCACACGGAAGTAATCCTTATATGCAAGTATATCATTTAGGCCTTTCTTTAAACCTAAGATTTTAATGATCTCTTGGCTTAAGTCAGAAGATGAGCTGTAATAGATCTCTGTTCTGTTGCAAGTGGATAGAACAAGGATGTCTGAAATTTCTAAGGTGTCCTTTAAGGCTTCGATCAATTCCGACATCAACTGGTCATCGAGCGCGATAACTTCACGGATCTCGACCGGAGTGTTTTTAAAAGAAAGTCCTACGTATTTAAAGTTTCCCTGCATACCTGCTATAGCCTCTTACAGCTGTGACAAAAATACCTCTTGTCAATTGTCATTAAAAGTGACTTTTGTCACACTTTGTTTATTTAGAACCGTTCTCAATAAAATAGAATGAAATAAGATGTTACTGGCTTGAGTTTCAAAAATATATTATTTTGTCTAAGCTTCGTTTAGCCAAATAGTACACACACACATTTTCCAATGAAAAAAAATCTCAGAGGCTGGTTGGGTTTCTCGAAAAGAGAAATGAATGCGGTAGTCGTTTGTATTCCTCTTATCCTTTTTTTCATTTTCCTTCCTTCTTTGTATTCCATTTGGTTTCGATCTGACTATGATAACACTACTGACCTTCAACTGCTTGATAGTCTAGTGAAGCAAATAAGGTCAGTGGATGATCCCATAATGAGGCCTATCGAACCCTTCTATTTTGATCCTAATGAGCTGTCTCTTGATAGCTTCATGCTCCTTGGGGTTCCTCCATTCCTCGCTCAGAGAATTGTCAATTACAGAAATGCTGGAGGATCGTTTGAAGAAGTTAATGGCCTTAAAAACATTTATGACTTCCCCGATTCTTTATTTCAATCCTTAAAGCCATATATATTGATTCGACCTAGCACAAATAGAGTGCCCCAATTAGTGAAAGAACGGCTTGAGACTATAGAAAAGGGTGTCAGTGATTTAGTCGACTCTACTATTACTACACCAGAGAAAAAGCTTCGCATCCCACTAAACTCTGCTGATACGATACAGTTTAAAAAGCTTCGGGGTATTGGAAGCGTTTATGCCAATCGAATTGTAAAATACAGAAAGATATTGGGTGGGTTTTCTGATATCGAACAATTAAAGGAGGTGTATGGGGTGTCAGATTCTTTATTTATCAGTTTTAAGGATCAGTTGATCATAAGAGATTCAGTTTTAGCGAAGATCAAAATCAATCTTTCAACTTTTAAAGAAATCAATGCTCATCCATACATTTCATACGAACAGACCAAAGAGATATTTAATGCAAAAAGTAAGATTGGGAAATTCAGGAGTAAATCAGATTTAATTAACTTAAAGTCATTCGACTCATTGCAAGTCATGAGGCTCTTACCCTATATAGATTTTAAGTGAAAAAAATTGTTACTTCTGAGCAAATGAGGGCTGCTGATGCTCTAGCCATCACAAATGAACCGATTGAATCGATAGACTTGATGGAGCGCGCTTCATCTCGATTCGTCACTGCATTTTGTGAGCTTTTTGATCTTTCTGTTAAGGTTTTAATCTTGGCTGGACCTGGTAACAATGGTGGAGACGGGCTTGCTATCGCTAGGTTATTGAATTCAAAAGGATTTCATGTCAAAGTAGGCATGTCTTCTACTTCGAACCTGTCAGCTGATTGCGAAGAAAACTTGAAACGTTTGAGTTTGCCCTTAGATAAAATTTCGGGTTCGACAATAAATTCAAATTTTGATGTTTTGATCGATGCGCTTTTTGGCAGTGGTTTAAATAGACCATTGGAGGGTGAATTCAGAGAGATTGTAGAATTGGTAAACAAGAGCGATGTGCCAGTAGTGTCTGTTGATATACCATCGGGTTTAATGTCAGACCAGGTAGATCTATCGGCCGTATGCGTTCAAGCTAATTATACACTTACTTTTCAGCGTCCAAAATTGACCTTCTTTATTCCGGAAATAGGTAAATACTGTGGAGAAGTGACAGTGTTGGATATCGGTTTAGACGAATCTTTTATCGATGCGCTTCCTTCTGGTTTCTACCTTGTTGAAGAAGTGGATGTGCAAATCAAGCCCAGAGATAAGTTTGCTCATAAGGGCGTTTATGGTCATGCACAGATTTTTGCAGGGAGCCAAGGGAAAATGGGAGCTGCTGTTTTATGCGCAAATGCAGCACTTCGATCAGGGGTTGGTCTATGTACAGTACACATACCTAGCAGAGGAGAGGAGATCCTTCAAAGTTCTCTACCCGAGGCAATGGCTCTCCTCGATCTGAATGAAGATTATATAACATCAGGAGAAGTGCTACCCAAGGCTTCTGCAATTTGTGTCGGCCCAGGTATCGGCACAGAAAAAGCAACTTCAGATTGGTTATCTAATTTTTTATCTAAAAATGAAAAACCGTTGATTCTAGATGCAGACGCCCTCAATATTATATCCCAAGATCAAGCATTGCTTGATTTGATTCATGGTAGGGCTATTCTCACGCCCCATTTGGGAGAACTTGAACGACTTATAGGTCCTTCAACTCACGGTTTGGAACGTATTGAAAAAGTAAAACGCCTGGCCGAAAAACATGACCTTGTCATTTTGATCAAAGGAGCTCATTCAGCTATTGTCAGTCCAAATGGTGATGTGTACTTCAATCCGACAGGAAATTCAGGTATGGCTACAGCAGGTAGTGGGGATGTATTATCTGGGATTATCGTAAGTTTTTTAGCACAAGGCTTATCCAGAAGGGATGCTTTGATTTCTGCTGTTTATCTACATGGTTCGGCTGGTGACATAGCAAAAGATGCGTTTGGGGAGGCTTCTTTAATGGCATCAGATTTGCTTCAAATGTTACCTAAAGCAATGAGTAACGTTAGAAATACATGATTTATTTGAAAAAAGTTATCTTTAACCAAACCTACAACACTTATTTAGGGTCTAATTGATAGTGAAATACTTCAACCACTACATATCGAAATTGAATTTAGTGCTGTTTTTCAGCATTTTTATTACTTGCGCGAGCCTTTCTGCACAAACAGCTCAAGTAGGGGAAAGAGGTAATGCTAAGGAAAAGATCAAAGTTGATGTATATCCAAATCCTACTTCCGATGAGATCACAATAGACCTAAGCAAGACGGATGTTTTATCACCTAAAATTGAGATCAGATCGATTATTGGTTCTAAAATGGTGATTCGTTTAGAGAAATCAGGGTTCAAAAAATACAAAGTAGACGTTAGTCGTTTTCCCAGAGGTTACTATCTCGTCTTGGTTCGAGAAGACCGAGAGAAATTTCAACAAACTGTAAGATTTTCAAAGAAATAAAAAACCCCGAAGCTTCGGGGTTTATTGTTTTAGAATGCGGCATTACCAGGTGTTCTTGGAAAAGGTATGACATCCCTAATGTTTCCAAGCCCTGTGACGAATAGCATCAATCTTTCAAAACCAAGCCCAAAGCCAGCGTGAGGAACAGTTCCATATCTTCTGGTGTCGAGGAACCAGTCCATATCTTCCTGCGGGATGTTCATTTCATCCATTCGTTTAGTCAAGAAATCTAGTCTTTCTTCTCTTTGAGAACCGCCAACGATCTCACCAATTCCTGGGAAAAGGATGTCCATCGCGGCCACGGTTTTATTATCCTCATTCATTCGCATGTAGAACGATTTGATCTCTTTCGGGTAGTCAACCAAGATCACAGGCTTTTTGAAATGCTTCTCTACCAAGTATCGTTCGTGCTCAGATTGTAAGTCAGTTCCCCATCCTTCGACTGGGTATTGAAACTTCTTCTTCTTGTTAGGTTTCGAGTTTCTTAAAATGTCTATCGCTTCTCCGTAAGTCAAGCGAACAAAATCATTTTCCGCAACGAATTGCAGTTTTTCGGTCAATGACATGTCGCTTCGCTCGTTGGCAGGTTTGTTCTTTTCTTCATCGATCAATCTCTTCTCGAAAAAGGCAAGATCTTCTGCGCAATGGTCAATAGCATATTTTACTAAGTACTTCAAAAATTCCTCGGCCAGATCCATATTGTCTTTCAGATCATAAAAGGCCATCTCAGGTTCTATCATCCAAAATTCTGCAAGGTGTCGTGTAGTGTTTGAATTTTCAGCTCTGAACGTTGGACCAAAAGTGTAGATCTCACCAAGAGCAAGCGCACCTAATTCTCCTTCCAGTTGGCCTGAGACTGTTAGATTAGTCGCTTGGCCAAAAAAGTCTTCTTTATAATCTATAGAGCCATTTTCAGTACGGGGAGGGTTCTCAAGGTTCAATGCGCTGACAGAGAACATTTCTCCTGCACCTTCGGCATCTGAACCTGTAATGATCGGGCTATGCCAATAGTAAAAGCCCTTTTCATGAAAGAATTGATGTACCGCATAGGACATGGCATGTCTTAGTCTAAAAACTGCCCCAAAAGTATTTGTTCGGGGTCTTAAGTGAGCGATCTCTCTCAAGAACTCCATCGAGTGTTTTTTGGGCTGTAGTGGGTAATTTTCAGGGTCAGCAACACCATAAACCTCGATCTCTTGAGCCTGAACTTCCATGCTTTGACCACCACCTTGAGAAGCAACTAGTATACCCATGACTTTTAAAGAGGCACCAGTTGTTATTTTTTTAAGGGTATCTTCAGATATCTGTTGCGGATCTGCCACGACCTGAATGGAATTAATTGAAGAACCATCATTGAGTGCGATAAAATTGACGTGCTTGTTGCCGCGTTTTGTTCTTACCCAACCTTTCACAATTACTTCCTTATCAAAGGAAGTGCTTTTCAATAAATCTGAAACTTTAGTTCTTCTGATCTCCATTTTTCAAATCTTCAATAACAGAACGCAAAGCAATGACTTTTTACCCTCAATAACAACAATTTGAAAGTCAATATCAGATGGGATGAGGTGAAGGGTATATCGACTCAATTCTGCTCAGAAACATTGATTTTGATTCATTCAGTGTGGTTTTTAAAAAACTGCACGATTTTTGTTAAAATTTCACAGATCATCACGGATTTCACCACGCTTTAATTAAATTTGATTAAAGGACAACAGCATCTTCTACAATGCAAAAACTCAATTTAAGTCAAACCTTAGGTCAAAAGTTATCTCCCCAGCAGATACAATTTATTAAGCTCTTGCAGGTGCCCACTGCCGAGCTAGACACACGTGTAGAAGAAGAATTAGAGCTAAACCCAGCTTTGGAAGAAGGGAGAGAAGAAGCTGAAGCATCATCTGAAAATGAAGAGTTTGAAGAAAATACTGACTCAGGTGATGAGTTGAATGTCGAAGATTATTTGGGAGATGATGAGTACTCCGGTTACAAAATGCAGGGAGACGGTAATTACAGCGAGGAGGACGACAAAGAGATTCCTGTGGCGATGCAGACCAGTCTCAATGATCAACTCGAAGCACAACTAGGTTATCTAGGACTTGATGATGATCAGGAGCTCATTGCGAAACAATTGATCGGTAGCATCGAGACTGATGGTTATATCAGGAGAGAACTTGATGCTATCGTAAATGATCTAGCCTTTTCTCAGGGAATTGAAACTGATGTGGACGAGTTGGAAGAACTATTGGTACAGATCCAACAGTTCGATCCGCCTGGCATTGGTGCTCGAAATTTACAAGAATGTTTGCGTATTCAACTCCAAAGAAAACTGGAACAATTTGAAGATGATGTGGTGCTTCAAACCGCATTGAGCATTATAGATTTTTGTTTTGATGAGTTTACGAAGAAGCACTATGACAAGATCGTCAAGAAACTCAATATTGAAGAAGAAGGGCTTTTAAAAGAAGCTGTAGCTGCAATTGTCAAGCTCAATCCTAAACCGGGGGGTGTTTCTGGAGGAATTGTTAAGACCCAATATTTAATCCCTGATTTTCTACTTTCAAATAACAATGGAAAACTAGACCTCACTTTGAATTCTCGGAATGCACCAGAATTAAGAGTGAGTCAATCCTACTCTGATATGTTCAGTGCTTATGATAAGAGCAATAAAAAGGACAAAAAACTAAAGGAAACGGTCAGCTTTGTTAAGCAGAAATTGGATGCAGCGAAGTGGTTTATCGATGCCATTAAGCAAAGGCAAAACACCCTCCTAAGGACTATGGAGGCTATTATTAAGTATCAGTTTGATTTTTTTCAGGAAGGAGATGAATCTAAGCTGAGACCCATGATATTGAAGGACATCGCCAATGAGATTCAAATGGATATTTCAACTGTGTCAAGGGTTGCGAATTCTAAATCTATTCAAACCGATTTTGGTATTTTTCCGCTCAAATATTTCTTCAGTGAGGGTATTTCAACTTCCAGTGGTGAAGACGTAAGTTCTCGTGAAGTGAAAAACGTATTAGCCGAGTTTATCAATAAAGAAGACAAGAAGAAGCCGCTTTCTGATGATAAATTAGAAAAGGCATTGAAGGCAAGGGGTTATAATATAGCAAGAAGAACCGTTGCCAAATATAGAGAGCAGCTCAACATTCCTGTCGCTCGATTGAGAAAGGAACTCTGATTTGAAGCTAGCTGCTAAACTTATTTCCTATATTTTTCAGCCATTGTTGATGCCAACATTGGTGTTCTATACACTGCTTTTTCACTTAGGCAATAGCTCGAATCTTACCGAAAAAGGAAAGTGGACGGTTGTTTGGCTGATATTTTTCACCACCTGCTTAATACCCATGATCACCGTAATTATGTTTCGTCTTACGAAGGTGATCAAGGATCTTAATATGATGGATAGGCGGGATCGCTACATTCCTTTTCTGTTCATCACTATTTTTTATTTGGTGGTGGCCTATCTTATTAGTGGGCAAGATTGGATGAATGGCCTGATGTATTTAGCATTTAAGGCAATCACAGCTGTGGTTATTATTACCAACTTAGTGACCTTCAAATGGAAGATTAGTGCCCATGCTGCTGGTGTGTCAGGTTGGTTAGGCTTTTCAGTTGCTTTTCTGGTAAAATACCCAGGAACCAATACACTATTTATCCCTCTGATGGTTGCCATTATTATCAATGGATTTGTCTATTGGGCAAGGCTTTATCTAGGTGCTCATAAGCCCGCGCAGTTGTGGGCTGGCGCTTTACTAGGCTTTTCTGTTTGCTATGCTTCGATTTCTTATTTTCTTTGAGGCATGTATGAATTTCTGAAATACGAGCTTAGTAATGGTGTTGCCACTATAACGCTCAATCGACCTGAGGTCTACAATGCCTTGAATAATGAGATCACTTTTGAGCTTCAAGATGCTTTGAAGAAAGTGAAAAAAGATGCAGAGGTAAGGGCAGTGGTATTGACAGGAGAGGGCAGGGCCTTTTGTTCGGGTCAAGACCTCAAAGCCTCTTCGGCTGAGCCTAATAGGTCTTTTTCAGATTCAATTCATAAAAGGTATAATCCCATTATAAAGGCAATTCGTAAGCTACCAAAGCCTGTTGTGTGTCGGTTGAATGGGGTAGCGGCTGGTGCTGGTTGCAGCTTTGCACTTGCATGTGATGTGATTGTTGCCGCAGAGTCTTCAAAACTTATTGAGGTGTTTGTTAATATTGGATTGGTACTTGATTCAGGATCTTCTTACTTCTTGCCACGTCTCGTGGGTTCAGCAAAAGCCTTTGAGCTCGCTACCTTGGGTACAAAGGTTTCGGCAAAGGATGCTGAGAAAATGGGTTTGGTCAATGTAGCTGTGCCTGATGATGAATTGGATGAAGCAGTTGCCAAATACACTGATTACTACGCTGCTGCACCGACCAAAGCGATAGGTCTGATGAAAAAGATGCTGAACAAATCTCAGAACTCCAGTTTAGACGAAATGCTAGACTATGAAGCATATTGTCAGGACATTGCTGGAGCCTCTATAGATCACAAAGAAGGAGTAACCGCTTTTCTTGAAAAACGTAAGCCCACCTTTAAGGGAGAGTAATTAAAAAGCTGTCAAGGAAATACCCCAAGTGAGTGTACTCGTGTTGATACCGCCAAGTGGTGCGTTTTCAAATTTATCAGACAATTCATAGAAGATAAAAGTACCGAATCCGCCCCAGCCAACTCTTGCTTGAATGCCGTATCTAAAGCGATCAAAACCTAGGTCTTGACGATCTTTTACCATGCGTGGATCTTCTAGAACGTCTTCAAATTTAAGTTTGGTAAAAGAAGAATAACGATAGCCGATCTTACCTCCAACGGCTACTCTAAAACCTTTACTGTACTGATTTCTCTTGGCGTACCATCTAATTTCTAATGGCATCTCTACGTAAAATAAGCCCAGTTTAGAAGATTGAAAATTCAAATTTGCTCCGAACTCATCGTTTAGATCAACAGCTTGAATAATACGTTGGCCATTATTGACTGTAGAGATCAACGTGGAGTTGTTATCAAAGGTGTATTTCTCCCAACTTGTTCCCACACCAGGAGTCAAAGTCCAGCCTCCATTTCCTATTGGAATGTCATAATAATAGGTCATGTTCACAGTTTTGGACTTGAACCAGTTAAGGTCTAATCCAGTCGGTGTGTTTGCCCAACTGTTAAAACCAAAGTCTACTAAAAGCTGCCCAGGTAGGTCAGGTCTTTGAGCTTTGGCAGAAACACTAATGATGACAAGAAAAAGGATTGTAAGAATTCGTTTCATATGACTGCGCTTTGTAAAGCGGTGGCAAAGATAAAGTTTTTTAGAAGTATACATAGGCGTCTTTTGCAAAGAAAAAGAATTAATTATCTTTGCAGCCCATTTTAACGGAGTTTAACCTCCAAATGGAATGGCCTCGTAGCATAACTGAATAGTGCACTTGATTACGGCTCAAGAGGTTGCAGGTTTGAATCCTGCCGAGGTCACAGCAAAGCCCCATACGATAAGTGTGGGGCTTTTTATTTGTTCAAAGAATCCTTCTGTAGTTCAAGTTGCTTTTATTTTTCAAAGAGGTGAAAAAGCAAATTGACTAAATCCAATGGAGTGGATATTTACGTAAATCTTGATGAGTTTAACTTTTTACGTTAGGTTTCTATGGTTGAAAGGAACCAAAAGAGTGTAAAATTAGTCTTTAGTCTATTGCATTGATCAAAGTCATTTCGATATTCAAGGCTTATCAAATCGCACAACATAAAAAAAAACCATTATGGCTAAAAAATATTACGATCCGGCTGACTTGAAAAAGTTTCCGAGCATAACAGAGTTATCAGAGACCTTAGGGGAGAAATTTTTCGATTGGTATGGAGAGGTTTTTAAGCCAGGAGCGCTTACAGCAAGAGAGAAAGCATTGATCGCTTTAGCTGTGGCACATGCAGAGTCTTGTCCTTATTGTATTGATGCCTACACAGATGCATGCATGAAAAAAGGAGCAGATGAGCAAGAAATGATGGAAGCCGTACATGTAGCAGCAGCGATCAAAGGTGGGGCTACTTTGGTCAATAGCGTACAAATGAAAAATCAGCTCGAAGAGAAATTGATGTAATATGTCATCATTGAAGACACTTAAAAGAGCGAAACATTGGTTATCATCTCCTGATGAGCAGGTTAAAATCTTATCTCAAAATGATGAAGTAGGCATACCACGTTTTGCGGAAAAGCTGCAAGAATCAGGGCTGGATGTATTGAAACCAAGGACTGTAGACATCTTCCAAGTAAATGTTGGTAAAATGTGCAATCAGGTTTGTAAGCACTGCCATGTTGATGCCGGGCCAGATCGTAAAGAGATCATGACCAAAGAGACCATGCAAGAGATCTTGGAGGCTTTGGCAAATTCTAATGCCACTACAGTAGACCTTACAGGAGGAGCTCCTGAAATGAACCCGGATTTCCGCTGGTTTGTAGAACAGTTGTCAGCGATGGACAGGCAAATTATCGTCCGTTGCAACCTTACAATCATTCTTGCCAATCCTAAATACCACGACCTGCCGGAATTCTTTGCCAAGCACAAAGTAAACGTAGTGTCTTCTTTGCCCTCCTTCAGTGCCAGAAGAACAGATGCGCAAAGGGGAGAAGGTGTTTTTGAAAAGTCAATCAAAGCATTGAAAATGCTTAACGCCATTGGTTATGGTAAGTCGGATTCACATTTAAAACTTGACCTAGTTTATAATCCTTCAGGAGCTTATCTGCCAGATGATCAAGAGGTGTTGGAAAGTGAGTTTAAAAATAAATTGCTCAAGGAGTACGATATTGTTTTCAACCAGCTATTTGCGATCACAAACCTTCCAGTAAGTCGATTCTTAGATTACTTGCTCAACTCTAAGAACTATGAAGAGTATATGAATGAACTGGCAAATGCTTACAACCCAGTAGCTGCAGAAGGTGTAATGTGCCGAGATATGATCTCGATCGGTTGGGATGGTTATCTCTACGATTGTGATTTCAATCAAATGTTAGAATTGAAGTTGAGAGGTGAAGCACCTGATCATATCAGGGAATTCGATTTTGACAAAATATTAAATAGAGAAATAATCATTAACCAACATTGCTACGGCTGCACAGCAGGTGCTGGTTCTAGCTGTGGAGGCACAACAACCTGATATGGATACTTACTTAGAAACCACCAAGAACGTTTATAAAGAGGCCGCAGAAACTCCTGATGTTGGTTTGTGCTGTACCACAACCCCCATTTGGGCATTTCCTGGTCTTGAGATTCCACAGATCATGCTAGATATGAACTATGGTTGCGGTAGCACTGTGCATCCACGTGACTTGGTCAATGATCCGAAGATCCTATATGTCGGTGTTGGTGGTGGAATGGAGTTGCTTCAATTTTCATATTTCAGCAGGCAGGAAAACGGTGTGATTGGCGTTGATGTCGTTGATGAAATGCTAGAAGCCTGCGACAAGAACTTTAAAGTGGCAACAGAGCAAAATGATTGGTTCGACCCCGCTTACGTAAGTTTACGCAAAGGAGACGCACTTAACTTGCCAATTGAAGACGAAAGCATT
Organism: Roseivirga sp.; assembly: GCA_965659985.1. GTDB lineage: Bacteria > Bacteroidota > Bacteroidia > Cytophagales > Cyclobacteriaceae > Roseivirga. The sequence continues at coordinate 6,553 of CBFHYE010000088.1, read as the reverse complement.
GATGTCGCAGCTCAAAATTGCTTATTCAATATTTTCCATGAAGAAGATTTGAAGAAAGCGCTAAAGGAGATGTATCGTGTACTAAAACCTAGAGGGCGACTGGTATTATCAGATCCAATTGCTGAGCAAAAAATGCCAGACTCATTGAAGTTTGATGAAAGGCTGAGAGCGCTTTGCTTAAGTGGTTCTTTGCCCTTGAAAGATTACCTCAAGATGATCACTGACATCGGGTTTGGTACGGTTGAGATTCGTGCTAAGCGACCTTATAGAATTTTAAAACCTGGACAGTATGATACACCTGAGGCGATATTTATCGAAAGTGTAGAAGTATGTGCTATAAAAGACCCCATGCCAGAAGATGGACCCTGTGTGTTTACAGGCAGAACGGCCATCTATACTGGTGATTCTGAATATTTTGATGATCACAAAGGGCATGTTTTACTCTCAAATCAACCCTTAGCTGTTTGTGATAAAACGGCAAGCAATCTTGAGTTGCTGAACAATCCTGATATTTGGGTATCTCCAAGCACTTATTTTTATGATGGTGGCGGATGCTGCTAAGCCAGAGAAATAGAAGGGTTATGGCCACAAAAAGCGTGGTCATTATTGCTTTATAATTATTCTTTCAGAATCTTGTCATTAATTAAGATGATGAGAAACACTGATAAAAAAGATGAAAGTGAATTAAGAAGGTGGGTTTCAAATCTTCAGTTAGAGAGTTGGCAGCTCGAATTGCTGATCACAGGTTTTTCTATCTTCCTTTTAGCAACGAGTTTAGAACAGTATGATTCATTTGAATCTAGTTTCGTTTTAACAAACTCAGTGGGCAAAGAGAGAACCCCATTTTTGCCATTTCTCTTAGGTTGATCATATCGATAATTCCGATAGCACTTCGCTTTTTCCTCATTAGTTTATTGGTTCATCTCCATTTTATCCTTTTAAACTGACGTGCTTTTTTAAAATGTTTAGGAATATCCTTTAACAGGCTTTCTCTTAATTTCTCAAGAATTAACTCCTTATTAAAGCTTTTGTGCACGACAAGACTGACCTCTCTTACTGGTTCTGGAGATTTGAACCTTTTGATTCGCTGGTCAGCCATTTCATCGATCACCGATAGTTCAGGTACAAGTGTGTAACCCATATTATGTTTGACCAAGTTTTTCAGTGTTTCGATACTTCCACTTTCGTAGTTGAAATGATTGCTAGAACTGTTCCTTTTTTCGCAAATATTTAGCACCTGATTACGCAAACAATGTCCTTCAGTGAGTAGCCAGAGTCCTTTTTCCGAGATCTCTGTCACGTCTAGTTCCTCTTTCATATAATAAGGATGATGCATAGAGGTATAAAGCAAAAAGGGTTCGTGAAAGAGTGGTATTTCTCTTAAACTTGGTTCATCCAGTGGGGTTGCCATTAAACCTATATCGATCGTATCGTTGTTCAATTCTTGTATGATCTGTGCAGACTCCACTTCCCTTATGGCTAATTTTGTTCTAGGGTTGTTTGCCACAAAGTCGTTCAAAAATAAAGGCACGAGATAGGGCGCTACGGTCGGGATAACCCCAATGCGGAAGGTACCGCTTATGCTATCTTTTTCCTCATTGACCATTGCCTTCAATTGATTGGCTTCCCTAAGGATTTGCCTCGCCTTACTAATGATGATTTTCCCCGTTTCAGTAGGGACAATAGGCTGCTTGGAGCGATCAAAAATGATTGTACCCATTTCATTCTCAAGCTTTTTGATCTGAAGCGTTAGTGTAGGTTGAGTAACGTAACAATGATCGGCTGCGGTCACAAAATGTCGATGTGTGTCAAGGGAAACAATATATTCTAATTGCTGCAATGTCATATAGACTAAATTAATAATTAATAAAGGAACATAGAAAGGGTTTATAATGTTTAGGCTGTGTTAAGTAAGAAATAAAAAGGAAAAATATGGATAAGATGAATGAAAGAACTGTCGAAAAATTGAATCAATTATTGATCAACTATCAAGTACATTATCAGAATTTAAGATTGTTCCATTGGAATGTTAAAGGCCCATTTTTCTTCGTTTTACACGATAAATTCGAGGAACTATACAGAGAGGCCGCTGAAAAGATCGATGAGGTCGCTGAGCGAGTTCTTGCTTTGGAAGGAACGCCTAAAGGCTCATTGAAAAATATTGTTTCTAATGCTGATGTGGAGTCACATGCTGAAGAAGCTGAAGCGAATGATATGGTACAAGCCATTATTGCAGCGAATAACAAATTGATTGATAATTTAGCAAGTGTACTTGAAGCGGCTTCTGAAGCCAAAGATGAGGGTACGATTGACTTATTTACAAGCTACATCCAAGAGTTAGAAAAGCAGAATTGGATGTTCAAATCATATTTGAAATAATGAATTTTCATACTAGAAAATGGGTAAAACCTGAAGATTTGAATCCAAATGGTTCATTGTTTGGAGGCCAACTTTTGGCATGGATCGATGAGGAAGCAGCTTTGTATACTGTGGTCCAGCTTGAAAACCCACATGTGGTAACCAAGTTCATCTCAGAGATCAACTTCATTAGTGCGCCTGTTCAAGGAGATATTATAGAAATAGGAATCGAAGCAATTGCTTTTGGTAAGTCCTCGATCACCTTGCGCTGCGAGGTGAGAAACAAGCAAACCCATAAGGATATCTTAAGTATTGACAGTATCGTTATGGTGAACCTTGACGAAAATGGAAAGCCGAAACCACACGGAAAGACTCAAATCGAATTTGTACATGACAGATTGAATGAAGCCGGTTAATTCCGGCTTTTTTTATTAACGATGACTGTCGTGATCCTCTAGGATACTCAAATAACTGATATATCGCGACTCATCGATCTCCTCGTTTTCTAAGGCTTCGATCACACGACAGCCCGGTTCGTTCACATGAATGCAATCGTTGAATTTACATGCACCCAAATAGGCCCTCATTTCTGGAAAATAGTGACTGATCTCGGTGTCTGACATTTCAACCAATCCTAATTCTTTGATGCCTGGGGTATCGATAAGGTAAGATTCATCGCCCACATTGAACATCTCAGCAAATGTGGTGGTATGTGTGCCTTTGTTGGCAAAAGTGGAAACGTCACCGATTTTCAATGCTAAGTCTGGCGCAATGGCATTCATTAAGGTCGATTTACCGACCCCAGAGTGACCAGATATCAAACTTGTTTTGTTTTTGATCAATGAACGAACCATTTCAATGTCTTTTTCATCTCTAGAAGAGATCAAACGACAAGGGTAGCCTAAGTCATTGTAGAGGTCAATAAGTCTTTGTGCTTTTTTGAGCTCATTTTCTTTATAAATGTCCTTTTTATTGATCAACACCATGGCTGGTATTCTAAAAGACTCTGCACTTACCAAGAATCTGTCAATAAAACCTTGTGAGGTCCGTGGGAAAGTGATGGTGGCCATTACAATGGCTTGATCTATATTACTTGCTAGTATATGGGTGAATCTACTTTTTCGAGTCGATTTGCGAATAATATAGTTTTCTCGCGGAAGAATTTCAGTGATCACAGCCGACCCTTTTTCTTCTTGCGCTTCATCAATGATGACATAGTCACCAACCGCAATGGGGTTATTTACTTTCAAACCTTCTTGCTTAAATTTTCCGCGCAACCTGCATTGAAAGTACTGACCATTTTCAGTCTCTACGCCATACCAACTCCCTGTCGATTTGAATACTCTACCTTTCATCAGTGTTGTCAAGATAGTTCATGATGGTTTCAGTAGCACCCTTTTTTGAGAGCACATATTCCTCACAGATCTCACCCGCTTTTTGCCTAAGGGCAAAATCATTATTGAGCTGAGATAGAATATTATAGGCTTCCTCTGGTGAATTGACCGAAAAAGCACCGCCCAGAACATTTAATTCAATGGCTTCAGGGAACTTGTCGAGGCCTTTATTGCCAAATACAACAGGTGCACCAAATGCCGTGGCTTCTAAAATATTATGAAGGCCATCTCCAAAGGCTCCGCCTATGTAAGCATAATCTGCATATTGATAGGCCTTAGATAAATGACCAATGGTATCAAGTATCATTACTTGCGCTTCATCATTTTTCTCTTGGGAGAAGTATGTGGCGTTTTGATTCAATGCCTTAGTGATCTTAGAAATGTTATTTTTGGATATGTCATGTGGGGCGATCAGTACTTTGAGATTGTTGGGGAGTGCTTTGAAGAAATGAGAAAGCACTTCAATGTCCTTCATCCATACACTCCCTAGTATCAGCAATTGATTGTCCTTTTTGAAGTTGTCGATTTTATGAATTGGTTCTACACTTGTTGCTTGAGCCAAAACATTGTCGAATCGCGTGTCGCCTGAGACGCTTGCTTTTGAAAACCCTATGGATGCTAAGCGTGCCAATGAGTTCGTTTCTTGCACAAAGATATGATCAAAGAAATGAAGCATTTTTACATGCAGTTTCCCGTACCATTTAAAGAAAGGATGCTTATCTACGAAAATTGCTGAAATATTGTAAAGTGGAATGTTGTTTTGGTTCACCTCCTTGAGCATGTAATACCAAAATTCGTATTTGATAAAGAAGACCTCCTTAGGATTAACCCTTCTGAAGAAATCCTTTGCATTTTTAGGGCTATCCCATGGTAAGTAGACTGTATAATCTGCGATAGGATGATCTTTACGGTGTTTATAACCTGAAGGTGAAAAGAAGCTCACTAAGATCCTGCGATCGGGATATTTGGCTTTATAGGCTTTCATTACAGGTAAACCTTGCTCAAATTCACCCAAAGATGCTGCGTGAAACCAAACTATTTTCCCATCCCTGGCATCAGCCAATTTTGCATAGAGCTCGTTTAAGCTCTTTTTTCTCTCACTCAGGGCCAATTTGGCTTTTTGATTAAAAGCAGAAGCCAGAAAAACCAAAAAACGGTAAAAGAATAAGGTTATGCGGTAGATGATGAGCATGTGCTGCAAAAATAGAAAGATTGCGTTACAAATATCCCGATGTTCCTATGGTATAAGAATTAGGGTAGTTGATGTAATAGGAGTAAATTCATTGTAGGTTAATGCCTAATATTAAAAGGTTATGAAATTGGTGAAAGTTGGTGCAGTGATTTTGTTCTCACTCATAATGTTAATGAGTTGTGGAGAGGCTGGTATTGAAACTGATATTTCAAAGATCACTGAGTTTCAGTTTGATATTCTGAGTAATGAGGTCAATAGTTCGCCCAATGGAAGCTACCAATTGAGGGAGCGCATTGATTTCGCTTCGAACGACTTTGAAGAGTACATCAACGATGCGAAAACGTTCGAAATCAAAAGAATGTGGGTGCAATTATCAGAATATGATGAGACTAACCCTGTGCCTTATACGGTAGACCTTCAAGTGGATGTGGAGACACAAGGAGAGAGAAGAGACTTCTTCAGTGCCAACAACCTACCTCTAGAAAACTCTGATAGGGTCTTGCTTTATCAAGAAGGCAACCCGATCAATATTTTAACTAGCGAACAAATCGGGATATTAGAGCAAATCGCACAAGAAGTGCTAGCGCAACGACCTGTTGACTTCATCTTTGATGCTGATTTTCAAAGCCCGCTGTATTCAGATTTTAAGCTGACCTTCTTTTTTGAAATGGTTGCCCGAGTGAAACTCAAATAACTTTTTTGCTTTATCTAGGAGTATTTCACACGTATAAAGGATTCTTGAATACAATTATTTATATCTTGGATAAATTTATAAAAAACATAACAATGCGAAAACAACTTTATCTTTTATCATTATTAGCTCTCTCGATTCTTTGGGGTTGTGGCGAGGCTGGATTGGAAACTGATATCTCCAAAGTCAATGAAATAGAATTCACTGTTTCAAATATTACTTCTACGGGAATTTATTATGAGCAAGCATCAGTAAATCTTGCTGATGAAGAATTTGCAGATTATTTGGGTGATATTGAGCAGTTTAAGGTAAATAAAATAGAGGTGCAAATCACCAATGTTACTGCTGATTTAGCTTCAATCGGGGAGTATGATAATGATCCAACGGTTATAACGGTTGGTGGAATTGTAGTAGACTTAAGTGGAAGTTCTTTGCTAGATGTAGTTTTTGGGAGTACGCAAGGTCACGAACTTTTCCACGATGGCCAAGGTAATCTGCAGTCAACAGGAAGAATAGTGCTTTATGATGAGGCCAATCCATCAAGCGTTCAGATTCAATCAAATCAGGAAGTTATTGATGTTTTAATCTCCGCTCTAGAAAACAGAAGCACTTTGGATGCTGAGGTTGGTTTTTCCGGTAGGTTTGAAAACGCCAACATTACCTTAAAAGTATTTTTAGATCTCACCGCAAGAGCTCAATTAAACTAATTGCCCATCATTTTTAATTCGACCAAAATGAAAAAAAATTATACTTCACTTTTTGCATTGACTTTATTGTTGAGCAGCTTTTCGGCTAAAGCCCAATTAGATATTGGTTTCCTGCTAGAAGCAGGGGTAAATGATGCGAATACTTATCTACAGAATTATATGGCACCAGCTTTCCGTGGCTTAGGTTTCGGTATGAATGGTGGTTGGTATC